>DAINQB010000164.1:0-1116 GCA_036743175.1 Bacillota bacterium | reverse complement strand
CTATGACATCAATTCTCTTTTCAACACCTTCAAATCCAACAGCCTGGGCTCCCAGAATATTTCCATTCAGGTCAAATATTAATTTCAAAGTTATAGTAGATGCACCGGGATAATAACCCGCATGGGACCCGGGATGTATGATTGTCACCCTGTAGTCCTTGCCAATGACCCTGCCTGAGTTAATAAGGTCCTTTTCATTGAGTCCCACGGAGGCCGAAGTCATGTCAAAGACCTTAACAACTCCTGTTCCCTGTGAACCGTTGTATTTCCTGTTCATTCCACAGATGTTGTCTGCAGCCATTCTTCCCATCTTGTTTGCTGGTCCGGCAAGCGGAATCATTCTCTTCTCTCCACTGACAAAATGTACAACCTCTACCATGTCACCGACAGCATATATATTGGGGTCTTCTGTCATCAGATACTCATCAATAAGTGCTCCGCCTCTTTTATTCATCGGGAGTCCACTTTTTTTCAATAATTCGGAGTTCGGTACAACACCTATGGCAAGCACTACCATGTCAGCGGTTATTTCCCTTCCTGACCTGGTCTTTACTGTTATCCCGCCATCCTTTTGCATGAATTCTGAAACGCCGTCTCCAAGGACAAGTTTCAGACCCTTTTCAGCCATATGTCCGTGAAGTATCTGGGCCATATCAAAATCGAGGGGAGCCATGACCTGATTGAGCATTTCCACCAAGGTTACGCCAATGCCCCTGTCCATGAGATTCTCAGCCATTTCAATACCTATGAACCCTCCGCCGACGACAACTGCGTTCCTGACTGACTTTGCGTTGATATACTCAATGATTCTGTCCATATCAGGAATATTCCATAGCTGGAAAATCCCATTGCCATCGATTCCAGGTATAGGGGGTTTCATTGGTGAAGAACCGGTTGAAAGTACAAGGACATCATAGCTTTCCAAATATCTGCGGCCTGTTGTTCCTTCAAAAACCTCTACCTGCTTGTTTTTCCTGTCAATGTCAACAACCTCATTGTTGACCCTTACATCAACATTGAATCTTGAGTTGAAACTCTCGGGCGTCTGTAAAAGAAGTTCGTCCCTGTCCTTGATGACTCCGCCTATGTGATATGGAAGTCCGCAGTTTGCAAATG
>DAINQB010000163.1:0-1171 GCA_036743175.1 Bacillota bacterium | reverse complement strand
TGCAAAACAGCCATGCCCTTGGCACACTGCTTGAAGAAAATCCGGACCAGACAATTGATGAGTACGGCCATTACAGACTCAAGGATATGGAACATGCAAGTGTGATGAGTTTGGTATACAGCTTCCTTCTCCATAATTATCTTGAAGAACCCGCAGCCCTGAAACCAATGGATTCAATCAAAAGAGAGCTTTCAGGTGTCTATGAGTATCCTTACGGATGTACGGTGGTCAATAGAAGAGAAGATAGTTTTTCATCATTCAGCTGGCGCAACAAGGTCATGGCATTCAATCTGCCCAAAAGCGGAATGTGGTCTGTGACGCCTATTGTTGCGAGTATGACGGGGGAAGTGCATTTCAAGGAAAGGAAAATGCCTGAATCATTGTGCAATGAAAGGGATATCCGTGACTCAATCAAAAGATATGTTGACGTGAGGAAGGAAGGCTTTTGTACAGCTGCACGGGTTCAAAGAGATGGCGGCAGGTTGATACAGGACATATCATTTGTATCCATGCCTGATGGAACGACGGTATACTCTGACAGATTCACAGCCATGGAAGATTGTGAAACAAGTGTTTTCCATGGTGGTCTGATTGGTATAAGGAACGAGAATATAAGGGAGTTCAGGGGCCTGGCCAAGGGATACAGGGACATTCACACAGGAATTGAGTCCCATAGATACAAGGGCAGTTTCGGAGGAGATAAAGACGATATTTATTACCTCGCGATGACCGGAATGGTGAATCTGGATGATGAGATGGGCTTCATATATTACAACAGCAATGGTGTCAAATACATCAACAGACATGTATACAAAGCATGGAAAGGTGTTGAGGACCAGCTGGTCTTCAACAACATTGACAATGGGAAATTCAGGAAAGGGGACAGACTTCCGATATTTACCCTTGCATCCCTTCCCAACAGCAGCCATGAAGAAACTGCTGCAGCAAGGGAGGAAGCAGTTCTATACAAGGCAATGGTTGACGGAACATCTGCGCTTAAGATAAAGGACCGTCTTGTTGTCTGCAACTTCAATGATGTGGATGTGGATGCAGTCTTTGAAAAAGAGTATATGGATGAATTGTTGATTTACCCAGGTGAGACCATTGTCGAAGGAAACAAGGTTACCAGAAGAATATTCATAAGGGAATTCAGATCATTGTGGCTGGAACC
>DAINQB010000162.1:0-1177 GCA_036743175.1 Bacillota bacterium | reverse complement strand
CGGGAAGAGCATGGTAAACAAAACCAGCCGGCCTGCACCAGGGGCTGATGATACCTATGGAGTTTATGGAACGCATTTTCATGTAGTATTCCCTGCCCGGAACAAGAATCCCATCATCTTCTATGGAAATTATGTTTTTTGATGTAATCTCCTGATGTTTGGGGCTCACAGGTATGAGGCTGTCGGGTTTTTCAGTGATTATATAGTCGTAAAGTAGTTTATCTGAATCCTTTGAATTTATGAAGAATCTGCAGACATCATATGAAATCCGTGGAGCTTTCGGCAGTGGGATTCCGGGCAACTCAAGGAAACCATGTTTTATTTTAATCTTCTTTGTACCGGAATTATCAGCAATTCTGACTGAGCAGGTATTTTCCTTTTCCCTGAGGTTCATCAGTGATTTTCCATAAGCATAGAAACCACATGATATTTCATCGATGATATATGATGCATTTTCATCTGAGATTATGGAAATCTCAATGCAATCGGTCCCTCCGTTGAAAACACCTTCATTCATTCTGTCGTCAAGAGATATTGAAATTCCGGAAGTTGTATCTTCCGGATGACATGTATACTCCTTGAAGTACTCTCCTGATTCAGTCCGGATATTTATTTTGATGCTTCCTTTTGCAAGAGATATCCGAAGGTCAAATGCACATAAAGGAAAAGGGAACTCCATACGGCAATAGAGGGAGCCAAGGCCTCTGGAAATCACCCTGTTGTTCTCAACAAGGAGGTTTTCTGCCAGAAAACGTCCGCATGAAAGGTTTTTAGAAAACCTGAAATTTCCCAGCTGCCTTAAGGAATTATCCTTTTCAGTTTTTGTGGGATGCATGAACCATGTTACAGACTCTCCCGGATACAGCGATATTCTGATGACCTTTGTTTCAGTGTAACTGCCGGTCCATTCCGTCTGGAAAGTATCATGATAACCAAGAAGGCTTGCAACTTCGCCTATGTTCAGCCTTCCCGCCCTGTGTACAAGGTAATGGTCATCGCACAATTCCCTGTAGGAAGCAAGTACATTGTCCTGGTTTCTAAAGTAGCAGCCCCGTACTCCTTCACCTTCCCTGTCCGGTCCATAAAATGCATCAATTATGGTATCCCTGTCACCCAGCAGTACCTGTGAGATTATATGGCTGCCGTCACTCAGACTGCCTCTTCGGGCTTTAATACC
>DAINQB010000161.1:0-1201 GCA_036743175.1 Bacillota bacterium | reverse complement strand
GGATAGGGTATTATTATTGTACCACAAATACTTCCCGCTGCTCTATCCATGGGAATCCATTGCCTTTCAAAAGACAATGCCTCATGTATATCCATTGCCTTTTCGGGTAATGTCCATTCAGTGTCCGAAGCCGACCCATGATTCACCATTGCCGGGTCTGAACAGATGGAGACAATTTTCCTCTCCAGTTTCCTGAAATCCCTTTCATTGTTTGACGGAGTCGTTATAAAGGTCAGATATCTCCTGTCACAGGCCTCCGGAAAGACACCTTCATCGCACAATGCTTCATAGACTTTGCAGCCATCTGCCTTTTTGGAAAACACATCAATGACAAGCCGTGAAAAGTCATCATTGGGCAGACTTGCGAACCCCTTTTTCATCAGGTTCATTCTCAGGCGTCCCAGGGATACTGCAAGCCGTCCATATAATTTCCTTCCGTTATCCCTGTAGTATGATACCGCTTTCTCCATGGATGCCAGTATAGGATAGGAAGGACTTGAAGTTCCGAGCATCCTTATGATTGATCCAATCTCAGCCGGATCAACCATACCGCCGTTGACATGGAGAATGGAACCCTGGTTATATACAGGCAGGGTTTTATGAAGGCTGTGGCATACAATATCGGCTCCGTTTGCAATTCCGCTGAGTTCATGAAGTCCTGAGAATGCAAAGTGAGCACCATGGGCTTCATCCACAGCCAGCAGGATGCCCTTTGTTTTGAGATAGCTGCTTATTTCTTTGATTGATGCAACAATGCCGTAATAGCTTGGTGAAGTTATCAATACCCCGCAGCAGTCAACGCATCCCTCTACCGAACTGCGTACACAATTCAGGGTTACCGGTTTAGGTATGCCGCTTTCATAATCCACCGGTATGAATGACAAAGGCACATTGAAAAGAATCGCACCGTTTACGACACTTGAGTGACAGTCCCTTGATACAAGAACTGTTCCGCCTTTTTTTGAAAAGTATTTCATCACTGCATGGATGCCGCCGGAAGTTCCGTTAGTCAGGAAGAATGTCCTTCCTGATCCATAGGCTTTTGAAATCATATCAAGTGATTGACCGATTATTCCGTCAGCCTTCTGTATGTTGTCTGCCCCGGGTATTTCTGTTATGTCATATGATGCGAAGGAATGTAATCTTCCTTTATATGGAAACCGGCCATACTTATGACCGGGCATATGAAAACTTACAGGTT
>DAINQB010000160.1:0-1201 GCA_036743175.1 Bacillota bacterium | reverse complement strand
GGATAGGGTATTATTATTGTACCACAAATACTTCCCGCTGCTCTATCCATGGGAACCCATTGCCTTTCAAAAGCCAATGCTTCATGTATTTCCATTGCCTTTTCGGGTATTATCCATTCAGTGTCCGAAACCGACCCATGGATCACCATTGCCGGGTCTGAACAGATGGAGACAATTTTCCTCTCCAGTCTCCTGAAATCCCTTTCATTGTTTGACGGAGTTGTTATAAAGGTCAGATATCTCCTGTCACAGGCTTCCGGAAAGATACCTTCATTGCACAATCCTTCATATACTTTGCAACCATCTGCATTTTTGGAAAACACATCAATTACAAGCCGTGAAAAGTCATCATTGGGCAGACATGCAAACCCTTTTTTCATCAGGTTCCTCCTCAGCCGTCCCAGGGATACTGCGAGCCGCCCATATAGTTTCCTTCCGTTTTCCCTGTAATATGATACCGCTTTCTCCATGGATACCAGTATAGGATAGGAAGGACTTGAAGTTCCGAGCATCCTGATTATTGATCCGATTTCATCCTGATCAACCGAACTGCCATTGACATGGAGAATGGAACCCTGGTTATATACAGGCAGGGTTTTATGAAGACTGTGACATACAATATCGGCTCCGTTTGAAATTCCGCTGAGCTCATGAAGGCCTGAGAATGCGAAGTGGGCACCATGTGCTTCATCCACAGCCAGCAGGATGCCCTTTGTTTTGAGATAGCTGCTTATTTCTTTGATTGATGCAACAATGCCGTAATAGCTTGGTGAAGTTATCAATACCCCGCAGCAGTCAACGCATCCCTCTACCGAACTGCGTACACAATTCAGGGTTACCGGTTTAGGTATGCCGCTTTCATAATCCACCGGTATGAATGACAAAGGCACATTGAAAAGAATCGCACCATTTACGACACTTGAGTGACAGTCCCTTGATACAAGTACTGTTCCTCCTTTTTTTGAAAAGTATTTCATCACTGCATGGATGCCGCCGGAAGTTCCGTTGGTCAGGAAAAAAGTCCTCTTTGAACAATATGCCTCAGAAATCATGTCAAGTGATTGACCGATTATTCCATCAGCCTTTTGTATATTGTCTGCCCCGGGTATTTCCGTTATATCATATGATGCGAAGGAAGGTAATTTCCCTTTATATGGAAACCGGCCATACTTATGACCGGGCATATGAAAACTTACAGGTT
>DAINQB010000159.1:0-1340 GCA_036743175.1 Bacillota bacterium | reverse complement strand
GATAGAGTACAATAATGTTCGCAACTTTAAATAAGGCATAGAAATGCCATCGGGTCTCCGATAAAATGGATTTTGCAAGAAATACATTAAACTAAAGGAGACTTTAAGATGGCACAAGAACAGATTACCACAGACCTGAATGAATTGGTATGGCAATTCATGATTGAACCGGACCCCATGCTGACCATGTTGGAATGGCTTTGCAAGAAGATGATGGAAGTCGAAGTCAACAACAAGGTCGGAGCCGAGAAAAACGAACAGAGCTCAGAACGCACCGGACATCGTTCAGGATACCGTGTAAGACGTTTTGACACCCGGATGGGGACAATGTATCTGATGATCCCCAAAGTCAGGAAAGGGGGCTACATACCTTTCTTTGTCACAGAGAAAAGAGGAGTGAAGCAGCCCTCATCCAGGTAGTCAGGGAAGCATTTGTACAGGGAGTGTCTACAAGGAAAATGGAACGACTTGCAAAGAGCCTTGGTATAGAAAGTCTTTCAAAAGGTCAGGTGAGTGAAATGACCAAAGGGCTGAATGAGCAGGTGCATGAGTTCAGGACACGTCCGTTGGACAGCACTCAATATCCCATACTGTGGGTAGATGCTCTTTATGAGAAAGTCCGGGTTGACGGAAGGGTTGTAAGCATGGCAATACAGCTTGTCATAGGGCTTAATAAGGAAGGACGCCGCGAAGTCCTGGCAATAGATCCCATGCTTGAGGAAAGCAAAGAGAGCTACAAGCAGATGTTCCAGAAACTGAAGCTGAGAGGAATGAAAGGCCCAAAACTGGTCATATCAGATGCCAATGCAGGATTGGTTTCAGCAATTCGGGAAAGCTTTCCCGGGGCATCCTGGCAAAGGTGCAAAGTTCACTTCATGAGGAACATAATAGTTCATGTGACTCACAAGGAAAAGAAAGCATTTGCAGAAATGCTCAAGGATATATGGACAGCTTCCTCGGCCGACGCAGCACGGAAACGTGCAGATGAGTTGATTGAGAAATATCAGAGAAGGTTTCCTGAGGCGATAGCAGTCCTTGAAAACGGTTTGGAGGATTCCCTTGCATACTATGCATTTGAGAAACTGGACTTCAGGAAGATATCCTCAACCAACATGCTTGAGAGATTGAACCGGGAAATCAGGAGGCGGAGCAAGGTTGTTGGGATATTCCCGAATCCTGATTCATACCTACGATTGATAACAACATATTTGATGGAGTACACGGAAGACTGGTCTGTATCCAGAGCTTACATGAATCCTGAGAATGTGGAAGAATTTATGAAAGAGGCGGCTTGATCATGGAATCGGAGACCAAAGTTGCGAACAATAATTGACACAGGC
>DAINQB010000158.1:0-1491 GCA_036743175.1 Bacillota bacterium | reverse complement strand
TCACGGGGTAAGCAAGCGCTTCCCTGCAAAATACCGGGTCATAACTTTCATGCCAGACTGCTCCCGTTTCATAACGGTAGGTATGATGCTTTTCATCCCTTGAAATGGTTTCTTGTTCCATGTCTATGCCAATCCATGTGGAGCCGTTCCCGAAGAAACTTGTATATTCCATCAGTTGTTCAGGGCTTGACTCATAATCCTCCGGTACCAGGTCACTGAGGACTGTAACATCCATGGGGCCTTCCCGATAAATGGGAATCTCGTCTATTATCTCTCCGTTCAGTACGGCTATAATCTTTTCTCTTTCTGTCATGGTCACACTCCGATTGCATTTATGAAAAATTCAGTTATTGAAAACGCATTTTCACCTTCGTAGGAATGGGGTGAATTGGTAAGCCTGAAGCTGCAGGCATCTGATGCATCTGCAAGCCCATATATATGCCTTACGAATTTCTGTGTCTTTTCCAGTCCCTGCAGGGGCCAGTGGATGTCAGTCAGATTGTTCACGACAAACAGTGGCTTTGGAGCGAATGATGCTATGAAATGCATAAAATCGCCATATTCAAGGACATTGAATACAAATGGCGATATGCCTGTCCATCCTCCCTGCCGACCGGAATAATCAAGCACCTCTGCTTCATAGGTGGAAACACCGCAAAGGGGCGAAAATGCCGCAAATCCCTCTTCTACCGCAATGGTGTACATTGCAGTGATTGCACCCTGGCAAAGGCCAGTTATACCGATTCTGTCAGAGATTACCTTTGGATCACACCTCAGGAATTCGTAGACTGAGATATTGTATGAAACCCTGAATCCTGCTTCATTCATTCCAAGAAGATGCGCAGCTGATGCAATGTTGTTTATATTGGTTTCACAGTCCGGCCTGTCTGCGCAAAGACCCGTACCGCCATATTCAATGACAGCCGCCGCAATGCCCTTTTGGGCAAGACTAATCGCAAAGGATACATAATACCCTGTGTTTGCCGGTGTGCCAAATCCTGGGCATACCATCACGGCAGGACACAGGCCGGTAACCTTCGGTCTGTATATGGATACAGGAACCGCAAGGTTCTCATCAAACATGACATCCACCGTCTCAAGTTCAACGGTATCGGAAATCTCAAACACACCGGTGGATTCACCTTTTCCGGTGTAAGAATTTCTTACAACAGGAAGGCTCTCAATCAACCAGTTCTTCAAGTTCGTTTTGTAGTGATGCCATTCATTTATATCATTGAACTCAAGGGGAAGCTTTTTACATTTTTCCTCTACTTTTGTCTGAAGGTACCGGTGCAGTGAATAATTGTTCATAAAATCTCCTAACACGTTGCCAGCATTTGTCTTTGTTTGATTATATTCTTATCTGAGAGGGCATTTCAAGCTTTAGGAAACTTGACTTTAAATGGGCGGCAAAAACTGGTTTGGTTTCTCTAAAAAGACATTCAGCGACGCCGGTAATTTATGCCCTCCCTGAAATGCTCTGAAATTTTT
>DAINQB010000157.1:0-1492 GCA_036743175.1 Bacillota bacterium | reverse complement strand
AAATTTACAATAGACTCCCTGAGGTGCGTCGGTGCCTGTGGACTGGCTCCTGTGGTGATAGCAGACGGCAGGGTCCACGGAAGAGTTGAAGTAGATGATCTGGATAATATTCTCGTTGAACTGGAAAGCGGGGTCAGATAAATGAAGAAGCTTAAGAATGTCGATGAATTGAAGGCCTTGAGGGACGATTGTCTTGAAAAGTTCAAAGGTTCTGAAAAAACAAGGATAATAGTCGGGATGGCAACCTGCGGAATTGCAGCAGGCGCGGGAGAGGTCTTTGACTCAATAGCCGGAGAAATCATGAAACTCGGTCTGGGAGACAAGGTTACCGTTGTCAGGTCTGGGTGCATGGGAGCATGTCATTCAGAACCAACTGTTGAAATCGCTGTCCCCGGGGAAGAATCGGTGCTTTATGGAAACATAGACAGCCAGCGTGCAAAGGTGTTGGTAAGGAACCACATCATGCGCAATGAGGTTGTCAGTGAGCTGGTTCTTGAAAAAACATATAAAACAATCAGCTGAACGGAGGAATTGATATGAGCACCAAAAAACAGCTTCGAATTGCACTCAAGAATTGCGGCGTAATCGATCCTGAAAACATAGAGGAGTACATTGCCAGGGATGGTTACATGGCAATGGCAAACATTCTGACTGATATGACACCTGAAGATGTCATTGATGAATTGAAAAAAAGCGGTCTCCGCGGCAGAGGTGGCGGGGGCTTTCCGACAGGTCTGAAGCTTGAACTTGCCAGGAAGAACCAAGGAAAAAAGAAATACATCGTATGTAATGCCGACGAGGGAGACCCGGGCGCATTCATGGACAGAAGTATACTGGAAGGCGATCCCCATGCTGTCCTTGAAGCAATGGCCATATGTGGATATGCAGTAGGCGCATCCAATGGTTATATCTATATCAGAGCGGAATATCCTCTTGCCATAGAGAGACTTAAGATTGCCCTGAAACAGGCATATAAACTTGGTCTTATAGGTAAAAACATATTGGGAAGCAGTTTTTCATTTGACATTGAAATGAAATACGGTGCCGGTGCCTTTGTATGCGGAGAGGAAACAGCTCTCATAAATTCAATAGAAGGCAACCGCGGGGAACCTCATTTCAAACCACCTTATCCGGCTGAAAAGGGTCTATGGAACATGCCGACGACAGTAAACAACGTTGAAACCCTGGCGAATATACCGACTATTTTCAACATGGGTGCTGCTAAATTTGCAAAGATCGGAACAAAGACCAGCAAGGGAACCAAGGTGTTTGCACTGGCAGGCAACGTCAACAAGGTGGGTCTTGTTGAAGTTCCCATGGGAACGACCCTCAGGGAGATAGTTTTTGACATTGGCGGTGGTATAACTGACGGCAAGGGCTTCAAGGCCGTTCAGACCGGCGGCCCCTCCGGAGGATGCATCCCCGCACAGTTCCTGGATGTTCCCATTGATTATGAAAGCCTTAAGGAAATAGGCTCAATGATGGGTTCCGG
>DAINQB010000156.1:0-1518 GCA_036743175.1 Bacillota bacterium | reverse complement strand
ATTCATCATCCCTGTACAGACTGTTCATCTGGCTTGGAACATTCAGGATGCTGGGGGATTACTGGCTTACAGGTGTAGGACTCGGAACCAAGGCATTCAGCGGAATTTATTCTGCATATGCATACAATGGAATAATAGCTCCTCATCCTCATAATCTATATTTGAATGTTCTTAGTGAAAGAGGAATAACCGGATTTCTATGCCTTGCCATAATAACAGTTAAGTCACTGAAGTACAGCATTTCATCCGCACTTTCATCAGGACCTGAACAAAAACATATAGGTGCAGCCCTGACTGCGGCATTTACAGGTATTCTTGTACAAGGAATCTTTGACAATGTATTCTATAACTACAGAATAGTATTGATTTTCTGGCTTTTCACAGCCATGGCATTTGTTTTTCATAATATATTAAAAAAATCCACGGAGGCAGGCAATGGGTAAGACAAGGGTTGTAAACATTATCACAGACCTGAATATAGGCGGAGCGGGAAAGGTTCTTCAGAACTTTTATTCCAACTGCAGCCATGAGGATTTTGAACACTGGGTAATATTACCCAAAGGCAGCCTTTTGGTTGAAATCCTGAGGGATAAGGGCATCAGGGTTGTTGCATTCGAGCATCTTGCGGCAAAATCATTTTCTCTGAAGTCAATAGGTCCGTTGATAAAATTACTTAAGAAAATAAAGCCTGATATAGTTCACACGCACGCATGTCTATCGGGGCGCATTGCAGCTTCCCTCTGCGGGAATGTAGTTGTCATGTATACGAGACATTGTGTATATGAGCCACACCCCATTGCGAAGAGTTTCATTGGCAGGGCTTTGGGGTGGGCTGTATTTTCAATGTTCTCTGACAGGGCAATCGCAATAACTCCTGCGTCAATGAAGAACCTGACATCAACCGGTATCCCCGGGAAAAAAGTGGATGTTCTGATGAACGGTACGGAACCGCTTCGAAGGATGACTGAAAAAAGCCGGTCAAAGACAAGGGAGAGCTATGGAATAAATGAAGATGAGTTTGTTTTCACCATGCTCGGAAGGCTGGAAGAGATAAAGGGACACCGATATTTTATAAAAGCAGCAAGGATTGTATCGGAAAAAGCACCCAAGGCCAGGTTTCTTATTGCAGGAGAAGGTAATACTGGAAATGAACTGAGGAAAATGGCAATGGATCTGGGTGACAGAATAATTTTTGCAGGATTCATCAAGGATGTTTACAAGGTTATCAATATCACAGATGTCCTTGTCAATGCTTCATATGGAACAGAGGCATCAAGTCTTGCCATCATAGAGGCAATGAGCCTTGGAAAACCGGTAATAGCAAGTGATTACGGCGGGAACCCATATCAGGTTGAAGATAATGTTACAGGACTGATAATACCGCAGAAGGATGATAAAGCCCTTGCCGAAGCCATGCTTAGACTGATGAAAAGCAAGAATATGTATGGTCAGATGTCAATCAAATCCGTGGACGTGTTCAGGGAAAGGTTTACTGCTGCCATAATGGCAGCCAATATT
>DAINQB010000155.1:0-1525 GCA_036743175.1 Bacillota bacterium | reverse complement strand
TAGTAGATTCTGAAACAGTACGAATCCCCGGAGCCCTTTTTCCTTCCGGGATTGTTCCTGAAGCTATCCCGCCACCTTTCATAGGCCTGGATACCGTTAAGAAAAGTCCATTTGGTTTTATCTTCTTCCACTGTTTCTTTTGCATGTCTCACAGCTTCCCTCAGGGATTCAATCTCAAGTTTTCCAAGGTCAGGTTCGGTGGTTTTTTCGCCGATGAACAAGGCACCGAAAACAGGCACATCAATTTTGCCTGCCCTGTCATAGGGAGTTTCTATTAAAGATTTTCTTTCATGGTTTGAATCGCACCCAATGAAAACCTGCTTTTCATCATCATAACCGTTGATGACCCCCCACTCTGCAAATGCAAACTGGCTCCACATCACAACAGGTCTGTCCCTGTCAATCTCTGATTTAATCCTTTCAACCATTGCATGCCAGCGTTCCATATCAACCCCTGATTCTTCCAGGAACTCAAACTTCTCGATATCATACCCAAGTTTCTTCGGCAGCTCATCCGTCCACATTGCATATGTGCATGTGGGAGCACATGGGCATATACCACCTGTACGAAAGGCAGCACCCGAAATTCCCTGAATATATTCAGGTGAATATTCCTCACCTCTGTATGTAAGCACAACTCTGACAGCCTCAAACAAGGGTTCCGCCAATTTGAATCTCCCCATATTCTTGATTACTTTCATTTCTTCCTCCCTTTTCTAGTTATATACATCCATACTTTCTGCCATGGAATCCGCAATTAATTTTGCATATTCACCTGTTATCAGCTCATTATGATAGCAATCAATCTTGTGAAGAATCAGTTTTCCTGCATGTTTCTCCCAATAAGAGGGATTTTCCGGAACTGCCAGATCCCCGACTGATGCCTGGTAAAAATCAATGTTACATTTCAATTGTCCCGGTTTGTATCTTGTATATGAATACAGTAATTTCCCTGTTCTGCTTCCGAGCTTTTTTAAAAGTGCATTGCCAGTGGTAACTCCCTTGTTATAGAACATCTGTGAAAACTTTGTTTTTATGAGATTATATGCTCCCCGGGTTTTCTTCCCTACCAGATAGAGAATCATACGAAGACCCTTGCCTTTAAGCTGCTCCTTTGCCATTTTAAGCAATCTTTTCATCTGCACGAGTAGATTCCTTATATATCTTTCGCTTTTAGCGGTTGTTTTGTTTCCCTGGTTATGTGCCACTGAGTCAAACATTGCAAGCATCCCTATTTTCCCACCGGCTTCTTCAATTCTCTCTGCTATTGCATATGCAAGAACTCCTCCAAGACAGTGACCGCATAAGTGATACGGACCATCAGGCTGCAGTTTCATGATTTCATTGGCATAACGGGCTGCAAGCTCAGTGAAATCCCCTGGTATTTTTGCTTTTCTGCCTGCCACAATTCCTATCACCGGTCGTTCAGATGCCATGTATTTTGCAATATGATTGTATGTCACAGCATCTCCTTCACCTGAGTGAGCGCAAAAAAGTGGTTTTTTTGTTCCTGAGTTCTTCAAAG
>DAINQB010000154.1:0-1534 GCA_036743175.1 Bacillota bacterium | reverse complement strand
CTGTTCATCTGGCTTGGAACATTCAGGATGCTGGGTGATTACTGGCTCACAGGAGTCGGACTTGGAACCAAAGCATTCAGTGGAATTTATTCTGCATATGCGTATAACGGAATAATCGCACCCCATCCACATAATCTTTACCTGAATGTTCTGAGCGAAAGAGGAATAACCGGTTTTCTCTGCCTTGGCTTCATAACAATGAAATCACTGAAGTACAGCATTTCATCTGCACTGTCATCACGGCCGGAAGGAAAGCATATGGGTGCAGCCCTGACTGCGGCATTTACCGGTATTCTTGTACAAGGGATGTTTGACAATGTGTTCTATAACTACAGAATAGTATTGATTTTCTGGCTTTTCACAGCCATGGCATTTGTTTTTCATAATATATCAAAAAATACCACGGAGGCAATCAATGAGTAAGACAAGGGTTGTAAACATTATCACCGACCTTAACATAGGGGGAGCAGGAAAGGTTCTTCAGAATTTTTATTCCAACTGCAGCCATGAGGATTTCGAGCACTGGGTAATAGTACCCAAAGGCAGCTTATTGATTGAAATACTGAGGGACAAGGGTATAAGGGTTGTTGCATTCGAGCATCTTGAGGCAAAATCATTTTCTTTGAAATCAATAGGCCCGTTGACAAGATTATTGAAGAAAATAAAACCGGATATAGTCCACACACATGCCTGCCTGTCAGGACGCATTGCTGCTTCCCTATGCAGGAATGTGGTTGTCATGTATACAAGACATTGTGTATACGAGCCCCATCCCATTGCGAAGAGTTTCATAGGCAGGGCCCTGGGGTGGGTTGTTTTTTCGCTGTTTTCTGACAGGGCAATCGCAATAACTCCTGCGTCCATGAAGAACCTGACATCAACCGGTATCCCTGGAAACAAGGTGGATGTTCTTATGAATGGTACGGAACCCCTTCGCAGGATGACTGAAAAAAGCCTTTTGGAGACAAGGAATAATTATGGAATAGCTGAGGATGAATTTGTTTTTACAATGCTCGGAAGGCTTGAAGAGATAAAGGGACACAGATATTTTATAAAAGCTGCAAAGATTGTATCTGAAAAAGAGCCCAGGGCTAGGTTTCTTATTGCCGGAGAAGGAAATACGGTAAATGAACTGAAAAAGATGGCAATGGATATGGGAGACAGGATTATATTTGCAGGATTTATAAAGGATGTTTACAAGATTGTCAATATCACGGATGTATTGGTCAATGCATCATATGGAACAGAGGCCTCAAGCCTTGCAATCATAGAGGCAATGAGTCTTGGTAAACCGGTGATAGCAAGTGATTACGGTGGGAATCCATATCAGGTTGAAGACAATGTAACAGGATTGATAATACCGCAAAAGGACGAAACCGCCCTTGCCGATGCCATGCTGAAGCTGATGAAAGACAAGAACATCTATGAGCAGATGTCAATTAAATCCGTTGAAGTGTTCAGGGAAAGGTTTACTGCTGCCATAATGGCAGCCAATATCGAAGATATTTACAGAAAGTCGGTGAAAAAGGATGTT
>DAINQB010000153.1:0-1556 GCA_036743175.1 Bacillota bacterium | reverse complement strand
CAGCCATCATGGTTGAATGGGATTTCAAAAGGGAGCGGGGTGCGTGCTGGTTCGTTGACAGTATGAGACACGTTGAAGTGCCGGTGGATGATGGGATGATTTTCAGAGCCGCGCGAATGAATGATATGCCGATGATCAGGAAAATCAGCGGTGATTTCTTCGATGAACCAAGCTATAATTTCAAAAATCTGGATGAAAGAATTGAGGCAAAGACTGTATTCATATTGGAAAAGGACGGGGAGTTCATCGGTGCCGGCCTGTTTGAACAAGGCTTTATATGCAAAGACTGTGCATCCATAGGCATGTTCACAAATCCCGCCTTCAGAAGAATGGGAGCAGCCAGGATCATTCTGCTGAACCTGAAGAAACATGTATACAGCCTTGGACTCAGACCTGTTGCCGGTTGCTGGTACTACAATACACTGTCAAGGAAAAGCCTTGAGTCTGCCGGAATGGTTGCTGCCTCACTTGGATACACGGCTATACTGGAAAAGAGGGACAGACCACCCAAAAGAACCGGCAATCCGCCCGGGGAAGCAGTAGAGTAGAAGAAACTGTCATATCCGGCACATATGGATGAAAATGGATTTGGTGTTATACTGTAAGTGCACTTTTAAACCATCAGAATACAACTGCGACGGAGGATGTGATGAAACTGAAAATCAAAGGAATTCTTGTTTTTTTGTTGCTTCTGGCTTTGGTTGCAACATGCAGTGCATGCAGTGGTGGATCTGATTCAAAGGAGGCTGCCCTGGCTTCCCCCAAAGATCGTATGCTGGAGATAATCAGATTCATGTCTGCAGAAGATGGGGGACGAATAGCAGGTTTCGCCGGTGAAGCGAGTACTGCTGTATATATTCAGAAGGAATTCGGAGACATCGGTCTCAAAGTAAGTACACAAAGTTTTCCCGTTGTTGCATTTGCCTGTGACAATGCTGCACTGGACATTCTGTCCGGTGGAGATGATCTTGCACATGAAGTAAAGGTATTGACATTCAGTGCTCCGACTCCCGAAGAAGGTATAACAGCTGAAATTGTTCCAGTGGGTCTTGGCTCCGATGAAGATTATGAAGGAATTGATATAACAGGGAAGATAGCATTGATAATGAGGGGTGGTGAATACTTCAGGGTAAAGGTGGAAAGAGCCTACGGTAAAGGAGCTGCAGCAGCAGTTTTCTATGACCCAAATGGGGATGAAGCAATTTCCGCTACACTCACAAAGCTTTCTTCAATACCGGCCCTCAGTATTTCAAGAAGTGATGCGGTTGCACTCGAAAATACCATAGCCAATGGATCTTCAATCAGTGCTCATATGACCATTGACAGCGTTACCAGGGATTCCTCCTCCTCAAATATAATCGGTTTGCTGAAATCAGAGGATAACCCTGATGGAAGACAGGTGATAGTAAGCGCACATTATGACGGAGTCGATACACCGGCTGCAAACGACAATGCATCCGGTATAGCCGTCATACTTGAAATGGCACGGACCCTTGTAAATGATGAAATTCAATTGCCTTATGATGTAAGGTTCATTGCCTTCGGTGCAGAGGAAA
>DAINQB010000152.1:0-1596 GCA_036743175.1 Bacillota bacterium | reverse complement strand
AATACTTGATATGCTTTTTGCACATTCAGGGAAACTGAAGTTTTTATTGGCGGTAGTTTCGTTCATCCATGGAAATTTGGAACAACAATCCCTGGGACTATTGCTCACTTTTGGAACAACAATCCCTGGGACTATTGCACACTTTTGAACAACAATCCCAGGGATTGTTGCACAGTCTCACATTCTGAATCAGTTTATGTTCTCCCAGGGAACCCTTGTAAATCCAAAGCTGTCAGCGGACTCTTTGTACTCATAAACATGGTATCTGCCTTTTGGTTCAAGTCCCAGGTCTGCAGCATACTCATCTACCGGAGGAAGATCATAGTCAATTATGAATGAAAAGGTATATTCTCCGATTTGGCTGTATAATCTTCCAAATTCAACTTCCGTAACCACATGTGGGTTGAATGAATATGCCATCCCTGTATATTTTTCAAGGAATATGGGAATCTCCATCGTCTGCCCCGGCTGCAGTTCAGGTATCTTCATCCCATGGACCGGCCTGTATAGTTCAAAATACAATGTGCCGCCGAAAGTCGATGAAAGGGTCATTTTATTGGGGTCAGACAGTTCAGAGCTCTGTATGTTGGCAAAAACCTTTCCACTCAATGTTCCACTCGGAGAAACCTTGTTTGTATTATTTGTCAGTTCAATCAAAATGTGTGCCGGCTGATACATCTTGCCTGGGTACTGCCTGACAAAATTCCAGTTGAACGGATTGGGTGAATTCCCTGATGAAGCTGATGATACTGCACTCTCCGCAATACCTTCTCCAAGATCCTTTACCATGTCCTTGGTCCATTCATCAGCAGGTATTCCGGCTTGTTGAAGCGCTGTTGCTGCCAGATAGTCAGCACCCATGCTTGTAAGCTGGTCAAAATTCGGAAGCTCCGGCGGTATTCCCATCGAAGCAAGACCGGAATCAACCATTGTTTCAAGTGCTTTCTTCAAGTCATCCCTGAATTCATCGGGAACCAACGGCATGTTTTCCGCAACAAAGGCAATCATACCCGATTTCAAGTCTGCATAGGCACTGCTGACCCAATTTGTGACACTCGCCACAAAATTCTTGATTGACCCGAATACATCCGAAATAGCATCCTTGACCTTGTCCCACCAACCACCGTCATCTTCTTCCTTTGGCTTGGTATATATAACCGTTCCTGGCGTCATACCTTCCACCAGTCCGTTGGGATTGTTGACAAACATAGATGGCATCAAAGCATAGTACTCCGAATATGTAGGCTGCCTTACAACTTCAAAATAGTACATCCATTCAGGGTCAGCGTCATAATGATGATGGTACTCCAGTAATCGCAAATCAGGAATTCCGGCATCAAGGTAAATGACTTCCGGGGGAGGAATGAATTCGAACTGTGAATCTACTTCACCATAATTCAACAATACTGACTTGGAATAACTGTCTTTCACAGTACCGGCAACAGGACCGTCAGATAAAGCCACAGCCCTGACATAGTAATTTGCAGGAGGACTCTTTGCAAATGCATTGACATCAATGGCAATTCCGTGATCCTCATCTGTCAGATTGTCAAAATCTGCTTCTCCCTTTTTAACCATTACTTCATATACTAATCC
>DAINQB010000151.1:0-1665 GCA_036743175.1 Bacillota bacterium | reverse complement strand
ATGCTCAGGAACCCAAGGGGAATAAGGGATATAACCGAATGGTACATTTCAACTGTCACAAGACCGGATTATGTACACTATATATTCCAAAGACAGACGGAAATTGCCATCGAGAACCTTAAGAAGCTTTATGCTGCTGTAGGAGACAGTGTTCAGGCAGCATTCATTTGCGGTACTGACTTTGGTACCCAGAATTCCCAGTTCTGCAGTTCAGAGGCATTCGATGATTTGTATCTGCCCTATTATCAGAAAATCAACGGTTGGATCCATGACAACACATCATGGAAGACTTTCAAGCATTCATGCGGAGCCGTTGAACCATTGCTTGACAATATAATCAGAGCCGGCTTCGATATCATAAATCCCGTCCAATGTTCAGCCACCGGTATGGATCCTGAACATCTTAAAAGAACATATGGAAAGGACCTTGTTTTCTGGGGCGGCGGTGTTGATACACAAAAAACCCTTCCGTTTGGAACCCCGGATGAAGTAAGGGACGAGGTCAGGTCCAGGTGTGAAATATTCAGCAAGGACGGTGGATTCGTATTCAATGCAATCCATAATGTCCAGGCAGACACACCTGTTGAAAATGTTGCCGCAATGATCGAGGTCATCAAAGAATTCAGCTGATCAAGGTGGAATGCCCTGCAATTTACTTTATTTACAATAAATGTAGGGCATTGGATTAATATAATCTGAATCTATTGGTATTATAGATTTATCAATGGAAGTTTATGTTGTTGCCCATTGGGTGAAAGTGGGATTATTTATGAAAAGATTAGATGAGCGGGATATCATGTTTGCCAGGATGAGCTATGAGGAAGGCTCAAAAAGGTATGAAGACTACTATACAAGGAATCCTGATAAAAAGGAAACGGACGATGAGCTTAGGTCAAGGACAGGACTTTTTTCAAAGGATACGCCATATTATGATAAATATCTCGCACCTGCTGCCAAAGCAAACTTTGACCTGTTATCAAATATCCGGCACCTTGCTGAGGAAACCAGGGGAGTGGAGAAAACTGAGGTGGATTCCGCTGAGGTTTCAACACTGTTGAAGAAGCTTGCAGTGCACTATGGAGCACTTGATTCCGGGATTGCAATAGCTGACGAGCGATTCTTTTATACACACAGGGGAAGGCTTGAAGACAGTTATGGTGACAAGGTTGATACAAGTCTGAAAAATGCCCTTGTCTTTACCATTGAGATGGATGAAGAGGCAATCAACACGGCACCTGCAGCAGATGCAGCCGTTGAAACATCCAATGCATATGTAAAAGGTGCGGTCATTGGTCTTCAGCTTGCCGGGTTCATCAAAAGACTTGGTTACAGTGCCAGGTGCCATATGGATGGCAATTATCTTCTTTATGCACCACCTCTGGCTGTTGAGGCTGGACTTGGGGAAATGGGAAGAAACGGTCTTATGATTAGCAGGGCGAAGGGGTGTTTCTGCAGGATAGGAATTGTTACTACAGACATGCCTTTGGTTCCTGATGAGAAAACCAGTCTGGACATTGAAAGGTTCTGCAAACTGTGCCGTCAGTGTATAAGGACATGTCCCGGGAGAACGGTTTCATCATCCGATGATCCCGGGGATTGGCATGTTGAGCAGGAAAAGTGTTATGGTGTCTGGCGTAATCTTGGGACTGACTGCGGAATCTGCAT
>DAINQB010000150.1:0-1702 GCA_036743175.1 Bacillota bacterium | reverse complement strand
CCCTGTACCGCCCTGCAAAGCATGGCCATGGGATTTGTATAATTGAGGAAAATAGCCTTCGGGCAGTATTTCTCTATGTCCCTGGCAATGTCCAGCATCACAGGGTAGGTTCTCAGGAATCTGAAGATTCCGGCCGGTCCCCTTGTGTCGCCCACATTTATGTCAACACCATATTTCTTTGGTATTTCAATGTCATTCCTCCACACATGCACGTTGCCTGCCAGAATGGTACAAAGTACACCATCAGCATCCTTCAATGCCTCGACTCTGTCCTTGGTGGATATGACTTTGGCGTCCGTATATCCCCCGTCCTTGATTATACGGTTTACAGCCTTTGTTATATATCCCAGTCTTTCATCATCAATGTCCATGAGGGCAATCGTAGCGTCCCTGAATGCCGGAAAGGAAAGAATATCCTTTACAAGATTCCTTGTAAATCCGAAACTGCCTGCTCCAATAAATGCTATTTTAGTCATAAGAAACCCCTTTCATATGAATTGTACAGAACCTGTGTGATTTTTGAAATAGCAAATTGAAAAAATTATGGCTTTTTCAGTTACTCTTTCCTTTATGAAGCCTTCTATTTCTGTTAAGATAGATTCATTAGAAGTGAGGTGAATCCTGATGTACGATGGTGAACACAGACCGCTGCCGATAATGTTGTTTTTTTCAATCCTTTCCCTTGGATTTTTCAATTTCTACTGGATCTATATTGTTTCATGGGAACTTAAACAGGTTACCGGAGACGAAAACATAAAGCCGGTGTTCGAAGGTGTTATTTCATTGCTGACCCTTGGAATATATTCTGTTTTCTGGATGTACAAATATGGAAAAATCCTGGTAAACGCCCAGAAAAATGCCGGAATGAAGCCAAGGGATTATTCTTTCCTCTGCGCTGTTCTTGCCGGGGTTTTTCTGTTTCCCGCTTCCCTTTTGATAATGCAGAAACAGCTTAATGACTTATGGAAATTCGGAAAATAAAGAAACATATTCATCTTCTTATAGCATTGCTTTCAATTGTTGTACTTGCTGTTTTTTCAAGCACGGACCTTTGCTTGTTCAGACGGCTGACCGGGCTTCCCTGTCCTTCATGCGGGATGACCAGGGCCTATGTCAGCTTCCTGAAAGGTGACATCCACGGAGCCTTCCTCATGCATCCATTGTTCCTGCTTGTACCGGCCATTGGTATTCTTGTCCTGGTAGCAAGATTCAAGAAGAAACACTTCACAAAAACATATATTGCGATTGGGATAATCTTTATTGTTACTTATATAATAAGAATGATACTGCTGTTCCCGCACACCCCGCCCTTTGACTATGAGTTCGGTTCTCTGCTTGGCAGAATTCTGTTTCCCTGATTTTTATTCTTTTTCAATGCAATGGAAGAAACCGGCCTTTTGAGCCGGTTTCATCATATATCAATTGAGTAAGCCTGTAAGCCGGGTTCTGTCGTGAACAGCCATCTATCTAGGTCCAGCATTTCTGAAGGACTCAAGCCACCTCTATGGAACGGACGGGCCGCCCAATGCTCCATATCACGGTGTTGCTCCGGGTGGGGTTTACATGGCACCGCAGGTTACCCTGCCGTCGGTGAGCTCTTACCTCGCCTTTCCATCCTTACCATGCCAGGCATGGCGGTCTATTTCTGTTGCACTTTCCTTAAAGTCACCTTCACCGGGAACTACCCGGCACCCTTGCCCTT
>DAINQB010000149.1:0-1720 GCA_036743175.1 Bacillota bacterium | reverse complement strand
TATATACAAGGCTCCATGGCCTTGGATTACCTTTTATGTTATAACTCCTTATCGTGGGAACGAACTCATGTCCATTATAAAACCTGAAAATCTCAAGTATGTCCTTTTCCTGATTCCGGAATCGTTCAATCATCCTGGCATCTGACTCTGAATCAAGGGCATTCATTATTATATTAAAGGCTCTCAGTATCACAGAGTTATAGCCAATGCTCAGGTTTTCACCCCATCCATATCCTCTGTTTTCTGTGTAATCAAGCCATTTCCCAAAGAAATCAAGGGCAAGGCCATATGCAGCCATATCGTTGGTTATCCTGCCTATTGCTGCAAGCATGGCACCGTCACTGATTATTTTATTCGTATAGAATAAAATCGGGTTCGAACACTCCCTTATGAACCATCCGGTAGATACATGAGGCATCCGATCTATTATCTCTTTTTCAGTTTCATCAAGAATTCCGGGGTGAAGCAACCTCAGCACAACCAGAGGTTCAAGGGTGAAGAATGCTGCGTTTGTGTCATTGGGTTTCGTTTCCTCCCGGTACCACCTGAAACATCCGTTAAGTCTGTCATTTGGTTCTGTGACCTGAAGCTTTTGGACTTCCCTTAGAATCCGAACTCCCTCTTTACCATCTATGTTTCCGGTGAATCTGCCGGCTGCATATGCCAGTGTGGTGGTCCTCCCCGGATGTACTGCCTCCAGTTCGGAAACTTCTGCAGTATGACCGGGCCCATTCTGCCTGACAAGACCTTCGTCCCATACAATTTCTGATTTACCATAAATATCATAAAGATACTCTCTTATTTCGGTCATGAGTTCCCCCGATCAATTGACTGTTACCAGGATTTCCCTGATATGCATTCTATGATAACACAGTGAAACATATTACATATATGACCGTTTTCATTTATAATCTCTTTGAGGATATTCATCATGAAAAGACTACGGCTTGGGATGCGACTGCATCTTAGCAAGAATACACCATTATTCATAAAGAAGCTCATCCAGCTGAGATGGGACTGCAATGGAGCAAGGCTTGAGATGAAGTACCGCTCAAAGAATCCCAACAATATTTTTTCAGTTCCGCTCAACGATGAAAAGATATTCTTTTACCTACCTGTTTCCGGCGACCTGATATCACGATACATCATTGTCAACAAACGCTTCTTTGAGTATGAATATCTTGAATCCATTGAAAAGGCAATACAAAATCCTTCCTGCATACTTGATGTCGGAGCAAACATAGGCAACCACACCATTTTCTTCATGAAGAGCTGGCCTGATACAAGGGTATATTCCTTTGAACCGCAGACTGATGTATTCAGACAGCAAAAACGCAACCTTGAAATAAACGGACTGCCTACGGATGGGTGTATCAATGCCGGCATCGGAAATGTGACCGGCCATGGTAAGATCGTCCATGACGGTCGTACTGAAAACAACATAGGTGCAACGCAGATAGACTATGATGACGCCGGAACAATCGAAATGATTACCCTTGACTGTTTCATTTCCGAAAAACGGATCGGAAAAGTCGATTTGGTCAAAATTGATGTAGAGGGATTCGAACCGAAGGTTCTTGAAGGTATGAAAAAACTAATCGAGGAACATAATCCCCTCATTTGGATTGAGATATTGCCAAGGAACAGGGGTATAATTCTGGAAAGAATCCAGGAGCTGGGACTTTCAATGGTTGATATCCATCCTTTCAACAGTAACCGT
>DAINQB010000148.1:0-1761 GCA_036743175.1 Bacillota bacterium | reverse complement strand
ATTGTCTGGTCCGGATTTTCTTCAAGCAGTGTGCCAAGGGCATGGCTGTTTTGCAGTTTCTCCATCATTTCTATACTCTTTTTAAGGTATACGGCCGAATTTTCCTTTTTGTGGAAGAGACTCATTGCTGTATGGAGCATATGGTTACCATGGTACCGTGTGTACCACCAGTCCTGACCCTGGACGGGAATTATCAATCCATCATCCTGGCACCATTTGCCAATGGTTTTTTCATAGACATTTTCATTGTTACGGAAGATTGTATCAGGCAAAGCATTACCGGTCATAAGGAGGGTTGCCGCCGCCTCAGCCTTCAGTACTATTCCCGCAGCCATATATTCAGGATGAATGAAGGAATGGTTTTCCGTTGTGTAGTCGGGATGAAATGTTACACCTTTCATCCAGAAGTTTCTGAGGGACTTTCCCATGTATTGGTCAGTATTCATCCTGTCTTTGTATGTGCCGATTGAGTTTATGGCCCATCTGTTGAAACCTTCGATCCACTTTTCTCTGTGGGGATGCTCCTTATACAGTACCAGACCACCTGATATCCCAAGAGCTGTCCAGGCATTTTCCTCACATTGTGTGTCAAAATATGTGCCCGCCCTTGGAAGTTCCCCTGACCATCTGTCAGAATATGAAGTAACAATCTTTTCTACGATTCGGAAGGTATCGTCATCAATCCTGTCCCTGAACATCAGCGCTGTAACAGCCATCAGCAGTCCTGTCCGTCCTATTGCAGAAGCCCTGAAGAACTCCTCGCCCTTTGCTCCCCACTTGGTGCCGTTTGCATAGACATTTGTGCTTTTCTCCCTGACAACACCTTTTGGCCCGTATTCATTTGTCATGCACAGATACTTCAAAGCCTTGATTGCTTTTGTTTCAAGTTCTTCCCGTGGTATATGGGTTATGCTTTCATCGTAATCACCGAATCCAGACACCACCGTATATAAGAACATGGGTATTGCTGTTTCAACGGAATAGAAATAGCTTCCTCCGAAGAAGTGACCCGCACCATCGATATATGAACATTCATTATATGTGGAATCTGCAAAAGGAATCCACCTGAGCATGATTTCATAGAGTCTTCTTGCTGATCCACTATCCTTAAGATTGGTTCTATCTATGCTGTTGTATTTCTTTGTCATAAAATCCCTGTCCCGATCCTTAACGGAGTCCCTTTCCCCTCAACAAAATACTAATCTACAATACCGGGAAACCATCTTTCATCGCCATCAAAGGGGACAACATCCCCGGTTTCCACGAAGAATTGCAGCATCCTGTATCTCAATCTAAGCAATATTTCCTTGTGCTTATCCAAGTTGATGACATTGTTCAATTCCCTGGGATCATTTTTCAGGTCATAGAGTTCATGCTTTTCGCCGACCCTGTAGACATACTTCCAATCTCCGGTTCTTACCATGACAGCCTTGGAATGTTCCGGTCCGTCTCCAATCTGAAGATTAATTCGGGGAGAATAGAGAAAATCAGTTCCCGCACTCGTGGACCTGCTGCCGCTGCAGTGTTTTTCATAGGGCATCCTTCCACCTTCACAGAACACGGCATCCCTGTGTTCCTCATCATTTCCTGAAACAACAGGAATCAATGATTTCCCGAAATGTGTATAACCCGGCTCTATTCCGGCAAGCTCATAAACAGTGGCTGTAAAGTCTATCAGCTCAACCAACGCATCCCTTATGCCGGGCATGACCTTTGTTCCTGTGGGCGGTTTGAACAGAAGCGGTACATTCGTCAGGCAAT
>DAINQB010000147.1:0-1892 GCA_036743175.1 Bacillota bacterium | reverse complement strand
AAAACCACCCTGCAGCGTTCTACAGGGTGGTCGATATTAAAGTATTCAGACTATCTTACAACGATGTTTACCAGTCTTCCGGGAACGGTTATTACCTTGACCATCTGCTTGTCACCGATGAGTTCCTTCACTTCATCAAGTGCAAGAGCGGCTTCCTTCATCTCATCAGGTGTAAGACCGGCGGCAATATTCATCTTGTGTCTAACCTTACCATTGAGCTGAATGACGATTTCAATTGTCTCGTCGATTGTCTTGTCTTCATCATAAGCCGGCCATGATGCCTGGTTGAGCATACCTTCATATCCGTTTTCGACCCACAGTTCTTCGGTTATATGTGGTGATACAGGATTCAATAGAATAAGGAAGTCCCTGAATTCTCCTCTGGTGACACTTCCCTTATGATAAAAATCATTTACCAGTGTCATTAAAGCGGCAATTCCGGTATTGAATTTCAATGTTTCAAAATCCTGGCTTACTTTCTTGATGGTCTTGTGCATACTCGTTTCGAGGTCGGCACTATAGCTTTCTTCATCAGTCAGCATATCAGTGAGTCTGTAAACCCTGTCAAGGAACCTTTTACACCCCTTGACACCGTTTTCTGACCATGGAACACTCTTTTCGAAATCTCCTATGAACATTTCAAACATCCTGAGGGTATCTGCCCCGGACTCCTCTATGACTTCATCAGGATTCACCACATTACCTTGTGACTTTGACATCTTTTCACCGTTTTCAGCCAGTATCATTCCATGGGATGTCCTCTTCTTATATGGCTCCGGTGTAGGTACAACCTTGATATCATAAAGGAACTTATGCCAGAACCTGGAATACAGTAAATGCAGGGTGGTATGTTCCATCCCTCCGTTGTACCAGTCAACAGGAGTCCAATAGTCAAGGTTCTCCGGTGAAGCAAGTGCTTCATTGTTATCAGGGTCGATGTACCTCAGATAATACCAGGAGGAACCCGCCCATTGCGGCATTGTATCCGTTTCCCTCTTTGCAGGTTTACCGCACGCCGGGCATGTAGTATTAACCCAGTCGGTTATCTTTGCAAGAGGAGACTCGCCTGTTTCAGTAGGTTCGTAGAACTCGACTTCAGGAAGTACCAGAGGAAGTTCGCTTTCCGGCAATGGTACCCAACCGCACTCCTCGCAATATACCAGGGGTATCGGCTCTCCCCAGTATCTCTGACGGGAGAATACCCAGTCCCTGAGCTTATAGTTGATCTTGAACTCGCCGATTCCTTTTTCCGTAAGAAATTCGGTTATCTTCTTTTTTGCATCCTTTACATTCAATCCATCGATTATACCCGAGTTAATCATTGTTCCGGTTTCTATGTCGGTAAATGCCTCTTCACTTATGTCCCCGCCACCGACAACCTCGATTATCGGCAGATTGAACTTCTTTGCAAACTCATAATCCCTCTGGTCATGGGCCGGTACTGCCATGATGGCTCCGGTTCCATAGGACATAAGAACATAATCGGATACCCAGATGGGAATCTGCTCATCGTTGACAGGATTAATCGCCTTGATACCGTCTATCTCAAGTCCGGTCTTGTCCTTGGCAAGTTCAGTCCTTTCCATGTCTGATTTATGTGCAGCTTCTTCTGCATATGCCATGATAGCATCATAATTCTTTATATGGTCCCTGTATTTTTCTATATATGGATGTTCCGGAGACATGACCATGTATGTTGCACCATACAAAGTATCAGGTCTTGTTGTGTAAACCCTAAGAACATCGTCCGTGCCGGCAATCCTGAAATCAACTTCTGCACCTTCTGACCTGCCGATCCAGTTGATCTGGGTTGCAAGAACCCTTTCAGGATAATCAACGAGTGCCAGGTCATTTATAAGCCTTTCTGCATACTCTGTGATCTTAAGCATCCA
>DAINQB010000146.1:0-1918 GCA_036743175.1 Bacillota bacterium | reverse complement strand
AATGAGTTATCCCAGGAATCCTGATATCGAAAAGAAAGCCCATGAAGTAATCCAGTATGCAAAACTGATGTATGAATACGGGGTCTCTGAAACAACCATTGAAGAGGCCCTGGATGTTGTAGCTGTTTATCTGAAAGATGCAACAGAACGATTGAAGAGCCTTGAAATCGACAGTAATTTGCTAAAAGATGAGCCGGATGCCCTTTTGGATATAAGAGCACTCAGGAAACCGGGCCCCAGGAGATTGTGGAAATCATTTGACAAAAAGGTCTATGAAGACAAACTGGCAGGAGCAGTACTTTCCAGATTTGCAGGATGCACCCTTGGCGCTCCCGTCGAATTCTGGACTGTGGAACAGATGGAGGATTGGGCCGCTTACAATGACATTGCATTTCCACCGGTTGATTACTGGCCGGAAATAAAGAATCCCTCGGATCTTCGATATGGTATGAGCCGATTCGAGGATTATACCCGAAGCAGAATGAATGGTGTACCAGTGGATGATGACATCACTTACACAATTCTTGGTCTACTTATAGCAGAGGAATATGGACTGGATTTCAGCGTGGAAGACGTGGGAAAAGCCTGGCTCAGGTATCTTCCGATGGCTTGCACGGCAGAGCATATCACCCTTGAAAATCTTAAAAAAGGTGTCCCGGCAGAAAAAGCCGGGGAAACCGATAATCCCTACTGCCAGTGGATAGGTGCAGATATCAGGAGCGACCCATGGGCATACATGGCACCGGCATGGCCTGAAAAGGCGGCTGAACTGGCCTGGCGTGACGCCTTCCTGTCACATAGGAGAAACGGTATTTACGGGGAGATGTTCTTTGCTGCAGCACAGTCTGCGGCATTTGCGGTGGACACGTCAAGGGAAGCCATTGAAACAGGTCTTACTGAAATACCAAAGGGATGCTTATTATACAAAGATATTACATGGGCATTGGAGTCCTCAGGGAACATTCACAATTACAGGGATGCAAGAAGAGCAGTGGATGAAAGGTTTTCCGGAATGGGTGGTGCACATACAAACAACAATGCATGCCTGACTGTATTTGGGTTGCTGATGGCTGAAGGTGATGTGGCCGGAGTAATCTCCAATCTTGTTGCAATGGGTCTGGACAACGACTGTACGGCAGCAACTGCAGGAAGTATCGTAGGTGCAATAGTGGGAAAAGACGGTGTACCCAAACACTGGTATGCGCCTTTCAATGACAAGGTCAGAACATATATGAACGGAGTTCCCGAACTCAGCATAACTGATGTGCTCAATAGATTCGGTGCCCTGGCCGGAAAAATGTGGGCGGAGAAAAACGAATGATGCCGGGTCCTGTTGTGCTATATGGTTCAAGTACATTTACTCTTTGGACCGAAAGAATGATTAAAGAATCATTCAGTGGACTGGATATAATAAACAGAGGATTCGGAGGATCAACTTCGGAAGAAGCTCTTGATAATTACAGGACACTTGTCAAACCCCTTGAACCTTCTGTAATTGTATATTATGAA
The DNA here is from genome assembly GCA_036743175.1 of Bacillota bacterium. Classification (GTDB taxonomy): domain Bacteria; phylum Bacillota; class Clostridia; order DUPQ01; family DUPQ01; genus JAFGQE01. The sequence continues at coordinate 409 of DAINQB010000146.1, read as the reverse complement.
GGTACAAATGACATAGCCCGGGGACAAAGACCCGAAGAATCATTTGGCAATACTCTGAGTATCTTTGAAATGAGCAAAGACGATAATCCTTATATAGTCTGGATATTCCTTCTGTTGCACAAATGTCCTTCCTTTGCTGAACATCATAATGATTTTGATAAGCTGAATCAAATGTACACTGACTTTTGCAGTAAAAATAAGCGATGCTTCTATGTAGATGCAAATGACGCACTTGTGGATTTTGACATAATCGCCGACGCATATATGGATGATGGTATACATTTCAATGAAAAGGCATATGGAAAACTTGGAATATTGATGAACAAAAAACTGGAGGAAACAAAATCATGGATTTAAGTATATTTGAAGCCATCATGCTTCTGTGTTTTGGCCTTGCATGGCCGTTTTC
>DAINQB010000145.1:0-1974 GCA_036743175.1 Bacillota bacterium | reverse complement strand
TGTATTTCTGTTCCAGGATGGTGAGCAGATTGACATTGAAAGCAGACTCACAATAGCAAAGGAAGATGGCGGACTGGGGATTGAGATAACAGACCTGGCTGCTCCGGATGGCTCGGATGTAAGACTTGCTGCAGGATATATGAAATTCGACGGAATCGATGGAGAAGCGAAGGAAAAGCACAGCCTGTCAGATGATGCGTACCTGCAGTTCCTTGATGCATTGATACTTAACCTTCATCTTTCAACAAAACCTGATTCACTGGGTGCAGCAAATGTCTTTGGCAGGGTAACCTTGAATCTTGTTTCATTTAAGCCGGGGGCTCTTACAGGCCAGAGCATAGCCGGAGTAATTGTCGGTAACTCGATATCCAATCCGGAACTTGATGATGAGATTATTGTCGCAATGCTTGATGATACCGGAAACATGGTTCAAAAGACATTCAAGGTGCATGATTATGGTGACCGGTTCATCAATGAGGAAGATGCGTTTGCATACTTTTCAAGGTATCTTGATCCGGATTCGGATGATGATGGTATTTTGGATCTTGTATACAGAGACAAGAAAAAACCAGTTGTCGTTTCAAAGCCAATCGACAAGGCAACACCTTTGCTGATGGCTGCAGGAGGAGGACTTGGAGACAATGTCACCTTATTCCTGGAAAATGGTGAAGTGATGTTCTGGTACGATGGGATAGATGATGACTGTGATGGAATTCAGGATGAAACCCATCTTCACACAACAACATACTGGGATACAATCACCGTTGACAGGGCTTCATCCTCCCTTAGGACGGGCAGGAATCCACAGACAGGTAAGGAAATAAAGATTGCAGCCTCCACAACAATAGTGGTAACAGAGGCAAATGGTGCAGTTTCAACCATATCAAGGGAGAAGTTCCTGGCAGATTTCGATGGAGACGGTAGGCCTGAGCTTGCAAAGGTTGTGGCTGACAAGGATGACAATGCAATCCTGATACATGTGATACAGGACGCAGTGGTAGCATATGTGGACAGGTCTGAACTTGCCGCAGGCGGACCGGTTGTTGTATATACCAACTCTGATGAACTGAGCCAGGATGACATTGACTACCTCATAAGTGAAGAAAATGAAACGGAACTCTTTGTTTTCAGACAGGAATTCGGACCGGTTCAAGCATCTTCATACCGTTGGTGGACAAACAAGAAGATGGCAGAGGTGATTGAATACATCCCGGAAAGAACCAGGGCAGGTGAAGGGTTTGGATTCAAACCCGGAAAAGCAATAATGGATAAAGTCAATGCTGCAGGAAATCCCGACAATGACTGCGATGATGTCAGTATCGGTGATCCCCCGCAGATGCACGACTACTTCATCAAATTTGAAGGCATTGACGGGGAAGCCAAGGCTGTGATGGTCGTTGACTCATTCTTTGATATATTTACAGAGTTGAGCGTTGAATTCAGAGGCCATGTGACGGTTCTGAAGTAGTCCAGTCCAATAATATATTTGGTAGCGGTCACGTTATCCGTCGGATGACGTGACCGTTTTGTACACATCATCCGACGGATAACGTGACCGTTTTGGGATTTTCATTTAGAATATTTATATTAAATACAAGGGGGCATGCATGCTTATACCACATTTACATTTCAGGGGCACATGCAAAGAGGCAATTGACCTTTATGAAAAAGCATTCAATACAAAAGTGGTTTCATTAATCAAAGATACCGGGGATACCGGGGAAGACCTGATTTCCCATGCTGTTATGTTCATCCATGGGCAGAAGGTGTTCCTGAATGACCGTTTTGGAAACAAGGATAACAATACTGATGTTGCTGTCCACATGATTGTCACATTCAGAACTGCATATGAACTGAGGACAGTGTATAGGATATTGGGTGAAGGCAGCACAACAATCGATCCAATGATGAAATTGCCCTATAGTGAGCTAGCAGTACAGTTCATCGACAGATTCGGGGTTCAATGGGGGCTGA
>DAINQB010000144.1:0-2047 GCA_036743175.1 Bacillota bacterium | reverse complement strand
TTGTACATTTCCATCCTTGATAGATCCCCGGGCATATATTCATTGCCAATATATGCGTTTATACCAAGCTCAACGGTGCAGTCGGGTCTTTCCTCGGTTTCCTCTGCCTTTTTGCCGGTCAGCCTTGAAATGGCTTTGTTCAGGATCCTAACATAAAGGTCATACCCAATCTGTTCCATATGACCATGCTGGTTTGCTCCCAGCAAGTTGCCTGCGCCCCTTATTTCAAGATCCCGCATGGCTATCTTGAAACCTGAACCAAATTCCGTGAACTCCCTTATGGCTTCAAGTCTTTTTGCTGCTGTCTCCGTTATTACCTTCCCATGGCGATGGGTTATATATGCATAGGCCACTTTGTCAGAGCGCCCTACCCTTCCCCTTATCTGGTAAAGCTGTGCCAGACCCATCCTGTCGGCATCCTCTACAATCATTGTATTTACGTTTGCTATGTCAAGGCCTGATTCAATTATCGTGGTACATAGAAGCACATCATATTTACCGTCCACAAAATCAACCATGGCGGCTTCCAGTTTGTTTTCCTCCATCTGCCCATGGGCCATTCCGATCCTTATATCCTCTCCCAGGATGGATGTAAGCTTTGCATGCTTGCTTTCCATGTCCCTGACCCTGTTGTAAAGATAGAATACCTGGCCGCCCCTTGCCACTTCCCTGTCGACTGCGTCCCTTACAACATCCTCGTCATATTCCATGACATAGGTCTGGACAGGGAATCTCTCAGCAGGAGGTTCTTCTATCAGGCTTATATCCCTGATACCGGACAAGGACATATGAAGTGTCCTTGGTATGGGTGTTGCTGTAAGCGTAAGTACATCGATGTTGGTTTTGAAGGCTTTTATCTTTTCCTTGTGTTCGACGCCGAACCGCTGTTCCTCGTCAACCACCAGAAGACCCAAATCCTTGAACACTATGTCCTTTTGAAGAAGTCTGTGAGTTCCTACAACTATGTCAACGCTTCCCGCTCTCAGACCGGCTGCCGTTCTTTTTTGCTGTTCCTTGCTCCTGAACCTGCACATGAGTTCAATGGAGACGGGAAAGTTCCTGAGCCTTTCGGTAAATGTTCTGAAATGCTGGTATGCAAGGACTGTTGTAGGTACGAGGAATGCGACCTGTTTTCCATCCATTACAGCCTTGAATGCAGCCCTGAGGGCAACTTCAGTCTTTCCGTAACCGACATCACCGCAAAGCAGTCTTTCCATGACATGGTCCGATTCCATGTCTTCCTTTATTTCATCAATGCACCTCAGCTGATCCTGTGTTTCTTCGTACGGGAATTCTTCCTCAAAGGATACCTGCCATATGGTATCCGATGAATACCTGTAACCCTTTTCAGCTTTTCTTTTTGCGTAGAGTTCCACAAGTTCTCTTGCAATGTTGTCAACTGATTTTTTGACTTTCTCCTTGGTGTTCTCCCATTCACGGCCGCCCATCTTTGAAAGTCTGGGAGCCCTGCCGCCTGAACCCACATACTTTTGGATTGAGTCAAGCTTTGCAACGGGGATGTATACTGCATCGCCGTTTTTGTACTCGACCTTCATGTAATCGCTTCTGATGCCGGCAGCCTTTATGTTCTCTATTCCTGTAAAACGGCCTATTCCATGGACATCGTGTACTACGAAATCGCCTTTCTTAAGATCTGAGAAAAATTCCGCTCCAACGGGCTTTCCGGTTTTTTTCTCCTTTTTCCTGCTTTTTCTGAAGATTTTTCCGCTTCCGATTACACTGAGTGCAGCCTCAAGTATTTCAAAACCTTCGGCGGGACCATCCTGCAGTATTGTGACGGTTCCCGGAATCAGGTCATCATTGTAACCGCCGGTCACATACGGTATGATACCGTTTTCCTGAAGGTATTCCGAAATTATACCGCTGCTTCTTCCCGAAGGTGCGATTATGGCAATCCTCCTGCCGATTCCCCTCCATTTTCTTATGTCCTGGAGCAGCAGATCCATTCTGCCTCCGTAGGAAGGATTTTCCCTTGTAAGAATGCTGAAACTTCTGTATATACCGGTCTCTTCATCTGCTCCTGTTA
>DAINQB010000143.1:0-2139 GCA_036743175.1 Bacillota bacterium | reverse complement strand
TTTCCTCTGCACCGAAGGCAATGAACCTTACATCATAAGGCAATTGAATTTCATCCTTTACAAGGGTACGTGCCATTTCAAGAATTACAGCTATACCGGATGCATTGTCGTTTGCAGCGGGAGTATCGACTCCGTCATAATGTGCGCTTACTATCACCTGTCTTCCATCAGGATTATCCCCTGATTTCAGCAAACCTATTACATTAGAAGAGGAAGAATCCCTGGTAACGCTGTCAATGGTCATATGGGCACTGATTGAAGATCCATTGGCTATGGCATTTTCCAGTGCAACCGCATCACTTCTTGAAATGCTGAGGGCCGGTATTGAAGAAAGCTGTGTGAGTGTAGCGGAAATTGCTTCATTTCCATTTGGGTCATAGAAAACTGCTGCTGCAGCTCCTTTTTCATAGGCTCTTTCCACCTTTACCCTGAAGTATTCACCACCCCTCATTATCAATGCTATCTTCCCTGTTATATCAATTCCTTCATAATCTTCATCGGAGCCAAGACCCACTGGAACAATTTCAGCTGTTATACCTTCTTCGGGAGTCGGAGCACTGAATGTCAATACCTTTACTTCATGTGCAAGATCATCTCCACCGGACAGAATGTCCAGTGCAGCATTGTCACAGGCAAATGCAACAACGGGAAAACTTTGTGTACTTACTTTGAGACCGATGTCTCCGAATTCCTTCTGAATATATACAGCAGTACTCGCTTCACCGGCGAAACCTGCTATTCGTCCCCCATCTTCTGCAGACATGAATCTGATTATCTCCAGCATACGATCTTTGGGGGAAGCCAGGGCAGCCTCCTTTGAATCAGATCCACCACTGCATGCACTGCATGTTGCAACCAAAGCCAGAAGCAACAAAAAAACAAGAATTCCTTTGATTTTCAGTTTCATCACATCCTCCGTCGCAGTTGTATTCTGATGGTTTAAAAGTGCACTTACAGTATAACACCAAATCCATTTTCATCCATATGTGCCGGATATGACAGTTTCTTCTACTCTACTGCTTCCCCGGGCGGATTGCCGGTTCTTTTGGGTGGTCTGTCCCTCTTTTCCAGTATAGCCGTGTATCCAAGTGAGGCAGCAACCATTCCGGCAGATTCAAGGCTTTTTCTTGACAACGTGTTGTAGTACCAGCATCCGGCAACAGGTCTGAGCCCAAGGCTGTATACATGTTTCTTCAGGTTAAGCAGAATCATCCTGGCTGCTCCCATTCTTCTGAAGGCGGGATTTGTGAACATGCCGATAGATGCACAGTCTTTGCATATAAAGCCTTGTTCAAACAGACCGGCACCAATGAACTCCCCATCCTTTTCCAAAATGAATACAGTCTTTGCCTCAATTCTTTCATCCAGATTTCTGAAATTATAGCTTGGTTCATCGAAGAAGTCTCCGCTGATCTTTCTGATCATCGGCATATCATTCTTTCGGGCAGCTCTGAAAATCATACCTTCACCAGCTGAGGCTTCAATAGGTCTCATACTGTCGACGAACCAGCACGCACCCCGCTCCCTTTTGAAATCCCATTCAACCATGATGGCTGCAAGGCGCGGGTCCTGTGAAATTACGAAAACACTGCCAATACCAAATTCACCGACAACTTTCTCAAAAATATCCTGGGCCATCTGTGTCCACTTAAGAGCCAGGTAAAAAAAGTACATTGTTTTATCGTTCCTGACAAAATATCCTGCCCTTTCGCCGCTGACTTCAATTATATAAAGCTCCCCCATCAGCAATTTGTCTTCCAGGAATGAATCCAACGGGAAAACCAGTGAACTGATGTGTTCATCAACGATATCTGATGCATCTTCATAACAGGATTTTATAATATTCAAATCTGCCATGTCCATATGTTCTCCTATGTAATCAGCGGTCAAACCTTTGAATCTGAAGATTCGGAATGAACTTTACAGCCTCTTCAAGCACATCAGCCTCATGCCCATATATGCAGGAGCAATGATGCGGATATGGGCCTTCCATGAGTTTTCTTTCCCATGAAGGCCAGTCCCTGACCTCCATCCATCCATAGGACTCCCTGGTTGCAGGACCGTCAATGATTCTTCCTTCCCCTGTTCCGAGTCTGTATTCGCCATGGTCACCATCAAATCTGCATACTGTTATATCAC
>DAINQB010000142.1:0-2167 GCA_036743175.1 Bacillota bacterium | reverse complement strand
CAAAGGAAAGTTTCTTCCGGTGTACTCCCAGCCATCCGAAGTGCTCTGCAATCCCTGAAGCAATTATCTGACCCACAAGTGCAAGTCCCAGGGTCATTGTTACCCCTATATTATTTACACAAAGGTTATTGAGAAGAATTGTAAATACTCCAAGTGCTCCTCCGAGCATGTATACAAAATGAATACCGCCGAAGATGTCCCTGGTCTCTTTTCTGACTATCAGCACAATCCCTGCGGTGGCCAGACCGGCGAAATGTATGATTATCAGCGAAATCCAGTATGATGTTGATTCCGCAAGCATTCCGTTTGCCGTAACCATGATTGCTATCATGATACCGCTCATAAGTGCCAGTGCTGTGTTTTTTGCAAGATTCTTGTTCACCGGATTATTATATACAAAAATGAAAAACAAGACACTGTTAAATTGATGTAAAATCTCCTCTCAATCGTTTGCAGTGTACAATATGAGGATATATACTTCATGACGAGGTGTTTCATGGAAAAGAAAAAGGTAGCTTTCGTGTGTGTTCACAATTCATGCCGCAGCCAGATGGCTGAAGGCTGGGCCAGGTTACTGGGCATAGATGTAATTGACGCATATTCAGCCGGCACAGAGGAATATCCTGAAGTTAAGCCAAAGGCCGTACAAGTGATGGAAGAGGCAGGTGTTGACATGTCAGGACACCGACCGAAACTGCTTGATGAAATACCTTTTGAAGTAGATATCCTTGTCAGCATGGGCTGTGGTGTAACCTGTCCTTTTGTTGCATGCAGCTATGAGGAGGACTGGGGAATTGAAGATCCTTCCGGGGGCACCATTGAAGATTTTCGCGTTACCAGAGATATCCTGAAAAAAAAAGTACAAAAGCTGATAGATGGCATCAGGGCCGGGGATTACAACTGATTTGCACAGAACACATCGTGTACTGTATCAACCAGACTGATATACTGTATTATATGTTCAGTGAAAGGTATAATCCCGGATGGTTATAACAGATGCAATTATTATTCTGGTTACTGGGATAGCAGCAGGTTTTATCAATGTCAATGCAGGCGGTGGCTCATTCATAACCATACCTCTTTTGATATTCATGGGACTGCCGACTGCAGTTGCCAACGGTACAAATCGTGTAGCCCTGGCTGCTGCGAACATCATAGCAGTTCATAATTTTAAAAAGGGAGGACATTTTGACTGGAAACTGTCATTGCTCCTTGCCATTCCCGCAACAATAGGCGCTATTGCCGGCTCTTTCATATCCATCAATCTTCCCGATGATTTATACAATGCAATACTTGGATCCGTAATTATTGTTGTCGTTTTATTTATCATTGTAAATCCGGCACGCTTTATAAAAACCCCTTCTGAGCTTAGTGGCAAAAGAAAAGTACTGGGAATGTTCATATTTCTTTTGCTTGGTCTATATGGAGGAATAATCCAGGCAGGTGTAGGCTTTTTAATAATTACCTCCCTGTTCTTCATTACAGGTTATTCGCTTGTCAGAATAAATAGCCTGAAAGTCCTTATTGTTCTTATCTATATGGCTTTTTCTCTGGCTGTCTTCATTATCTCCGGAAATGTCAACTGGGTTTATGCCCTCGTACTTTCAGCCGGCAATGGAACAGGGGCGTTCCTTGGCAGCCGGTTTGCCATGAAACATGGTGACAAGTGGATAAAGGCAATCATGATTATTGCCTCACTTATAATGGCGCTTAAGTTGCTGAATGTCTTCTGACTGTGGCATTTGTTATCTTATCGTCAGTATCCTGTGTATGTCTATGCTCTCTATAATTGTCAGAACCTGTTTGCCGGAAGCATCGTAGGTAAATTCCAAGGGCTGGCTTCCCGGTTGGAGCAATACTTCCCTGGGTTTTGAATTGCTTTTTATGATTACCTCCAGTGGACCGACCCTGGGTATTTCATCTATTGTAAACACATCGGGATCGTCATGGGAACCTGCAGTATTTACCATGTTCACCATCATAAACCCATTCTTTTCCATCAGGGTCATGTCTATGTACATACTTCCGGTTATCCTTGCAATCGGTTCAAATAATTCATCAAGGATTGTCCTTGTCATTTCCCTCAGGACATGATTTTTCCTTGTTAGGTAGGTCTCTCCTATATCCGAGTTGATGAAACCTATTTTCCCTTTTCCATGGGTCATGA
>DAINQB010000141.1:2075-2193 GCA_036743175.1 Bacillota bacterium | reverse complement strand
AGTAAAAAAAGCATGAAGAGCCCCGCCCTGCGGGGCTTTGCTTTACCCCATATCCAATTTCACATTCCCCTTTTTTCTAATTTCACCTCCGGGGTAAAATTAGAATCTTTTAAATTTT
>DAINQB010000141.1:0-1975 GCA_036743175.1 Bacillota bacterium | reverse complement strand
ACCCCGGAGGTGAAATTAGAATTTTTTGAATTTTACCCCGGAGGTGAAATTAGAATTTTTTGAATTTTACCCCGGAGGTGAAATTAGAAAAAAAAGAAAATCAGACCTGGATGCTGCGCATATACAGGATATCTCTGTAGTCTATTTCGCGGAACTTCCAGTACTTGGGTGTTTCTTCTCCGTTAACCATTGTCACTGAGTACAACCTTGCATTCCGGGCTCTTATTCGGAGTCTGACCTGGGTATTCAACAGCACTGATTGATCGGGGTTGTTCTTCCATTTCAATGGAATATACAAGCCATCTTCTTTTACCGGAATAAAATCGTCAAAATCAAATCCTTTTACAGGGTTTCCAAGACCATCACACACCTGAACCCTGATTTCTCCTTTTGTTGCATCTGCGTTCATGGTAAAACCAGGCTCAGATATAGCAAATATTCGTGTAAATATTTCAGCTTCCTGATTACCCGCTTCCAGATATGTAAAGCCATCAGGTCTCATCGAGGCTGCACCAATGCAAAGCTTTTTACCAGGATCATACGGCGGTTTATGGGAATGATCACAGCCTGCATAATATATTCTTATTTCATCATCATTAATGATCATATGGGATGCCGGCATTATCATCTGTCCGTCCCAGTTTCCTTTACCGGAAACTGGAATGAACCTTTCGTTCAGAAAGCCTTCATGCCAGCAATACCCTGACCTGCTGTATGCAAAGCCAATATCCATGGTTCCATCCATCTTGCCCCATCCTTCAAGGTCATCCTCTAAGGTGTTGTAATACGAAACCAGCCCCAGAATATATGCTCCGTAATATGTAATCTGCATGCCATATATCTGGCTCTGCATGCTTTGGTTTATATCGGGTTCCTTTACCAAAACAGGCTCTGTCCATGTCTCAAAGTCGCTGCTTGTTGATAACCAAACCCTTCTGTCGCCCTTCAGCTTCCTCATTGTTGCCATGTATGTTCCTGTTTCGGGGTGTCTGATAAGTCCGATATGACTGTCACTGTCTGCATTTATTGCTGCCTTGTCAAGTATGTTCCAATGGATACCATCAGCTGATACATATGAGATTACCTTGGAAGTATGTCCAGGTCTTACAAGCAGCTTGTACCTTCTATCAGGATTTTCCTCATTTTCATCGCGTATGATGCTCTGTCCCCGTACATCATGGCTTTCATCCAGGATTATGTTTGTACCAGGTACAATATCCAGCTCAGGTTTTTTCCAGGTGAATCCGTCATCTGATTCAGCGTAACAAAGATATGCTATTGTCTTCCCTTCCATTCCAAAGGACGGATACCACATCTTATAGAGATCTCCTTCTTTTGAAACAGTTCCATAAAGTGAAACCCTGGAAAACTCATGAGGTTTGTCCGGAACCAGTATCGGGTTACCTTTATATCTTTCAGGCTGTCCCTGTTTTCTCTTGAATCCCTTTGAATATTCATAAGGCCAGTCATCAAAGAACATGAATTTCTGCGATTTGATTTCCAAAATGATACTCCTAATAATAAAATAATTCTTCTGTTTCGAACACAGAGTCACAGGTCAGTTTAATCCCAAGCCTTCTGAATATCTTTTCATCGGCGGGCTTTATAAAATGACTTGAATGAGCTTCGCAACCACAGAGGTCGCCCAGTCTTGCCAGTGCAAGTTCTGCATTGCTTCCCTCTACGGCACTTATGCTAAGTGCAATCAGAACCTCCTCCATGTCGAGGATTGGTTTCTTGCTGTGAAGTAAATCCCTCTTCATGCTGATTATTGGTTCCAGGATACCGGGTTCCATGATGTGTTCATCCTCCGGTAGTCCCGCAAGATGCTTGATGGCATTTAGAATCAGCCCTGCCGAAGCATTCATAAGCTCTGATTTCTTGCCGGTTATTATATCCCCGTTCTTAAGCATGATTGCCGTCCTTGGCCCTGGTGTTTCCCTTGCCGGCTCCACGACCTTTCTATCCTCGGCTA
>DAINQB010000140.1:0-2199 GCA_036743175.1 Bacillota bacterium | reverse complement strand
ATTGACAGGAATGACGGGTTCAAGGTAAAAGGTGCTGAAAAATGGCTTCTGATAAGAAAGTCCGCTGATTGTCTTTATTTTATGTTCAAATACTTTGAGTTGATGGAAAAGGTTCCTGCGAATTTCATTGAAGGTACAAAAAGGGTTGCGGACTGCTTCTTGAACATCTGGAACAAATATGGCCAGTTCGGACAATTCATTGACTGTGACAGCGGTGATATTGTTGTGGGAGGTTCAACCAGCGGAGCCATAATACCTGCAGGCCTGGCAGCGGCATATAAATATTTCAAAGAAGAAAGATATCTGAAGGTTGCCCTTGAAAGTGCAGATATGATGTATGAAAGAGATGCCCTTAAGGGTTATACGACAGGAGGACCGGGGGAAATCCTGCAGTGCCCTGACAGTGAAAGCGCATTTGCACTTCTGGAGAGCATGGTTGTTCTATATGAGATTACAGGAGATTCAAAATGGCTCGGATATTCCAGATTCATGGCTCATCAATGCAGCAGCTGGGTTGTGGGATACAATTATTTATTTCCCGTAGAAAGTGAGTTCAAAAGGCTTGGGATGAAGACAACGGGAAGTGTCTTCGCAAATGTGCAGAACAAGCATTCAGCTCCCGGAATATGTACTTTGTCTGCGGGCAGTCTTCTGAAGTTGTACAAATGGACAAATGATGAACTCTATATGGAGCTTTACAAGGATATTTCATTGACCTTGGGCCAGTATATATCAACAAATGAAAGACCCATATATTCATGGGACAGACTGGAGGAATCATGTGGAGGGAAAGGAACCGGCGACAGGTCCGAAAGATTCAGACTTCCACAGGGGTATATCAATGAACGGGTAAATATGTCCGATTGGGAAGGTTATAAGCGAATAGGGGAAGTTTTTCACGGGAGCTGCTGGAGTGAGGTCAGCAACCTGCTTACCCTGGTGGAATTGATGGAAGCCAATGATGATATAATTAAACGGACATGAAATACTATGGAAGGCGGAGCATATGATTTTCTATTTTTCAGGCACCGGGAACTCAAGATGGGTGGCCATGCAGCTTGCCCTGATGACAGGTGACAAGGCAGTGAGCATAACAGGGATTGAAGGGATTCCGGATTTGAATGGCGAAAAATATCTGGGGCTGGTGTTTCCAATATATGCGTGGGCTGTCCCTGAGCCTATGCTGGATTTCATAGGCAGACTTCAGGAATTCAATGGTTTTACATATGCTGTCTGCACATGCGGAGGTGAAGCAGGACTGGCGATGAAGAAGCTTGCAAGGATTGTTCCATTGAAAGCAGCTTACTCTGTTTCAATGCCCAACAACTATATAGTAGGGTCAGAGCCCGACAGCGGTGAAATTGTTCATGAAAAAATAGAAGCAGCCGGAACACGTTTGAATGGAATAGCTGTGGAAATTCTTGCTGAAAATGAAAATTATATGGTTGAAGAAGGCAGTATGGCTTTATTAAAATCAAGTATCGCATCATCTGGATTCAATGCTTTTGCAAGAAGCACCGGGCCGTTTTATGCCGATGACAGGTGCACATCCTGCGGGATATGTGAAAAGGACTGCCCTGCTGGAACCATATATATGTCAGAGGGAAAACCATCCTGGAATAAAAAATGCTACCAATGCCTGAAATGTATAAACGGATGTCCTGAGGAGGCCATTCAGTACGGCTCCAAAACAATTGGGAGAAAGAGATATATGATTGACTTGTATCTGAAAGATAAGCAGGAATAGTAGAAAGTCAGAACAAAACGATGGAATGCTGAAATCATTTCATTCTTCATATAGAAGAAAGCCTTTTTCAGAATTGACGGAAAGATTCAATATCAGCGGAGAAGTCATTCAGATAATAGGATTCACAAAAGTAAGCAGCGGATACCACGAATCCATAAGACACAGGGTCATGGACATCGTCATTGTTGAACATGAATAATCACCTCTCAGGAAAATAAATACCTCTCAGGAAAATATTTTCCTGAGAGGTATTTATTTTCCAGTGGGATGAAAAAGCCACCCGGCTGGCGGGTGGCTGTCATTTACACTATTTTGTTCGGATAGGGTTATCTTGATGCAAAGAATGCCCATATTGGTATGGTCAGAAAAATCAACCAGGCATATATCCAGCCTCCCCATATGAAACCGATCAGAAGGAATATTATAGTTGCAAGTATTGGATATGGGAAGGA
>DAINQB010000139.1:0-2202 GCA_036743175.1 Bacillota bacterium | reverse complement strand
GTCAGGATCCTGTAAGATTCAGGAATGCCTTTGACGAGTTGGAAAGAATTGCAATTGCAATGGTTGATTCTTTGGCGAAAGTCAATATTGAAAATTAATTCAAACTTTTTATTTTTTTCGTTGTAAATTGATTGGTGCGGTAGTATAATCGATTTACAGATGAATATTGGAGGCTATGATTATCCGTGCTTTATGTGGGCGCTTTGCAGGATAAGAGCCAGTAGCGCAACCGGCCATCGAAGAAACCTTTCGTACCCCGGAAGGTTTTATGTTTATCAGCTGTAAGAATATGGGTACACAGCGGTGCTTTGGGGACCCTCAGAAGCAGTCCGTCCATCCCTTTCTTTCACAGGGTGTTCGCCGCACGGATATAGCCTCCTGAATCTGTATTTATGTCTGATTCGGTCATGCAAGAAAGCATGTGCCGATTCATTAAGTTCCCCGCCCTTTCTTCGGGAAGGGCGGGATCCCCTTATTTCATCCTGTTTATAATGGTTTCCTTTGTAATCCTGACCCACTCACTGAGTCTATGGGGTTCAAACCTTACCGTATGCAAATCCTTCATTATGAATTCCAGCTCACAATCGCCGGCAATGTCAATGGTCCTTGCAACATTGTCCCTGACCGCCTGCGCATCAAAGCTACCGGTACTCAACAGAACAGGGTCGGGTTTTCGCGAATATATGTATTTGTTGCCTATGTGGTCAGCCATGATCCTCTCATCTGAATATGGTGAAACTGATACGGACCTAAGATTCGGAATTGTTGTGATGATATCCATCCTGTCATGGAGGGGCTCACAGCAGCCATAATATATCCATCCGAAATTGGCAGCCATGTCAAGCTGGTATTTGAAAACAAACTCTCTGAACATCTCAGGAGATACATGGCTTGTAGGCTGTGATTCAAGCAATGCCCACATATCACCGCTTCTGACCCAAGGACCGCTCTGGACAAGCTCATCTGTAAATCCCCTTGAACCGGAACCTATGTAATTGTTTCCATTGTTCATGTTCAGCAACCTTTCCTCCTCCATCCACCGGACCTGTGCAAGTCTGTCCCTGTAAATGAACCCCATCAGTTCATGCAGTGCATAAGGCTGGTCAAACATATACATCATGAAGTTCTCAAGACCAGTAAGATAAATTGCATGGTGTGAAAGTCCAACAGTCCACCAGTAGTCACCATAAATTTTCACCGGCAGGATGTCACCGAATATATCCTCAAGAAACTCCTTGTTTGATTTTATCGAATCCCTGTTTACCTCATATGTCCTGTGCTTCAGCCTTGGCAGATCTTTTTCAAGGTCCTTGATCGGTGGGTCGATTTCCATCCCCCATTCACCACCGTCACTGTCCGATGATCGGTTTATCCTGATATTGAAACCGTTGTTGCTTTCCTTTATATCCCACTGTATTTTGTAATATGGATCAATTACTGAATCATCCTTTACGAACTCATGAAGGAAGAAATTCCTTAAAAAATTCAGTTCGATTGACCTTGCAGTTTCATCTTCACACCTCAGTTTTGATTCCAGGTTGATTTCCCGGTAAATGCCGAATGTCTCCGCCAGTACCATGGGTTCTCTTTTCATTGAATTATGCCGGTACCACCTTCTTATTTTGTCCTGGTTCTCATAAGACATGGAATATTCCATCTGTTTTTTTGCATAACCCCTCAGTATTTTCCTGTCCCTGTCATTCATAATGCTTCTCCAGATTCATCAGGATATATGCATTCTCTGTCCATATACCATGACCTTCGTAAAACTCTCCCCGTTCGCATAGGGAATCAGATACATTAATATCTTCGGGTATCATCCCGTTGAAATGTATAGCAATGCCGGCAGCTGCATCCCGTATTATTTCATGCAAATCCCTGAAAACCTCATTCCCGGAAAATTCCCATGCATGTTTAAATAGAATTGCAGATGCAGTGCATATACCGGGACCAAGGTGTTTGTTCTGGGAGTTTGCCATTACAAGACCTGTTGTATCAATTCCCATGCGGCCGTATGCAGAATCCTCAGGGAAGGGATATTCCTGCAGGCATACCCATGTAGTCATCAAGGATGCAGCTTTAAGGAACTCAAGCTTCCATCGTTCTTCACCGGTGGTCTTGTATAAAAGATAGAATGCCTCCATGGCTGCATAATTGCTTTCGGAATCGGGGGCCATGAGGATATCCCCCGGCCCTCCGTTA
>DAINQB010000138.1:0-2261 GCA_036743175.1 Bacillota bacterium | reverse complement strand
GTCCTTGGCCCTGGTGTTTCCCTTGCCGGCTCCACGACCTTTCTATCCTCGGCTACAAGTCCAAGCTCATTCATGATAAGAAGATTTCGCTGAGGTGTTTCTTCATCAGCAAATCCTTTCTTATATTCACAAAGGCTGACGAAATACCTTCTGATAATCTCTTGTTTTGCAGCCTCCCTGCAGGCTTCGTCGTCGGTTATGCAAAGCCCTGCCCTGTTTACTCCCATATCAGTCGGTGACTTGTATATTGATTCTTCGCCTGTTATTTTCTCTATGATTTTTTTAACAACCGGGAAGATTTCTATGTCCCTGTTGTAATTCACTGTGGACTCTCCATAATAATCAAGGTGGAAATGATCAATCATATTCTTGTCATTGAGGTCTGTAGTAGCTGCTTCATAGGCAATGTTCACAGGATGTTTCAATGGAAGGTTCCAGATTGGAAAGGTTTCAAATTTGGAATACCCTGCCTTGACACCTCTTTTATATTCATGATAGAGCTGTGACAGGCAGGTTGCCAGTTTGCCGCTTCCCGGCCCAGGAGCAGCAACAACCACAAGCGGTTTTGTTGTTTCGATATATGGGTTCAATCCATAGCCGTCATCACTGACTATCATATCCACATCCGTTGGATATCCGGGTGTATGGTTGTGCGTATAAGTCCTGATTCCCCTTCTTTCAAGTCTCTTCCTGAATATATTGGCAGCCTGTTGCCCTGCATATCTGGTAATCACAACACTGTTGATGTCAAGGTTCCAGCTTCTCAAATCATCAATCAGCCTCATTACATCCATATCATATGTAATTCCGAAGTCAGCCCGTATTTTATTGCTTTCAATCGCTCCGGCGTAAACACAAATTATTATCTCCGCCTTGTCCTTCATCTTGCGCAGCAGCTTTACCTTTGCATTTGGGTCAAACCCCGGCAGAACCCTTGATGCGTGATAATCATAGAAAAGCTTTCCCCCAAACTCCAGATAAAGTTTATTATTGAACTTTTCAACCCTTTCGATGATAAATTCCGACTGTTCCTTCAGATATTTTTCATGGTCAAACCCAATACCCATAAATCCCCCCTTGAATTGATGATATCTCCCCTTACTGGTAATGATATCAAAAACCAGGTCTTTTTTCAGTTGAAAGTTAATATTCATGAAACTTTTTTCTCTTTCATGATAAAATGGTCAAAAATGCTATACAAAACAGCGGGGGTAACTATCAATGATGACAGGGATTGAGCGAGTCGGCAGACAGATGAAAAGACAACCGGTTGACAGAATAAGTGTTTACGAGCATTTCTGGGGTGACACCAGGGAAAAATGGGCAAAGCAGGGCAAGATTGAAGAAGATGTTCATTTTTCTGATTTATTCAACTTTGACATGGAAATCAACGGAGCATTCAATATGACAGCTGACATTGATTTTGAACCGAAAATCATTGAAGAGACCGATGAAACCGTACTTACCCTGGATGGAAACGGAGCAATCCTGAGGCGTCATAAATTGCATTCAGCCACCCCTGAACACGTTGATTTCACCGTGAAGGACCGGGCTGGATGGGAGGAAAAGATCAAGCCGAAGCTGGTCCCGGACAGAAGAAGAATCAATTTTGAGAAGTACAGGGAAACCAAACAGAAGGCCCGTGAGACAAACAGATTCCACTTCCATGCCGGAACAAATGTATTCGAGCTCATGCATCCTGTTTGCGGCCATGAATACATGCTCATGGGAATGGTCATGGATCCGGACTGGGTCAAGGACATGGTTGAAACATACAGCCGTCTTATCGTATCCTTGCAGCAAATCCTTTTTGAGGAAGAAGGTTATCCTGATGGAATCTGGTATTACGAGGATATGGGCTTCAAGGAAAGACCTTTTATGTCTCCTGCAATGTATCATGAAATAATCAAACCGGGACACAAATATACAATTGACTATGCCAAAAGCATCAACAAGCCGGTCGCCATGCACTCCTGTGGATTTGTTGAGCCTCTGATTCCAGGAATGATGGAGGCAGGAATAGATTGTCTACAGGTAATAGAAGTCAAGGCCGGCATGGACCTGGTTAGAATTTATAAAAATTATGGTGAAAATCTTTCTCTCATGGGTGGAATTGACGTACGCACATTGTATTCAAACGATTTTGACATTATAAACAAAGAGCTTGAGTCAAAGATCCCCATAGTCAAGGGCAACAATGGCTTCATACTTCACAGCGACCATTCAATCCCCTATACAGTAAACTACGAAAGCTATAAATA
>DAINQB010000137.1:0-2331 GCA_036743175.1 Bacillota bacterium | reverse complement strand
GCATATTCACCTTCATAACCGCTTTTCTTCATGGCAGGTATCGTCATTGCTCCTGTTGTAGTAACATTTGCCAGTGCCCCTCCAGATACCATTCCAAAGAGAGCTGATGAGGCAATGGCCATCTTTGCCACCCCTCCTGTGGTCCTGCCGGTGATTTTATTTACAAAGTCGAACAAAAAGTCCCCTGCTCCTGTGTTCTTGAATACAACACCGAACATCAGAAAAACCATTACATTCCCAGTAGCAATACCCATTGTACTTCCGAAGACACCAAAACCCGACAGGAATATGCTCTCCGTAATATTCATCATGGAAAACCCAAGATGTCCGAATTTTCCCGGAATTATATTCCCAAAGAACAAATACAACAAAGCAACCAAACCTATCCCCGAAAGCCAAGGACCTGTCACTCTTCTTGTCCCTTCTATCAGCAGGAATAAGGTAAGCATACCGAACAAATAATCTCCGAAAGTAAGTGGATCAATATATACCATCCTGATGGTCAGTCTTTCTATATTAAGGGCTATGTGAAGGCTGACCCCGATGGATGCAGCCGCCAGAATCCAGTCATAGAAAGGAACCTTTTTGATACTTTTAGCCCCCGGGGTTGTGTAGCTGATAAAAATCACAGAATAAAAAAGACCAAACGCAATACTTCTGTGCAGAAGTGGATTCGGGTAAAACAAAACAGCGAAAATCAAGTATAGTGCAGCACCTGCCGCAATCAGATCCTTAAGTAATCGGGTTTTGGGACCAAGATCCCTTTTGTTTCCTGTTCCGGTAATGTATTTAAGCATAATCCCTATCCAGTATCTCCCTCAGTCTTTGAGCCACTTCACCGGCATTCTGCCGTCTGACCAGGTCATTGTGCTCACATTCTATAGGAATAAGCTCAAAGTCTGTACTCTTGCTCATCCAATACTTATATCTTTCCTCTATATCATCTGCAGAATTCACTGCATAAACAAAGGTAATCTTTCCTTCGTAAGCTTCAGGTTTATACTTTGCAAACGAATATCTCAGCGGACCTGCACTTCCACCTGCCCTCATCAACAGACTGCTTTTTCTTGCAACTCCGGCAGAATAAATCTTCACCTGAAGCCGCCCGGAAAAATATGTAATCATTCCCCTTGTTCTGCTGTAAATGAAATATGGTAATTCCCTGAATTTAATATGTTTCAAAGTTTTTAAATTTGTTCTAATTGATCTTTTGAACATTCTGAGAATGCTTCCACGCTTCTTCTTCTTTTTACCTCTGCCTTCCCGGGCAGTTGAGTCCAGCATTGCAAGCAGACCTATTCTGCCTCCCCTTGATTTTATTTCATTGGCAACAGCCAGAGCAAGGACACCGCCGTAACAGTTTCCACAAAGATTGTAGGGTCCCTCTGAATCAAATCTCATTATCTCGTCTGCATATGCTTTACTCATTTGTTCAAATGTGACAGGATGCTCCCAATTACAGCCTTTTTTAACAAATCTCAGAGCATATACAGGGATATCATTACCTATGCCCTTTGCAAGCTGATTATATGTTTCTGCATCACCCTTGGCTGCATGAACACAAATAAGAGGTTTTCTGCTGCCTTCGAACCTGATTGGAACCAGGAACCTGTAATCATAACTACCTGCACACGCACTATCTATATAAGCTGATAAACTTTTTACAGTTCCTCCGTCAAAAAGCACATTTATTGGAACGTTTACTCCAAACTTATGCTCTATTTTTGACAGAATAACTGAACCGCTTAGAGAATCCCCGCCTTGATGGGTAAATGAAACATCGTGGTCCACATGTAATTTGTATAATGCTTTCTTCCAGATTCTTGCGACCCTTCGTTCTGTCATTGAAACAGCTTTACCTGATTTTTTGATTTTTCCCATTGAAGCCCCGTCAACCAGATACTCCGGATATTTATCAGCCAGTTGATCATATAATTTCTTCCTTTGTATTTTGCCTCCATTTCCAACAGGTATCTCAGGAACAACAAACAGGATGGTCGGCATCTTGAACGATTGGATTACTTGCGATAGCTTTAATCGCAGCTCTTCAAGGTTATAGTAGGCTTTGTCAGATATAACAACAGCAGCACCTACTTCGTCGGAACCATATTGATTAGGGTAGGGAAATACAACCGCTTCCTTTGCTCTTCCCAATGAAAGAATTGCTTTCTCCACTTCATATGGTGACACCTTTTCCCCTCCACGGTTTATCATCTCCTTGATGCGGCCGGTTACAAAAACATAACCGTCATCGTCCACAAAGCCTGTGTCCCCTGTACGGAACCATCCTTCATCAAAATAAAGTGAGTTGTCAATTTCTTCATTTTCATA
>DAINQB010000136.1:0-2454 GCA_036743175.1 Bacillota bacterium | reverse complement strand
GGTCGACAGGCATTCTGCACATGAAATGCTTACTGAAAGAGCAAAAGTCAAGACAGTTGCTAATGAAAAAGCTGAAGAAAACGGTAATTCCGGTATTGGAAAAGGATTGCTTGAAACCTTGGTTGGTACCGGCAAATCAAGCAAAAGCCAGACTTCCCTGGACAGGTTCATCAAGTCAGCCATGTCATCCATGGGTACACAGGTCGGCCGGAGCATAGCCAGAGGTATACTTGGGTCATTGTCGAAATAAAATTGGACCGGATACACATAAATATTTCATAAAATATTGAAGATATTATATTAATATTTCTGTTATGTGCTTTACTCAGTTGAAGTTGATTTTATTTTAATATAAAATTAACTAAACATGCATAATGTTTGGCAACGAGGGGTGTACAGATAGATTATGGGGAATATAGTTAGCAACAAGCTTGGGCTTCTAAGCGTAATTGATGGTTCCTGCAAACTTAATGGTGGCAGGGGTGTGGTTTTTGATTCCGATGACAATAAAGTCGTCTGCAGTGATATCAAAGAGTCATACGAGTCTGTAAAAAATTTATTCAATGCCATGGATATCCATGGTCATGTGAGAGTTTCGATTTTTTCAAGGCAAGCCCTCTCATACAGTCTTCTTTCAATACCAGTTCTTGACATGGCAGTCATTGTACCCATCGATACAACACTTCCTGGAAGGGAATTACTAAAATTCCTGGGATTGCTTTCAGTTGACCTTGTGCTTATGGATAGGGATATATTGGGTGATTTCGATTTCATGGAAGAAGCGGGGTTCGGATTAGCGACATTCGAGGCATTTGAGAAAACCGGAGAAGCCGGGTTTGACTTTGAAATAATAAGAAGGTGTTCAAAGGATGATATCAACCCGGAAGTAAAAAGCCCGGACCAAGTCCTGATAAATACTACCTCAGGGACTACCAGCATTCCTAAGATTGTACCGGTGTTCAAAGACCAGTACATTGCAGGCTTGACGAACAGAATAAGGGCCTATGAATATGATGAAAATGAAAGAATACTGATAGTAACCAAACCTCACAGGTCACAGACCATAAATGCTGTGGTTCTGGCCCTTTATATAGGCGGATGTGCCGTTATAATGAAAACCCTCAAGCCCAATATATTTCTTGAAACACTAAAAAAGTATATGATAACGTCGATGACTGCTCCTCCGGCTTACTTGTTTTCCGTTTCAGAATATATGAAAGATGTCAACCAAAGTGTAGATCAGGACCATCTAAGGTTCATAAGAGCAAGCGGGGCTCCGATGCCTGAAAAAACCAGGATGGAACTAGAGAGAGCTTTTGGGGCAAGAGTGATCTTCAGCTATGGAATGACTGAAACCAAGAACATAGCAAGCACATATAAGGAACCAAAGGGACACAGGCAGGGCTCAGCCGGTACTCTTACGGGACTGGAACTGAGGTCCCGGGGTGGAGAGATACAGGTAAGGGGGAATTCAGTTTTCAGGGGATATGAGAACAGAGATATTGACAATGGTGAATATTTCGATGAGGGGTGGTTCAGGACAGGAGACCTGGGTCATATTGACGATGATGGATATGTTTTTATTACAGGCCGTATAAAGGAAATGATCAACAGAGGAGGAGAAAAGGTGTCTCCTTATGAAGTTGAAGAAGCCATTATGAAGCATCCTGGTATCCTTCAGACATGTGTATTTCCATATCCAAATACCTATGGTTCAGAAAATGTGGCTGCTGCTGTTGTCATGGACAGAGGCAGGACAACTGACTTAAAGGAATTACGAAACTTTTTGGAAGGATATATCAGCACATATAAGATTCCAACATTGTTATATACTGTGGATGAGATTCCCGTCGGAAGTGAAGGAAAGGTGAAAAGAAAGGAGCTTTTTTCCATTCTTGACAAGCAATATCCGAGTGTCATGGAAAATTCAAACAGAGTCATGTATGGTGTAAAACAAACAAAAACAGAGAAAGATTTGATTATTATATGGAAAAAGTATCTTAAGAGAAAGAAAATAGATATCCATGAAAAGTTTCTGTCATTGGGAGGAGATTCTCTGAGCGGTGCAGCAGTTTTGTCAGAAATAGAACAATCAATGGGGGTTATGGTTCCTGTGAATGTCCTATATAAAGGAGGAACAATCGCATCCGTTGCAGATTATATAGATATCCATAGAAACAAGTATTCTTCAGGAAAGTTTGTAGTTCCTATCAGTACCAGTGGGACAAGAAAACCGTTATTTTTCATACATTCAGGATTTGGCGATGCTACAACATACAGACACATAGGTGCTGCAATTCAGGATTTCAGACCGATCTATGCACTGAGATATAAAGATGAAAAGGGTGTTTGGAAGCATCCGCTGACCTTTGGACAGCTCGCAGGGGAATATGCTGATGAAATAATGGAGTTATTCCCGTCAGGTCCATATCATTTATGCGGTCATTGCTGGGG
>DAINQB010000135.1:0-2537 GCA_036743175.1 Bacillota bacterium | reverse complement strand
TATATAAGAACATGGGTATTGCTGTTTCAACGGAATAGAAATAGCTTCCTCCGAAAAAGTGACCCGCACCATCTATATATGAACAGTCATTATATGTGGAATCTGCAAAAGGAATCCACCTGAGCATAATTTCATAGAGTCTTCTTGCTGATTCACTATCCTTAAGATTGGTTCTATCTATGCTGTTGTACTTCTTCTTCATAATATCCTCATCCCATCAGATCCTGGTAGAATAAATGAAATATGGTGAAAGCAACTCCCTTTCCACTTCCGTTCCAAAGGATGCCTTCAATATACATATTCCTTCGTCAAGTTTTATATTGAACACTGCTTTTTCAGATCCAGCCGGAACTGATGCCTCCAGATGGATTCCCTGTATTTCGATTGATGCCCTGGTGATTGGTATGGCCTTTCCTCCTGAATACCTGAACCAATCATTCTCCCAAACACCCCGTTTGCTGAACTCAATGTCTTCACCGTGAATGCCTGCATCAACCGGTCTTTCATGTGTGTCGGGCCATCTTCTCATGTCAAATTCATATTCACCGGCTTCATCCACATGAATTTCCCAATACCCGAGAGCCTTTAGACCTCTGCGGACCTGATGCTGCCCCCAGGCTGTAACACACTCTTCATTTCTCATGTCCTGCGCAAGGATTGGAACCCTCATTTTTCCTATATGTATCGGAATCATCCGGTCGAACTGCACGGAAACTGCTTCCCACCATTTTTCGTATTCGTTTCTTAGTATTTCCACGGTATCCGGATATTGACCGGCCACATCGGTTCTTTGTTCCCGGTCACAGTCCATATCATACAGTTCCGATCCATTGACCAGTCTCCATCTGTCTGTCATAACGGCACTTTTATGCCATTTCTTAGGTATCGGGTGTCTTTGTGAATCGGTTACAACTACTCTTTCCGGCCAGTCACCATCTCCCACAAGAATGGAGCAAAGGCTCTTCCCGTGGAATTTTATATCTGCTCTTTTTTCAATTCCACACAACTCAAGCAGTGTCGGCATGAAATCAACATTTGCAGCAAGGTTGTGGATATCACGTCCCCCTGCAATTCCTGCTTCAGGCCATCTTACAAAGAAAGGTACTCTGTGCCCGCCATCATACTCCGAGTTCTTCTTACCTCTCATCCCTGCATTGAACCCGCTGGTAACAAACTGATTCATATCGGTCTCAATGCCTGAATCAGACCCGTTGTCGGTCATGAATATCAATATGGTGTTTTCCTCCAGCCCAAGTTCCAGCAGTTTTCCCCTGAGTCTTGCGAAGTTTTCGTCTATGTTAGTTATCATTCCATAGAACCTGGCTTTTTTATCATCAGTAAGACCTTTGTACATCATGGGATATTCGGGAGGAACGTTCAAAGGTGTGTGAGGTGCATTCAATGTTATACAGCAGAAGAACTGATTGTCCTTGTTTTCTTCAATGAACCTTATTCCCTCTGAAAAGAAAACATCAGTGCAATAACCATTGAACTTCACCGGTTCATCATTCACTCTGTATACATCATCAAAATAATCATTGCCCCAGTAATCGGGTATCTGGCTTATACCTCCACCGCCATGTATTACGGAAGTCTTGAAACCACGGTCCATGGGTCTGTATGGATATGTGTCTCCAAGGTGCCATTTACCGAAAATTCCCGTCATATATCCACTTTCCGAAAGTGCATCTGCAATGGTCCACTCATTTTCCCTTAGAAGTGACCGGCCGCTGAATGTGTGCCATACTCCAGTGCTGTTTGCATAATGACCTGTCATCAGTCCTGCTCTTGTGGGGGCACATGTTGGTCCCACATGGTAATTTGTGAACCTGACACAATCTTCGTAAAACCCATCAATACCCGGAGTCTTTATCACAGGATTCCCATGACAGCCAAGGTCCCCATAGCCCTGGTCATCGGTAAGAACAAATACAATGTTAGGTTTTCCTGACACCATGATCACCTCTTTGCAAACTAGTCTGCGATTCCCGGAAACCATCTTTCATCAGCGTCAAATGGTACTATATCCCCGGTTTCCACAAAGAATCGCAGCATCCTGAACCTCAGTTTCTGCAGGACATCCCTATGACTTTTACAATCAATCAAGTTGTTCATTTCATCAGGGTCATTCTTCAAATCATATAGTTCATGCTTTTCACCAACCCTGTAGACATATTTCCAGTCATGTGTCCTTACCATGACGGCTTTTGAGTGCTCCGGTCCGTTTCCAATCTGAAGATTGATGCGGGGAGAATAAAGGAAATCAGTCCCGGCGCTGGTGGATCTGCTGCCGCTGCAGTGTTTTTCGTCAGGCATCCTCCCGCCTTCACAGAAAACAGCATCCCTGTGTTCCTCATCCTTCCCTGAAGCAACAGGAATCAATGATTTCCCGAAATGTGTATAACCCGGTTCTATTCCGGTAAGATCATAAACAGTGGCTGTAAAGTCTATCAGCTCAACCAATGCATTCCTTATGCCGGTTATGACCTTTGTTCCTGTGGGCGGTTTGAACAGAAGCGGTACATTCGTCAGGCAAT
>DAINQB010000134.1:0-2683 GCA_036743175.1 Bacillota bacterium | reverse complement strand
GGTATCATCAGCCCCTGGTGCAGGCCGGCTGGTTTTGTTTACCATGCTCTTCCCGCACCTGTTTTCAATCATGTTAAATATCTGCCTGATGGAATCGAACTTCATTGGTTCCCTGTAGCATCAAATGAAAATGACGTAAGCTATGACATTTTCGGGAGTTCTGAAAAA
This sequence comes from Bacillota bacterium, assembly GCA_036743175.1. Taxonomy (GTDB): domain Bacteria; phylum Bacillota; class Clostridia; order DUPQ01; family DUPQ01; genus JAFGQE01. Next base: position 2,515 of record DAINQB010000134.1, on the reverse strand, counting down.
GGATTCATCCCATCAATGGTTCCTTATGATGTATGGGTGAAGCGAGTTGATGATCCTGCTGTATCCTCAAGATATCCGGGCAATCATATTGCTTCAACCAATGAAACCAGTATATTCATACCTTTTGATATAACAAAGGAATCTTTCCCCTCACATTTTAGAATCAGAGCGTCAACTGAGGAACACTCAGGTCCTGCAGGTGAAATGATTTCACTGACCACTCCATATATATTCAAGTCTTCAGTGAAACCAAGGGTTCAGGCCGGGAATGAATATTCCTGTTTCGTCAGAACGATTCTTTCCCTTGGCAGTCTTCATTTCAACAGACTTCCGGATAATCCAATATATACAAGCTTCCTTAAAAGGGAGATACCCTTCTATGAGCTGGAAGGAAATCCATCCTGGCTGCAGATCAGGCCGGAGGATGGATATCTTCATGGCAGCCCCGGTGTCGATGACCGGGGCCGTTGTGATTTTTACATTCACTGTACCACTAACCTTGGCAGAAGCACGACAGAGGTTTTCATTGAGGTCGTTTGATATACAGGATTTGATTCAGTTTCCGGCATCTCTTACTGCAAGTACAAAGTTATATACATAGCGGATGTCACCCTGCGGACCAAAGAACTGCGGATAGTCATCTGCTTCCCCTGACTTTGGATCACTGCGGACCGCACCTGCTCCATGAACATCCATGACCGTATTGTTCATTTTCCCAAGGGCCTCACCAAATGCGACATATGCAGCACCATCACTTTTATTGACTCCATCCATATGGGTTGTTGAAGTCCAGTAGAAACCATAGTTTTCATTTCCATTTACATCAACAATCTTTGTCAGGATAAACATATCATCTATGGCAGGGCTGTTGCTTGTCTGAGGACTTTTTGTATAGTCCACGATGCTTTGAAGTTCCTTTGCATTTGGTAACCTCCAGTCATCATATCCGGCAAAAGACAGTGTTTCACAGTAATTCAGGGCTTCCTCCCAATTCCTTGTAAGAGAATCATCACTTTGCAACCACATAAGGCCTGTTGCGAGGTCAGTTATTGTGCCATCTCCATTGTCAACAAACTGATTGATTCCATATTCTTCATTGCCCCTTACCAGTCTCACATAATACTCCTTGTATCCATCCCTGTCAGTATACATGGGGTATCCCTTTATTCTTCCGTCAATGAAATTGACACCAAATACTGTAGATATATTGTTCATGGTCGTTCCGGCATATACGGTTGAAGATAATACCTGGGCATCTATCTCCCTTTCCCCGGCTGATACATCACCTATCGGCTGATCGAAATAATCTGTATCTATGAACAATACTGAGGCCTTTTCACCAAAGGCCTCTCCTGTATAGTCAATCAATGAGAACAATTCCTTGATTGTCGGAACCCGCCAGTCGTTGTATCCACCAAGACTGCTTTCCATTGCGTACTCAAGAGCCTCATCATAGGTCATTTTTTCATCCAGTGTCTTTTGCCACATAAGTCCTGTGACATTGTCTGTTATTGTACTGTCTCCGTTATCCGTATAACTTGGTTGGTTTCCCATATATGAAGCATCCTGTCCATAGAAGGCCTCACCTTCAGCAGGTTCATTGATTGTTGCTGTATTGCTGTAGAACACAGTTTGGTTGGTATCCACTATGGGATATCCGGATACAAATATTCCGTTGCCTCCATCGTTTTGAATAGAAGGCTCATTTGAATATACATTTTCTGAAACAACCGGATCTGTTTCATTGCTGCATCCTGACGCAATAATTGATATCAATAAACCAACAGCCATTATTCTAATTATCTTCTTCATTTGCTTCCTCCCAGCTAAATGATATATCAGTATAATATGAAAGCTGTTTTATGAGAATTTAACAGAAATATGAACAAACTGTGAACAATTTCACAGTTTGTCATATGAGTCATTACTATTGCTTTCTAAATTATATTACCGGACCGGATTATCTCATCAGCCATCCGCCATTGACGTCCAATGTTTGTCCGGTTATATATCCGGCTTCATCACTCGCAAGAAAAACAGCTGCTGCGGCTATGTCCGATACCCGCCCTATTCCAAGGGGCACATTGGCTTTGAGCCTTTCAATTTCTTCTGCTGGTCTTTCATTCAACAACTCAGTTGCAGTCAGCCCGGGTGCAATTGTATTGACGGTTATATTGTATCTGGCAGCAGTACGGGCAAGGGTTTTGCCGAAACCTATCTGACCTGCCTTGCTTGCACCGTAATGGACTGATCCGTTCATTGTTCCCTGATGAGCGGCAAGGGAAGATATGTTGATTATCCTTCCATGATTCAGCTCCCTCATCATCTCCATTGCCTTTTTGCTGCAAAGAAACGTTCCGTCCAGGTTAATGCCCATTATTTCCTTCCAGTCTTCATAGGAAGTATCGAAAATGTCCTGATTGATATTGGTGCCGGCATTGTTGACCAGGACATCAATATATCCCCATTCCTGCCGGATTATATCAAACATGGCCTCAACATCCTTTTCAACGGA
>DAINQB010000133.1:0-2721 GCA_036743175.1 Bacillota bacterium | reverse complement strand
AGCCAATTCCTGTGCAATTCATACATCAGAAAGAAAGTGATTGCCAGTTTAAGGGTAGAGATAACATAATGGCCTGTAATGACAGAAGATACTATACTGAGTAAAAACAGAACAAGGACTATAAGGGCAAGTACAAGATATGCAACTATACTGAGTATGTATATCAACAAAATCCCCCCCCCTTCTGGTAAAATCTTGATTTAATTCTATATGTAAATAAAGTATTTGACAAATATTGTACTGTCACCGACTGATGTTGGAATCGAAACAGCCACCTTGTTATAGATTGGCAATAGGAGTAAAATGGATGTTAATTGATTCTGTAGATGCAAACATAAGGTATGCAGCAACCGTACTTCGGTGGATTATTATTTTAAAGGAGATCTGTCATGACTGATTACATGAAAGAAACACCCCGTTTCCTGCCGGAAGAACATATGGTTGTACTATACAATCAGGATTCCGAGATTACAGGTCTTCTGGTTGAATACATCAGGGTGAATCTTGAAAAGAACATTCGTTGCATATATATAAAAGGCGACACTGATACAAAAGCCATAATTCGAGGTCTGAGGGCTGTTGTGGATTACAATTCCGTTGTTGAATCAAAACAATTGATTATCCTGGACCATAATGAATCATATGCAAAAGGCGGCATCTTTGAGCCTGATATGATGATATCAACACTTGTCGGTGAGGCAAGAAAATCAAAATCAGATGGGTTTGATGGTCTTGCCATAACCGGGGAAATAAGCTGGCTTCTTGATTTCAAAGGTGGTTTTGAGAAAATCATGGAATACGAGTGGAAGCTGAACGAACTGCTCTTTTCCAAATATCCGGTATCCTCAATATGCAGATATAATATGACAAAGTTCAGCGATGAAATGATAATCAATATTATTCAGGTTCATCCCTTTATAATCCTTGACAATGACGTTTACGAAAATCCTTTCTATGTGCCTGCAGAAGGATTTGTTAGCAGCAATATCAGCAAATACCAATTAGAGGCATGGCTTCGCAATATCAAGCTTTTCAAAAACAATAAGAGCAAGTTCAATCAGGAGCTCAGAAAAAAGGAGATGGAGCTCATTGAGAGTGAAGAAAAGTATGAATATATCTTCAATGACCTTCCGACTGGAATTTCAATAACCGGTCTCGATGGGAATATGAATGTAAACAGGACCTTTTGTGAAATGCTTGGATATGAGAAGGACGAACTTGAAGGAAAACCATGGAGGGATTATACCCATGAAGAAGATATTGAAATAAGTCTGGAAGCCGTCAGAAACTTGCTTGAGGGACATCAGGATAGGGTTCAGTTCAGGAAAAGGTATATAAGAAAGGACAACTCTGTTATTTGGGTGGAATTACATGCTTCTTTACGAAGGGACAATGAAGGCAACCCGATGTACTTCATGACATCCATAATAGATATTTCAAAGCAGAAACAGGCGGAGGAAGCTTTGGATGAGTATCAGGCAATCCTTGGAGCGGCCTTTGAGAACAGCCATGCAGGAATAGCAATAGCAGACGCCCCTGACGGGAAACTCAGATATGTCAATGATGCGGGTCTATTGATCAGGAACAGAACAGAAGACGAAATAGTAAAAGATGTGGATTATCATAAGTATGTGGACACCTGGAACATACTGCATTTGGATGGGACTCCATATAAACCTGAAGAAGTGCCTTTGGCAAGGGCTGTCCTGTATGGAGATGTTGTCAGTGAAGAATTCATTGTCAGGCGTGACGATCATGAAGACAGATATGTACTTGCAAATGCAGGTCCGGTCAGGGACAAGACTGGTAAGATAATTGCAGCAATAGTCGTATTCCTTGATATAACTGACAAAAGAATACTTGAAAAGAATCAGCTTAATCTGGAAGCACAGTTACGTAATCAACAGAAACTTGAATCAATTGGTACATTGGCAAGCGGAGTTGCCCATGAAATAAACAACCCCATCAACGGTATAATGAACTATGGTCAGTTGATCCTTGATTGTGAAGAAGGAGATCCTGATATCAAGTATTACGCAGGTGAGATTGTGCACGAAACCAACAGGATAGCTGAGATAGTCAGGAACCTGCTTAACTTCTCAAGAAAAAGCGGGCAGGAACACAGTTATGCAAGAATTGAAGACATTATTACACAAACACTTTCACTGATAGGTACCGTTATAAAGAAAGACCAGATAAGGATCAATGTCACAATAGAAGAAAATCTTCCTGCAATAAAGTGCCGCAGCCAGCAGATACAGCAGGTACTCATGAATCTTCTGACAAATGCCCATGATGCCTTGAATATCAAGTACAAGGGATATGATGATAGAAAGGTGATTAATCTGAGCTGCAGGTTATCAGTCAATGGCAGCAGGAACTGGCTTATCCTTACAGTGGAAGACTTTGGAACCGGTATTCCCGATGCAATCATTGATAATATATTTGATCCTTTCTTTACAACCAAAGGAAGGGATCAGGGAACAGGACTCGGACTTTCCATCAGCTATGGTATCGTAAAGGAGCACCATGGGAACCTGAAGATCGAGACTGAGGAAGACCAATATACAAGGTTTATTCTTGAACTTCCCTGTGACAACGGATGGGAACTGGAAAGATAAATAGATGGTGAAAATATCCTTTTGACATCAGGATGGAGGACAGCAATGAAAAAAGGCATCAAAGGAATATTAAAGACATTAATAATTGTACTGGTAGTTG
>DAINQB010000132.1:1161-2845 GCA_036743175.1 Bacillota bacterium | reverse complement strand
GGAAAATATTCACCTGTCAGGAAAATATTTTCCTGACAGGTAATTATTTGTATGTGATGTTTTGTACTGATGTATAATTATCAAGAGGTTATATATGAAAATACAACATGATGTACATATGCACACTTTTTTATCAAGATGTTCTGATGATCCCAATTTTCTTCCACCGGCAATAATTGAAAGATCAAAGGCCAATGGAATCAGGGTTCTGGGTTTCACAGACCACATGTGGGACAAGACAATGCCCGGTGGTGACAATGCAGTATACAGAAATCAGGATTATGATCATGTGGTTAAAATACATGATATGATGCCTGATCGCATAGATGGAATCAGAATACTGTTCGGCTGTGAAACAGAATATTATGGAAAAGGAAGGATTGGTATTTCAAAGGAAGTGGCTTCCTTGTTTGATTACGTCCTTGTGCCTACAAACCACACTCTGACTGATTTTGCAAATGAAGAAGGCCTCTTCTCACCCACGGAACTGGCAAAGGAACTGGTAAAAAGGTTCAGGGAAGTTCTTTCCTTTGATGTGGCTGCAGGAATATGTCACCCAATGCTTCCCATGGGTTTCTTTGATATAGGAGACAAAATATTCAACTCGATTTCGAATGAGGAGTTCAATGAATGCTTTTCCATGGCCAATGAAAAAAAGGTAAGCCTGGAAATAAACTCATGTACATTTCCTGGTATATATTCAAGGGGCACAGATGGATTCACTGACGATACCTATCTGAGGTTTTTTACACTTGCAAAGGAAGCAGGCTGCAAGTTCCACTTTGGGAGTGATGCCCATTCAATTGAAGACATAGACAGGCTCCGGAAGCTGGGGCCATATCTTGAGATTCTGAAAATTACGGATGAAGACCTGAACCCAAGGTTTAAGGCTTGATATTAAGGTATTCATAAGCAAGAAGAACTCCCGAAATAGTCTTTGCGTCCGAAAAGGTGCCGTTGAATACATTCTTCCTTGCGGCTTCAAGACTCATTTTTGAAACAAGCAGATGCTCATCTTCATCGGGATTGGTGTTTCCCTGTTCCAGCTCCTGAGCCAGATATATATGAATTATTTCCGTACAGAAACCGGGGCTTACTGCAATTGAGGAAAGGTGCGTAAATTTGCCGGCACGCAGGCCTGTTTCTTCTTCAAGTTCCCGTCTGACACATTCAATGGGTTCTTCGCCTGCATCCATTTTACCCGCAGGTATCTCAAGGAGTATACGGTCAAAGGCAGCCCTGTATTGTTTGACAAGATATATGTTCATATTATTGTCCACGGCCACAACCGCACAGGCGGAAGGATGGACGACAATGTCACGATAGGCCTCCCTGCCGTCACAAAGTTCATATTTTCTTTTTTCAACTTCAATGAAGCTACCGCTGTATACTGTTTCCTTGCTTATGAATTTCTCACTGATGTCCATTTCTACTCCTTTGTTTTTCCAACCGGGGAGGCATAGATTGCCAGTTCCTTCTTTCCGTCAATACTTAGGAACTTGTCAAGTTTTTCCTGGAAGTATGCCCCTATTGCACAGGTGCCCATTCCTGCTGCTTCGCAGGCAATATATAGATTCTGGCAGACATGACCCACATCAAGCAATGCCAGCTTTTCAGCCGCATGGGAATATCTCCATGCAATCCTGTAGGGAATGACAGACCATATGAAGGTTACTGCCGGACC
>DAINQB010000132.1:0-1061 GCA_036743175.1 Bacillota bacterium | reverse complement strand
CTATTTCTCCCGGATGTAAATGTGCTTTACATGCTTGTTGGAGGTTTCCCTTTCATCGATTTCAATGCCGTTCATTGCCCGAATCAAGGGGGTCAGTTTCAGAAATCCGAAATTCCTGGGGTCAAAATCCGGGGATTTCTTCATTATGAGATTTCCTACGTCACCAAGAAAAGCCCAGCCACTCTCATCTGCAACATCATGTATTGAATCTTTGATGAGTTTTACGATTTCACGTGGTAGCTTTTTACTGATCCTTGGTTTCTTGATTTTGAAGGTTGATTTCTTTTCAGAAGTTTTTTCTTCAGCATCAACCTCAGGTTCAGGATTCAGAATTTCGAGATAAATGAACTTATCACATGCCGATATAAAGGCCAATGGGGTTTTTCTTTCGCCTATTCCGTAGACTTTCTTTCCGGCTTCCCTTAATCTGGTTGCAAGACGGGTGAAATCGCTGTCACTTGAGACAAGACAAAAGCCATCTACCTTGCCGGAATAGAGAATATCCATTGCGTCGATTATCATGGCAGAGTCGGTTGCGTTCTTTCCTGTTGTATATCCGTATTGCTGGATGGGGGTAATTGAATTTTCAAGAAGAATCTTCTTCCATCCGGAAAGATTTGGTTTTGTCCAGTCACCATAGATTCTTTTGAAAGTGGGATTACCATAACGGGCAATTTCTTCCATCATTGCCTTGACGTTTGAATGAGGGATATTATCTGCATCAATCAAGACCGCAAGCCTTTGGTCGTTTAAATTTTCCATTGCTTTCTCCTTTCTTTAAATTTTACACGGTTAAGTGCAATTCCAATTACAAGTATGAAGTGAAGCGGGGATTATGTCAAACTTATTGATTATCCTATCTTTAAGTCTCTCGAAGATATTATGTTTTTAAGATAGGAATCTTCATGAAGCAGACTTCCTTTGATTATTTCATCTTCCTTTATATGTGCAGTCATTATCTCACTTTTACCATAACGGTCCCGGTCGTATATTACGGTAATGCTGTCTCCACTTATTGCGGCATCAGGATATGAGACCATTTCCCGTTCATCCAGCAGCAG
>DAINQB010000131.1:0-2889 GCA_036743175.1 Bacillota bacterium | reverse complement strand
TGCATTCCGCGCAGTACGCCTTTTGTTGACTTTGATTCATTATCCTGAAGGAAATTCGCATTCAGCCCGGAATTTTTAAAATCGACTTGACTGTATGTTTCAAGGAAATATCCCCGCTCATCCTTGTATGCAGCCGGCCGGATGTGCTTTATACCCTCCAGCTTTCCATCTGTTAACTCAAGTTTCATGGTCTACTCCGTTTTGTTCTTTCGTTCCGATACTATCCCCATCAGATACTGTCCGTAAGCGCTGTTCTTCATTCCTCCTGCCAATTCCTCCAGCTGTTCAAGGTCAATGAAACCCATCAGATAGGCTATTTCCTCAATGCACGATACATACTGGCCCTGTCTTTGCTGTATTGCATGGACGTAATTGGATGCATCGAGGAGGCTTTCAAATGTCCCCGTATCCAGCCATGCAATGCCACGGCCCAGTTTCTCCACATACATACTTCCATTTTTCAGGTAGTGGTTGTTGACATCGGTTATCTCAAGTTCTCCTCTTGCCGAAGGCTTAAGTCCCCTTGCAATCGTAACGACATCGTTGTCGTAGAAATATATTCCAGGGACTGCATACCTGCTTTTTGGTATGGCCGGTTTTTCCTCTATGCTGACGGCCATTCCTTCCTTATTGAATTCCACAACTCCATAGCGATTCGGATCGGACACATGGTAGGCAAAGATTGTGGCACCTTTCCTCTTAACCGCTGCTTTTCTTAGTACTGCAGGAAAACCCTGGCCATAGAAAACATTGTCTCCCAGTACGAGACAAACATTGGATTTTCCTATGAATTCTGCTCCAATTATAAAGGCCTCGGCGAGACCATTGGGTTGATCCTGGACCGCATATGATATTTTCATCCCAAGGTGATGGCCGTCGCTGAACAAGTCCTTATAAAGCGGGATGTCCCTTGGTGTGGAGATTACAAGTACCTCCCTGAGGCCTGCAAGCATTAGAACAGACATAGGGTAGTAAATCATGGGCTTGTCATAGATAGGGAGTATCTGCTTTGATATTGACTGCGTGGCAGGGTGCAGCCTTGTTCCTGCTCCGCCTGCAAGAATGATTCCTTTCATTTGTCTCCTCCATAGACTGATTCATAGTATTTCATATATTCACCGCTTGTGATATTTCTGAGCCATCCTGTGTTTTCAAGATACCAGCTGATTGTTTCAAAAAGACCTTCTTCGAAGGATTTCACTGGCTCCCATCCGGTCTCTTTCCTTATTCTTGAGGGATCTATGGCATACCTTCTGTCATGGCCGGGTCTGTCTGCGACATGGCTTATGAGGCCTTCGTTTATATCCTTGTCACCGATTATTTCCTGCAGGCGCCTTATGATTTCCCTGACTATATGGATATTCTCCCTTTCGTTGTGACCACCAATATTATATATCCGTCCGGGTTCACCCATACCCAGAACCATGTCAATGGCTCTGCTGTGGTCCCTTACATGCAGCCAGTCCCTTACCTGCCGTCCGTCGCCATAGAGGGGCAGTTTTCGGTGGTTGATTGCGTTGTTTATCATAAGAGGTATCAGTTTTTCGGGAAACTGGTAGGGTCCATAATTGTTGGAACAGCGTGTTATGTTGACTGGAAACCCGTATGTATCATGGTATGACTTTGCAATGAGATCAGCAGCTGCCTTGCTTGCTGAATAGGGGCTGTGGGGGTCAAGGGGTGTAGCTTCTGTAAAGAGGCCGTCCCTTCCCAATGAACCATATACCTCATCTGTGGAAACCTGGAGGAACCTCTTGCCCTGTGTAAATCCATCCTCCCTCCGCCATTGTTTTCTGGCAGCTTCAAGTAAATTCTGAGTACCAAGTACATTTGTACGGATGAATTCACCTGAATCAATTATACTGCGATCCACATGGGTTTCTGCTGCAAAGTTAACCACATAATCAATGTCCATCGAGGAAAAAAGAGTATCGACTGATGGCTTGTCACAGATGTCTGCTTTAATAAATAAGTATCCATTGTCTGAATCGATATCCTTCAGGTTTTCAAGATTGCCGGCATAGGTCAGCTTGTCCAGATTGATTACTCTGATGCTGTCCTTGTATTTGCTGAATAAATATCTTATGAAATCAGACCCAATAAAGCCTGCCCCGCCGGTTACAAGATATGTTTTCATGAAAGTTCCCCTTTCAGATATTCCTCCAGGGCATCCTGCCAGCTGCAAAAACGATACCCAAGCCTATCCCTGAAATTCCTGTTATCAAGCACAGAGCATCCAGGACGTCTGGCTTTTTGGATGACTTCGGAGGATGAACATGGAATCACCTTTACCGGTTTGTCCTTAATTTCAAAGATCTTCTGTGCAAATTCGTACCATGTGCAGCTTCCTTCACAGGTAGCGTGGTATATTCCGTACTCTTTTGTGTCCATCAGCCGCATAACAGCACGTGCAAGCTCCGCAGTGCTGGTTGGGGTTCCCCTCTTGTCATTGACCACTTTTATTGTCTTAGTTTCCTTCGAAAGCCTAAGCATTGTCCTTACAAAGTTGTTTCCGTCCCCATATAGCCATGCTGTCCTTAAAATGAAGTGCCGGGGGTTACCGGCCTTCACCGCATTTTCACCTTCAAGTTTTGTCAATCCATATATGTTAATGGGATTGGGTTCGTCTTCCTCAGTGTATGGTTTTCCCTTATTCCCGTCAAATACATAATCGGTGGAAAAGTGTATGATTGAAGCTCCGGCATCAAAGGCAGCCTTTGCAAGTATTCCCGCACCTAGCGAGTTTACGGCTTTTGCGTTGTTTTCATTCGCCTCGCACTTTTCTACATTTGTATATGCGGCACAATTTACGACCATGTCCGGTTCAATGTCACCGACCATGTTGTTCACAGCATGGACATCCGTTATATCAAGCTCATCTATGTCCAC
>DAINQB010000130.1:0-3047 GCA_036743175.1 Bacillota bacterium | reverse complement strand
CGAGTTTCTCTGCAAGGTTCAGGATTCCACCTGAAATTGAAGTCTGGGTGAACTCAATTTCACTTAACTCCTTCATCTTGGCCTCAAGCATCGTTGACTGGCGTGCTATATAAAGGTTTGTCGCACTGATCTGTTCCTGGTATTTATTGACTATGTACTCATTCCTGTCATTGAGCATACGGTTCTCGCGGATAAAGTATGTCATTACCAGTGAAAGAGCGGTTATTATCATTGCAAAGATAAGAAATGCAGATACAAGTTTTGCCACCGGAGCTGATATATTCAATATCCTGGTGTGCTTCCCGCTGTGGGGAATATATAGTAGTGTTGATCCTCTTGATTCCTTGTGGTGGCTGTCAGCCCCGTGTCGCTTCATCGGCTTCTCCAATTAATTGTTTTCGGCCCGGCAAAGATTGTCACTTGCAGGACGCAGTAAGGATATTTTAATATTTTTTTTATGAAATTTCAACTTTTGTACAATATGTCAAATCCTGTCATTTGTTCCTGTATATGAATAATATGACCGGGGCAGCCAGCACCGGAAGTATGGCAGTGATTATTGTAAGTAAAAATGCATTCTCCGGGTCAAATTTTTCATATAGTACGTGAAAGGCAAGTACAAGAACAAGCAAACCTATGGCAGACAATATGAATCCTACCAGAGGTATGTATTTAAGTCCTACGAACAGGGCAAATGCCAGCGGAAGTATGATTTCCATGTTTGTCAGTGATAGATTGAAAACCTTTATATTCCCGACCAGCTTGCCTACACAGTACATATTGACTATTGGAATCCATGCAAGCCACGGATTTGGCATCTCCTGTTTCCTGACTATTTCATAAAGGCTGTAAGCAAATAAAATATATAAGGCAACACTGAATATAACAGTCAGCACAGTAGACATGGCAGCGATTATAGAAGTGCTGGTTACAAGTGATGGGTAATACATTTAATGATCCTCCGTTCTTATTTAAGTCAATTATATAAAAAAAACATTGATTATTCAATCAGAAATGCTTTGAAAATACATAACTGTGACTATTCAATTCCGTGAACCAAGGGGTAATGTAACCTTGAATATGGCCCCGCCTGAAACTTTGTTTCCGGCTGTAATATTTCCGCCATGGCTTTTGGCTATTGCGAGGGAAATAGCAAGCCCAAGACCTGTGTTTCCACCCGGACCTTTGTGGAAACGTCTGAAGACTTTATCAGTATCTGCAGGTGGCAGGCCGGGTCCGTCATCACTTATTTCTACAATATATGATTCAGCGGACAGTGAACAATTTACATAAACAGCAGAAGAAGCATATCTAACTGCGTTTGCCAGAATGTTTATGAACAGCTGTGCAAGTTTTTCACCATCACCGGGAATTGTTGCAGACAGCAGATCCGTTGCAATGATCTTTATATCCCGTGCTGATTCTAGCCCTGAAACAGCATCAATGGCCGCCTTGATGACTTTTCCGGCATCAATCATGGAAAAATTATAGAAATCCGGAGTTGATTCCAGCTTGGAAAGATAAGAGATGCTGCCTACGAGATTCTTGAGCCGCTGGCTTTCACCTATAATGATTCCCAGGGTATTGTCATCAGGTTCAAATATTCCGTCACGGATACCCTCGGCATATCCCTGGATGGACATGAGGGGGGTCTTCAGTTCATGGGAGATGTTGTCAAGGAAATCCTTCTGTGCCCTGTCATATGCTTCAAGCTCCGTGGAGGCCTGGTTAAGGGCCAGGGAGAGCTCCCTGAACTCATCTTTGGTGGATACGGCAGAACGTGCTGAGAAATCCCTTTTTCTAAGGCGTTCAGCCTGTGCCTTGAGCTTTGCTATGGGGTTGGTCATGCGTTCGGCAAGAATCAATGAAATTATTATTGCAGCGACGGAGGTTATGCCGAAGACAACGAACATGATCCTTGTAAATCCTCTGGTAAAGTCAGTAATTGCCGTATACGGTGTATACATAAGAATAAAAATGCGCTGCTGCAACAATGTATTGCCCATGGGAAATGCAACCATCATCTGCCGCTCGCTGTCTATCATTCCGCTGTATGGAGTTGTATCCTTGTCATCTATATGCTCGGCGATGGTCAGGAGGGTATCATCACTTATCCCGATATCCTGTACGAAGCTCAATGATCCCGTTGCCTTCCCATAATAAAATATTGCTATTGAACTGCTGAGTCCCAGCCGCTCTATGGCAATCCTCTCTTTTGCAAACAACCGCAGATATTCCTCACGGTCTTCTGCCTCCGCAAGGCTTTCGACCAATCGGCTTTTCACCAGAACCTGTTCATTGATCAGACTGTCCGATACACGGTTTCTGACATAATTCCTGACAAGGGGCATGGAGATGATATAAAAGACCAAGAAAATCAAGGATATTATAACTATATACGAGGTTATCAATTTGGCCCTCAGTTTCATTCAGATCCTCCTGCTGCCTTGTAACCATATCCCCAGACTGTGGCGATTTCCATTGACGAACCACTGTCGCGCAGTTTTCTCCTTATTCTTTTTACAAGGTCATCAACGGGTCTTACATCACCTATGTATTCATATCCCCAGATCCTGTCTATTAGCTGTTCCCTTGAGAAGGCACGCCTGGGATTGCTTACGAAAAGAAGAAGCAGATCGAATTCCTTGGCGGTGAAATTGACCTCTGTTCCATTTATTGAAACCGTATGGAAGGGTATATTTATTTCCACATCTTCAAAGGAGTGTATTTCTTTGTTTGCGGCGCTATCATCACCGTCTGTTCTTCTGAAAATATTCTTCATTCTGATCAGAAGTTCCCTTGGGCTGAAGGGTTTGGAAATATAATCATCGCTTCCGAGTTCAAGTCCGAGGATCCTGTCGATTTCCTCATCCCTGGCTGAAACGATTATGATGGGAACATTGCTTCTGGCACGTATTTTCCTGCAAAGGTCCAGTCCATTGGTTCCCGGCATCATGACATCCACGATAAGCATGTCACATGGCGATGAAATAAATGATGAATAAGCCGAATCCGCATTGTCGAAATCCATGACCAGATAGCCTTCC
>DAINQB010000129.1:0-3146 GCA_036743175.1 Bacillota bacterium | reverse complement strand
CCCGGGATTGTTGTTCCACTATAAACATCTGCTATTGGCATTTTAATGCAGTATAAGATATTCTTATATACAAACAAAAACCTGAGGAAATCTCAGGCAGTGATTTTATTTTTTTGATTGAACCTATTCAAGAATTTCGAAGTTCAGGTCATAAAGATAAATCTGTGTCTTGTCCAGTGAATGACCTTTTATAAGGCAGAACATGATGGCTGCATCCCTTTTCCTTGCAGGATACAGAATGGGTTTTTCAGCAATCAGCAAAAGCCGCTGTGTATTATCAAGGGACAGCTTGAGTGCAAATGCTATCCTGAGGAGCTTGTCTCTGCTTGGAGTGCGCCTGCCGTTGAAAATCTGATACAAATAACTTTTTTCAATGCCGGTACTCCTTACCAGTTCCTTCTTGGTCATGGATTGGTTCACCAACAACAAGTCAAGATACTCAGCCAAAGAAATCGTAATGAACTTCCCTTCGTTTTCACCGATGTACTTGCTTAAATCCTTGACACCGGAAATCTCTTCATAAAACTTACTTGTTATGTCTTTTAGCATTTAATTTAACTTTCCAAAATCTTGTATCTCTTGCAATAAATATATCAATATTCAAATTTATGTGGTGTGCTGTCAGCACACTATCAACTTTTTTCTATTATTGCAAAAATATTATATCAATCCTTGAGTGCTCAAAATGGTACCAATGCATAAATTCGTATTATTTTTAATATTAGTACTGTCACTTGAATTAAGTTTACTTCATTCGCAGTCTTATTGGTGTTAAAATATATTTCATGGATACAAAGATCAGTGATGTTGAAAATTCATTAAAGCCCTGGTACGCTCTTTTTGTTAAAAGCGGCAGCGAGGAAAGAATCAAACGGGACCTCATGACGAAGTTCGGTGAGGAACTTGATTTTTATGTACCGAGGAAGCTTCTTAAGGAAAGAAAGAATGGAAAGTGGCACAAGGCCATCCGTCCCCTGTTTCCCGGGTACATACTCGTTAACGGTCATGTCACTGATGAAACCTATTATAGGTTCAAGGAAGTCCTTGATATTTACTTTATTCTAAAAGATGAATCACGCCCAATCGAAATTACAGAGGATGAAATTGCTCCTATCCTGCATCTTATGAACCTTCAGACTGACGGTGTAATAGGTGCCTCGGATATAATAGTGGAAGGAGACCTGATTTTTGTTAAATCAGGTCCCCTTAAAACATTCGAAGGTATGATAGAGTCAGTCAATCACCGCAAAGGCCGCGCAAAGGTAAGGTTCTTTGTTGCAGGTCAGGAGAAGATTGTCGAGCTTGCCGTCAATGTTCTGTCAAAGAGTTAGTCCTTGATACATTGAAATTATCATTCAAAAAACGAACATATGTTTGCTTTTTCAAACGTCAGCTGATACAATATATACATGGACATCATGCAGAAACTCAACATATTGGCTGACGCCGCCAAGTACGATGTGTCCTGTGCATCAAGTGGTGTGGACAGGGCAGGAAAAGCCGGTAAACTCGGCAACAGTGTTGCCGGTGGAATATGCCATAGTTTTACTTCAGACGGCAGGTGCATTTCCCTTCTGAAAGTCCTTTACACCAATCACTGCAAATATGACTGTGCCTACTGCCAGAACCGGCGGAGCAACGACATCCCCCGTGCCACTTTTCTACCTGAGGAGCTTTGTGAGCTTACTTACAATTTTTATCTCAGGAACTACATCGAAGGCCTGTTCATTTCTTCCGGGGTCATCAAAAGCCCTGATTATACTTCTGAATTGATTTACCGTACGGTCCTGATGCTTCGTGAGCAGTATGGGTTCAACGGATACATACATGTAAAGGCAATACCGGGGACATCGAGGGAACTTCTTGAAAGGCTGGGCAGAATCGTAGACAGGATGAGCGTCAACATTGAGCTGCCCAGTGAGGACAGCCTTAAACTTCTGGCCCCTGACAAGACCAAGGAGGATCTTGTAGCACCAATGAAGCTTATAAGGGACAAGATAGTCGAACGCGAGGGAAATGCCCGATTCATCAGAAGCACCCCGAAATTTGTTCCCGGAGGCCAGTCCACGCAGATGATCATCGGGGCTTCAGGCGATACGGATATGAAGATTGTCAGTCTTACGGAAGCCATGTATGACAAATACAAACTGAAGAGAGTTTACTTCAGTGCATATATTCCAATTAATTCCCATCCTCTGCTGCCATCCGTTGATTCCGCTCCTCCCATGCTCAGGGAACACCGTCTCTATCAGGCCGACTTTCTGCTGCGTTTCTATGATTTCAAGGCATCGGAGATACTCAACGAAAGGAATCCCAATTTCAGCCGCTACATCGATCCCAAGTGTCAGTGGGCACTTCTGAATCTTGATAAGTTTCCGGTTGAAATCAACAAGGCTTCGTATTATGAGCTTCTCAGGATACCCGGCATAGGCCAGACTTCTGCAAAGAAGATTGTTCAGGCACGCAAATTCAACAGGCTTACAATTGATGACCTGAAGAAGCTGGGAGCGGTGGTCAAACGTGCAAGGTATTTTATTACATGCGACGGCCGATATGACCCAATGCTCAAATTCAATGAAATGGATATATATCATGGTTTACTGAGCTCATCTGACATGATTGACAACCAGCTGTCCTTTTTCCACGCTGAGTCCCCTGCTCTGTTTTTGAAGGAGGGAGCTGTATGATAATCTACATCTGCGACTCAACTTTCGAGGGTCTTATGACCGCAATATATTTTGCATACAAGGAAAAGGCTGAATGCAAGGTTGTTTCCGGGGAAACTTATCAGATGTCCATAGGAGATACCACTGTACATGTGGAAACCGACCTGCAGATTTTTTCACAGATGGAGAACTATATTGCGGGAACATGCGGCATAGAGAATCTGATGACAATGTACCGGGCTTACCTTGGGGAACTGCCCGATATTTCAAATCAGATCTTCGCATTCTTCAAAGTGGCCATCAAGAACAAGCTGAATACCCAGTACATGCACGCAGACCCCAGGGTTTTTCCTGTGCTGGCTGCGGAGAAGACCACTGCCCGCGAAAGCCATAAGATGCTTGGATTCATCCGGTTCAAGAAAATTGCCGATGACATGCTTTATGCGCCATATCAGCCCACATCGAATGTCACTCCCCTTG
>DAINQB010000128.1:0-3189 GCA_036743175.1 Bacillota bacterium | reverse complement strand
TTTCTTTTCCGGTGAATATGGAATCCGTTGTTATATCCCCGAAGGGCATATCCTCAGCCAGGGCATTCTCAATTATTCTTTCTACAATCATATTATTCATTTTCATTGTCCACCTTCCTGACTATGTGTCTTACCCATTCGTCGCGTGTTTCAGGGAAATCAGTCCTGTAATGAGCGCCTCTGCTCTCTTCTCTTTCCAGTGCGGATTCGATTACGAGCCTCGCTATCGTTGCCATATTCGATATCTGGTACTGTGCCATGGATACACATTGAAGCTCCTTGACTTCAGATATTATATCCATGATCTGCCCATGGGCCTTTTTGAGATTTTCCCCATTCCTGACAATTCCCACATACTTGTTCATTGTTTCCTTGATTCTCTTTTCATACTCAATAGCTGGTGTTACAAAGTGTTTACCCTCATTGACGACTTCAGGAATGTCAAAGGATTCATTGTTCTTTTCATGCGATCCTATCTGCCTTGCAATCCTGCTTCCGAAGACCAACCCCTCAAGAAGTGAGTTGCTCGCAAGCCTGTTTGCTCCGTGGATCCCGGTACATGCAGCCTCTCCGCAGGCATAAAAACGCGAAATCCCGGTTGATCCGTTCTCGTCGGTTTTTATTCCTCCCATGCAATAGTGTTCAGCAGGTGCCACGGGTATGAAGTCCTTTGAAATATCTATATCATATTTCAGACAAGTCTCGAAGATCTTCGGAAACCTCTTTTGCAGATACTCCCTTTTCTTTGATGTTATGTCAAGATATACGCAGTCTGAATCAGTCCTTGCCATTTCCTGGAAAATCGACCTTGCAACGATATCCCTTGGTGCAAGTTCCTTCATCTCATGGTATCTTTCCATGAAAAGCTCTCCGTATTTATTCCTGAGCACCGCTCCTTCCCCCCGTACAGCTTCGGATATGAGGAAACTTTTATCCTTCCTGTGGTAAAGTGCAGTCGGATGGAACTGGACGAATTCCATGTCGGCAAGGGCGGCACCGGCTCTGTAGGCCATGGCCATTCCGTCACCGGTTGCAATTATAGGATTTGTAGTGTTGGCATACAATTGTCCGAATCCGCCGGAAGCACAGACAACATCGTCACATTCATAAATGACCCTGTGGCCTGAACGCTGGTCAAGGGCAATCACACCCTTGCAAACATTTCCATCCGTCAGAAGGTCTATTGCGAATATCTTTTCATGCAGCTCAATATTTTCCCTTTTCTTCGCTGAAGCCAACAGCTTCTCACATACTTCCTTGCCTGTGAAATCCCCGGCATGGATGATGCGTCTCTGGCTGTGGGCTGCTTCTCTGGTAAGTGAAAGTTCCCTTCCGTCCATATCGAAATCCACTCCAAGTTCACGGAGCTTCCTGATGTTTCTTGTAGCTTCGCTGACCATTATCCAAACCATTTCCTCATTGCTGAGTCCTGCTCCGGCGTAAACGGTGTCATCCTTATGATACTGCGGGGAGTCCTCTTCTCCAAGGGAAACGGCAATTCCCCCCTGGGCAAGGGCCGAATTACTAATAATTATTTCTTCCTTTGCAAGGATTGTTACTTTCTTGTTTGCAGGAATGCAAAGCGCAGTGTAAGCGCCGGCAATACCGCTGCCTATGATCAGCACATCCGTCTTTACCCTGTTGTTGTACGGGCCAAATGACCCAAGATATCTTTTCATGATAATTCCATCATTCTCCTGAGACAACCCGCAGCAGCATCGATGACATCTTTTTCAAGGGTTATTTCATATCTGTCATATTTCAGCGCATCAATTACTTTTTCGGGTGTTGTTTTCTTCATGTTCTTACATAGCATCCTGTTGTCGGCAAGATAAATCCTTTTGCCCTCCGTCATTCTTTCAAGACGGTCAACGACACCTTTTTCAGTTGCTATAATGAACTCTGTGTCGCTGCTTTCAACTACATATTCGATTATCCTCTTTGTACTTCCTATGTAATCCGCCTTTGCAAGTACTTCCGGCAAACACTCGGGATGGGCCACAACCAAGGCCTCCGGATGTTCTTCCTTCATATCCATGATTGTTTCTGCGGTCAGCCGATCATGGACAGGGCAGAAACCATCCCACAGTATTATTTCCTTCTCCGGAACCATTGAAGACACATAGCTTCCCAGATTCTTGTCCGGTACAAACAATATCTTATTATTCTCAATTGACCTGACAATTTTCACAGCGTTGGAGGATGTGCAGCAGATATCGCTTTCCGCCTTTACCTCTGCAGATGAATTTATATAGCATACAACCGTTGCATCAGGGTGTTTTTTCTTCATTTCCCTCAGAGTTTTTGCATCAGCCATGTCAGCCATGGGACATCCTGCATCGATTTCCGGTAAAAGCACTTTCTTTCCCGGGGACAGAATCTTGGCACTCTCTGCCATGAACAGAACCCCGCAGAAAACTATGGTTTTAGCGTTGCCGGCAGCGCAATATCTGCTGAGTTCCAGTGAATCTCCCACAACATCCGCAAGATCCTGTACTTCAAGTGTCTGATATGAGTGTGCAACTATGACGGCGTTCTTTTCTTTCTTCAGTTTTTCAATTTCCTGTTTATATAACATCAGGCTTCTCCTTTTCGGTGAAATCATTTTAGCATATCTTTGGCTTAAGTACATGAAAAAAGACCCGCCTTTTCAGGCAGGTCCTTTATTGAATACACTTCATTCAAGGTCATCATCCGAATCTTCAGGATCGTTTTCCATGCCATCTTCATCTTCAGACTCTTCATCAAAGGGATCAATTTCGGAATCCTTGTCAGGTATGTCATCCTCCACATCCTCGGGCACTATCTTTGCCAGGGATACGACAGTATTTTCTTCGTCTGTCCTCATGAGTGTTACACCCTGTGTCGCCCTACCCAGGATACTTATTTCATTGCTGCACATCCTTATGATGATTCCAGATGTTGAGATGAGCAGGATATCATCATCGTCTGTGACAACCTTTGTTCCCACAACATGACCGGTCTTTTCAGTGACCCTGTAATTAAGGATGCCCTTGCCGCCTCTTTTCTGAACCGTATATTCGTCTGCATAGGTCCTTTTCCCAAAACCGTTTTCAGTTATGCTGAGTATTGTCTCGTTTTCATTCAATATTTCCATTCCAATGACAAAATCGTCATCAGAAAGCCTTATTCCCATTACTCCCTGGGCACTCCGGCCCATGGTCCTCA
>DAINQB010000127.1:0-3189 GCA_036743175.1 Bacillota bacterium | reverse complement strand
TGAGGACCATGGGCCGGAGTGCCCAGGGAGTAATGGGAATAAGGCTTTCTGATGATGATTTTGTCATTGGAATGGAAATACTTAATGAAAACGAAACAATACTCAGCATAACTGAAAACGGTTTTGGAAAAAGGACCTATGCTGACGAATATACCGTTCAGAAAAGAGGCGGCAAGGGTATCCTTAATTACAGGGTCACTGAAAAAACCGGTCATGTTGTTGGAACAAAGGTTGTTTCAGACGATGATGACATCCTGCTCATCTCAACATCGGGAATCATCATAAGGATGTGCAGCAATGAAATCAGTATTCTCGGAAGGGCGACACAGGGTGTAACCCTTATGAGGACCGATGAAGAAAACACTGTTGTATCCCTGGCAAAGATAGTGCCGGAGGATGTTGGGGATGACATACCTGACAAGGATTCTGAAATTGATCCCTTTGATGAAGAACCTGAAGATGAGGAAATCGAGGAAAACGATCCCGAAGATGCGGAAGATGACCTTGAATGATGTGAATCAAACAAAGGACCTGTCTGAAAGGGCGGGTCTTTTTTCATGTACTTAAGCCGAAGATATGCTAAAATGATTTCACCGAAAAGGAGAAGCCTGATGTTATATAAACAGGAAATAGAAAAATTAAAGAAAGAAAAAAACGCAGTCATAGTTGCGCATTCATACCAGACACTTGAAGTACAGGACCTTGCCGATGTTGTGGGGGATTCCCTTGAGCTAAGCAGATATTGCGCCGCCGGTAATGCCGGGACAATAGTTTTCTGCGGAGTGCTGTTCATGGCGGAGAGTGCCAAGATTCTGTCACCCGATAAAAAGGTACTGCTTCCGGAAATAGATGCAGGATGCCCCATGGCTGACATGGCCGATGCAAAGGCACTCAGGGAAATGAAAAAAAAGCATCCCGACGCCACTGTTGTATGCTATATTAACTCATCTGCAGAGGTAAAGGCGGAAAGCGATATCTGCTGTACATCCTCCAATGCTGTGAAAATTGTCAGTTCAATTGAGAACGATAAGATATTGTTTGTGCCTGACAGGAACCTGGGAAGCTATGTATCCTCCATGGTTCCGGAGAAGGAAATAATACTGTGGGACGGGTTCTGCCCGATCCATGACCGGCTGACCGCCAAAACTGTCAGGGAGATGAAGGTGAAACATCCAAAGGCGTTGGTTGTTGCCCATCCCGAGTGCCTGCCGGAAGTCCTTGCTGAAGCTGATTACATCGGAAGCACAAAAAGGATAATTGAATATGTTGTTGAAAGCAGTGAGGAGGAGTTCATTATAGCAACTGAAAAAGGAGTGGTTGACCGTCTTGAAAGAATGACTGAGGGAAAAAGGATTTATCTTGCCGACAACCGTATGCTATGCAAAAACATGAAAAAGACAACGCCTGAAAAGGTGATTGATGCGCTCAGATATGACAGATATGAAATAACCCTTGAAAAAGAAGTCATTGATGCAGCTGCAGGTTGCCTTGAGAGAATGATGGAACTGTCATGAAAAGATATCTCGGGTCATTTGGACCATATAACAACAAAGTAAAGACGGATGTATTGATAATAGGAAGCGGTATTGCCGGTGTCTATACGGCATTATGTATTCCTGCAAACAAAAAAGTGACGATCCTTGCAAAAGAAGAAATTATAATAAGCAATTCGGCCCTGGCACAGGGAGGGATTGCAGTTTCCCTTGGAGAAGAGGATTCCCCGCAGTACCATAAGGATGACACAGTTTATGCCGGAGCCGGGCTCAGCAATGAGGAAATGGTGTGGATAATGGTCAGTGAGGCTACAAGGAATATCAGGAAGCTTCGCGAGCTGGGGGTTGATTTTGATATGGATGGAATGAACCTCTCACTAACCAGGGAAGCGGCCCACAGCCAAAGGCGTATCATCCATGCCGGTGATTTCACAGGCAAGGAAGTATGTGAAAAGCTGATAGCCTCGGCAAAGAACCGGGATAACATAGAACTGCATGAAAAGATCTTCGCAATAGACCTTTTGACGGACAATAATGTATGCAAGGGTGTGATTGCCCTTGACCAGCGGTCAGGACACAGGGTCATATATGAGTGTGACGATGTGGTATGTGCATCGGGTGGTTTCGGACAGCTGTATGCCAACACCACAAATCCCATAATTGCAACCGGTGACGGAATGGCCATGGCCTACAGAGCTGGTGCTGCTCTTGCCGACATGGAATTCGTACAGTTCCACCCGACGGCACTTTACCACAGGAAGGATAAAAGCTTCCTCATATCCGAAGCAGTACGGGGGGAAGGAGCGGTGCTCAGAAACAAATACGGAGAGCTTTTCATGGAAAGATACCATGAGATGAAGGAACTTGCACCGAGGGATATCGTTGCAAGGTCGATTTTCCAGGAAATGGCAAGGACTGATTCAGACTGCGTATATCTCGATATAACATCAAAGAAAAGGGATTATCTGCAAAAAAGGTTTCCGAAGATATTTGAGACATGCCTGAAATACGATATAGATATTTCAAAGGACTTCATCCCGGTGGCACCTGCCGAACATTACTGCATGGGTGGCATAAAAACCGATGAAAACGGTTCGACTGAAATACAGCGTTTCCACGCCTGCGGAGAAGCTGCATGTACCGGGATCCACGGAGCAAACAGGCTTGCCAGTAACTCACTTCTTGAAGGACTTGTATTTGGAAGCAGGATTGCAAGGCAGATAGGATCACGTGAAAATACAAATGAATCATTTGAAATACCTGAAATCGTCAATGAAGGGAAACACTTCGTAACGCCAGCCATTGAATACGAAAAGAAAATCAAGGAGACAATGAACAAATATGTGGGAATTGTAAGGAACGGGGAAAACCTCAAAAAAGCCCACGGGCAGATAATGGAGATAATTTCGGAAGTCAATGAACTTCAGTGTGTGTCCATGGCACAGTATCAGGTTTCAAACATGGCAACGATAGCAAGACTCGTGATAGAATCAGCGCTGGAACGGGAAGAAAGCAGAGGGGCTCATTACAGGACTGATTTCCCTGAAACCCGCGACGAATGGGTCAGGCATATAGTCAGGAAGGTGGATGATGAAAGCGAATAATATGATCATAGAAAGAATAATTGAGAATGCCCTGGCCGAGGATATGCCCTTCGGGGATATAACAACGGATTCCATATTCACCGGAAAAGAAA
>DAINQB010000126.1:2118-3239 GCA_036743175.1 Bacillota bacterium | reverse complement strand
GAAATACAGACATGCGGTATTCTCTCGGGAATGGACAGGGGATTTGAGACAGTTGTAGGACCGGCATTCGGACTTCCAATGATTGATACAATGTGTACATTCTGCGGACAGTGTGTTGCTGTTTGTCCTACTGCCGCTCTTACGGAAATAAGCAATGTACGCCAGGTCTGGGATGCAATAAACGACCCTGAAAAGTTTGTAGTGGTCCAGACTGCGCCTGCAGTCAGGGTTGCTCTTGGCGAGGAATTTGGCATGGAACCCGGTACCATTGTTACCGGAAAGATGGCAGCCGCTCTACGGAGAATGGGGTTTGACAGGATATTTGATACAGACTTTGCGGCGGACTTAACTATAATAGAAGAAGCCTCTGAGTTGATACACAGGGTAAAACATGGTGGAAGACTTCCGATCCTTACAAGCTGCTGTCCGGCATGGGTCAAGTTCTTCGAGCATCAGTTCCCTGACCTTCTTGATATTCCATCAACATGCAAATCACCTCATGAAATGTTTGGTGCGATAGTAAAGACCTACTATGCAGAAAAATTCAATATAGATCCAAAGAAAATGGTGGTTGTTTCTGTAATGCCGTGTCTTGCAAAGAAATATGAAGCAGCAAGACCGGAGCTTGGATCAGACGGCATGCAGAATGTTGACTATGTAATATCTACCAGGGAAGCTGCCAAAATGATAAAGGAAGCCGGAATCAACTTTGTAAATCTTCCTGACGAAGACTTTGACAATCCTCTGGGAGAGTCAACAGGAGCAAGTATAATATTCGGAGCAACCGGCGGTGTAATTGAAGCAGCTCTTAGAACAGCATGTGATTGGCTTACCGGAGAATCACTTGAAGAAATTGACTATCACCAGCTGAGAGGACTTGAAGGAATCAGGGAAGGCAGTGTAAAGATAGGAGACAAGGAATTCAAGATTGGAATAGCCCATGGACTGGGTAATGCCAGAAAGCTCCTTGAAGACATCAGGGCGGGAAAAACCGAATATCATGCAATTGAAATAATGGCATGTCCCGGCGGCTGCATCGGTGGCGGAGGACAACCATATCATCAGGGGGATTCCGAAATCATCAAGAAAAGGGCGGCGGCAATATACAGGGAGGATATGGG
>DAINQB010000126.1:0-2018 GCA_036743175.1 Bacillota bacterium | reverse complement strand
ATCGATGTTACGGGGGGTATACCATTTGTTTTGGAACGTTATATAATATTGTCATTGAAGTCAGGAGGTAGCATATGAGAATAGGTTTGATCATTCATTCGGTAACAGGCAATACATTGCATGTTGCAAAGGAATTACAGAAGAAGCTGGTTGAAAAGGGACATGATGTCGTCCTTGATGAAATCAAGACAGATGGCAAGGTGGAGTTTGGAGCTACAGAAGCAACATTTACTTCAACGCCTGAGCTCAAGGGGTATGATCTGCTGGTATTCGGTTCCCATACGGAGGCCTTCCAGCTTGAAGTAACCATGAAGATTTATTTCAAGGAGATGGAATCCATTGCAGGCAGGGCAATTTGCTTTGCGACCCATCAATTTCCTTTTAAATGGATGGGTGGAACCGGTACAGTAAAAACAATGAAGGCCCTGTGCGAAGCCAAGGGTCTGGAAGTAACCGGGACATCAATAATAAACTGGAGTCCTGAAAGCAAGAGGCAGTCAAACATTGATGCTGCAATTCAGGAAATGGTTGCGTTAGTCTGAGTCTTTGTAAAAATCGAAGGCAAGGGTAAGAATCTGATGCCCCTTCAGTTTGGTATGTACGGAAAATTCTGAACATATCAATGAATCAGAGATATCCATAGGTGTGCCTGTAAGTCCAACGGGAAAACACCCTTTGATTTTTACAGTTGTATGAATAACAAGTGTATCTTCAGTGCCGGCTGTATTGAACATCCTTAACAATACCTTGCCGGCTTCCATATACATTGCAGATATCATGCAGTAATCCGAATCAATGTCAAATACCGGTTCATATTCATTGATGCCATATTCCCCACCGGAATGCATTACATGTTCAGGCATATTCCTGAGGTTCCGGTAGCATTTGCAGATGTCCGGGAAACTGAACCGGTCATTTACCAGGACTGAGAATTTGAAGTGGCTCTCACCCATACACTCATTGTAGGTATGCGTATCCTTCATCCAGTCAGTACAGGATGAAAGATTGAAGGTGCGGGTAAGGATTGCAGATATACTTTGGCTTTTGCTGTCGTGATGGAAATAGGACGGCAGCCGCTCCCCCAATATGGAGAATTCTGTATCTTCGTACCTGAAACATATCCAGCCATTGCCATAAAAAAGTCCCGGCCACAGTCTTTCCAGATTATCTATGTCGATGTCCGTTTGTTTTCCAAAGGGTTCGTCAGCCATGTTGCGTGTTTCATAGCCGAAAGGGATGCCTGCCCGTATGGACGGTTTATCATTTGCCGGGAATGAAACTGAAAAGAAGCCATTGGATTTTTTCGTGCACTCAAGCACAATATCAAATCCTATCAGTTGGCTGCCTTTGCATATTGTTATGTAGATTTCTGCCTTTGCAGGACCAACAAAGCCTGTTGTCCTGTATACCCATCTCAGGGGACCGTTTTCGATTAGCTTCCATTCGCAGGGGATGAATCCGTAATGGTCACCGTGTTCATTGTTGTGAAGCCAGGAATCGATTGAAGATGATTCGATCTCAGTAAAACATAATTTTCCAAAAATTGAAGACCCATCAAATTGCATACCGTTCACACTCCTGATGAATCCTTCTCTGAAGGAAACTTCGAGAAGTGAGGATGAAACAGCATGGTCGTCTTTTTGGATGGTTTCTGTGGTATCAGGTAAATTGTCTCCGTTGTTATCCGTATCAAGGATGCTTATACCAAAGCCAGGGATGGAAACATCCACAAGAACTTCGGAATCACCGACAATCTGAAAATCAACAGGATTTCCACCGATATCCACTACTCGCAGACCATCGTTTATCTTATCATTGATGAATATTGAAAAGACTCCGCATCTCTCGTATTCAAGCGTGTTTATAAGCAGGTGTCTGCCGGACATAAATCCATGGGATTCCCTGATGACAGCAAGGGCATCATTGGTGATTTCCATGATATTCTCCTTAGTTCTCACTGCGGTCCTGTATATCGCATCATAATCTTCATAAAGCGTATATTCCATGGCATGCCCGCT
>DAINQB010000125.1:0-3278 GCA_036743175.1 Bacillota bacterium | reverse complement strand
TTTCCCCGGCTGATTCCGGTTTATATGTCTTTTTTTCAGATGAAACAATCGGTGCAGATGCACTTAGGCTCCTTGAGATATCTCCCACTGCAACAACTGCAGTATTCTTTACAATAGTAGGACCGGTATCACCTTCTGCTCCAATTAAATCAGGCAGGAAAACAATCCCTGCTGCTACCAGGACAATTATCATTAACGAAACAATTGCCAGCCTGATGACCTTCCTTTTCCTCTTCCTTGAGACAGGTGCTTTATCCTTTGACACAATATATTCCTCCGTAATTATATTTTCTGACACAACGAAAATCCTATCCCTGAATTCCGTTTCATATGCCATGGCTGGATGTTACCTCTGTCATGTGTCATGAATGTGTCATAAAAAAACACAAAAAGGGATGGTTCTTCTTTCACTGCATCACGGCTGATATGACCGTGATATAATTAGAGCGCAATGAAAAGGAAAATTGATTTCAAAGATAATATGCAGGAAGGTTTTTACTACCTGACGGAACCCATGGGTGAAAATTTCCATCCTGATTTCAAGCCGCAGCTGACTCCGAAGGAAATGCTTGAACTCGGTGTCTTCGGTGGGAAATATATGACCGACTGCAAGGATGAATTTCCGGCTGACTGGTTTTCAAATGCAAAGTTGTCTCCATCCGGAAAGGATATCAACCTTAATTATTTCAAGGTTGATGCTTCCCTGCCGCTCAAAGAATGGAAGGAAAAAGGCTGGATACATCCTGCAGATCCCAGAGGCTGGTTCCAGTGGTACTGCAGATACTATTATGGAAGAAGGATGCCTGATGAAGACCTCAGGCAGATCAAAAGGTGGAAGGCCATTGAAAGACATGCCGGTGCAATCAGAAAAAACTGCGTTCCACTTGATATGTCATGCAGAAGAAAACAAAGGCAGGCTCTGCTCCACTGGGCCTATGACAGCAGAAAAATGTGATTCCTGTTCAATCCATCAACCATCATATCAAATACAAACTTTATATCCACTAAGTTTATTATTCAGGTATTTCCGTTGATACAAATTTACCCTTTGTCGCAGATATTGTTGCGGCTAAGCACATTCTGGCACTTAATATTCCAGCACCAAGGCCTGAAACCGATCTTTGTTTTCCCCTTACTACTTCAATGAAATTTTCCGCAAGGATGAAATCGCCGCCAAAGTGGGATTGTCCATTTACTTCAAATTCATATTTCTCATCTGCCCCGCCGGTATGGGAAAATACTCTGATAGTGTTGGTATACCAGTCAAACTCCAGGGTACCGTCATATCCAATGACTCTTGCACCACGCGCTCCTGCATTTTTCCTTGCAACGAAATTCTGCGAATAGCAGGCATGTATGCCGCTCTCGTACTCTATGATTGCACTCCCGGAATCCTGATTGCCGGTATCAACTGCAAAACTGCAATACTCCCCCCACACAGGTTGTCCGGACTTTTTTTCAAGTACATATGGGCTTTCAGGGCACATTTTATTTTCGTCACATTCAGAACATCTCAATCCCGCTTTTTTATTGCCTTTGTAAATTACCTTCGATGCAACGGCACATATCCTGACGGGTTTCACACCTGCAAGAAAGGTTATATAATCAAAATCATGGGTTGCCTTTTGCAGGAACAATCCTCCGGTCTCGTTCTCGTCCCTGTACCAGGTATGATAATATACTCCGCCGTAAGGAACATTGTTCCATGCCTGTATCTGGGATATTTTACCTATCCTGCCTTCGTCAATGAGCTTCCTTGACAAAGTAACCATCGGACTTGTTTTAAGCGGGAACGACACAACTGCATCAGATTTATATTCTTCATATGCCCTTTCCAGCCTTGCAAGGTCATCCAGATTGGTTGCCACAGGCTTTTCAAGGTACATTGGAAGGCCCCTTTTCATGACCTTGAGTGCCATTTCAGTATGAGATGAACACCTGGTGCCAATAAGGACACCATCCGGTCTGGTCTCATCAAGCATTTCATCGGCATCCTTGTAAATGGGTATATCTGCACTCAATCCGGATTCCACGAGGATTTTTCTGACAGATTCCTTATCCTGCACTTCACATATGGCAACGAGGTCGACCGTACCTTCAGCTTCCCTCATCAGTTTGAATACTCCACGGGCCCTTGACCCGAAACCGATTATTCCAATCTTCATGAATCTTCTCCCTGCCTACTAAAAGCCTTTCTCATATAATGTAAATCATAAATTGCCTGGTTCCAGTCTTCATAATCTGCATCGAGGCAATAAATGATATCTTCCGTACCTTTAAGGATCTCAATTACCCTCAGAATATCCTCATCCCCGGCTATTCTATCATGAGTGTCATATGGTTGTCCGAAACAATCCCTGGATGCACTCCCAAGGAACAATGCTTCGGGTGACAACCCTTCTGCTATGAAATCTTCAACAGCCATAACACCCGTATGGGCAGTATTTATACAGAACCCTATATTTTGCCGGTCATCATTCATATATTTGCTGAGTTCCATAAGGTCATTGTATACATGGGACGCTGTAAAATCTGCACTGTGTTGAAGCAGCAACTTCATTCCGGCCTCACCTGCCATTTCGGTAACCTTACTGAAAGTTACTGCAAACACCTTCTTTGCTTCTTCTTTGCTTATGTTGCTTTCAGGAACACGATGTGTCTTGAATACCATGGTTTTTGCACCATATAACCCGGCTTTGTCGATTACATCCTTTATTGTATCGAGACTTTCAATATATTCGTTCATACGGTCATCCAATAGTGTGATACCTGTATAGTGGCTTATTGCAGTGGAGAAATCCACAATGATTGACAGCTGACGGGACCTTGTATATCTGCTTTCAGCCTCGCAGAATTTCCGGCTTTTCTCAATGAAATATTCAGCCTTGACACATATGCCGGAGAAATTATCCCTGAATGTGGGATTTTGAGATATGAACTCCCTGATATTGCCGCCAATAAGCCTTATATGCGGTTTGATTGCAAAATACCCGTTACCATTCAGTCCAACCTCCCTGAATTTTGTTCCAAAGCACTTTATCTCCAGCAGTATCATGTCATACGGTTTGACTGCATATCCTGCATTGATCTCATGTTCCATGTGTTCAGCCACAACCCCAGGAGGCAGGTAGCCTCTCTGCTCTCTATCAATGTCCGGTATCTTTATTTCCCTGATGCCTAAAATCTCGAAACCATTAGGTGTAATGTCAAAGTGTTCCGTTCTACTGTTGCTGTTTGTTACCAGGATTGTAAATACCGAACTGTCCTTAATGTTAATA
>DAINQB010000124.1:0-3319 GCA_036743175.1 Bacillota bacterium | reverse complement strand
GCATACGGCGGAGACATCGTTGAATATTCAAACGTTGAATCACCGGGCGAACCTGCAAGTGCAATTGCAAAAGACAGGTTCATCAGACAGGAAGGTCCGAAGGACCCATCACTGGGCGAAGGCGGAATTCCTAACATAGCCGGTATTGAAAAACTCAGCGACACCCAGGTAAAGGTTACTGTAGCTGGTTATGACGCAAGTGCAATTTATAAACTCGGCGTACAGGTTACTCCTCTCCACTATTATGGAGACGAAAGCAAGTACGACTATGCCAACAACAAGTTCGGTTTTGATTTTGGTGACATGAGCCTCATGCAGGCCAAGACCACAATGCCTATGGGCGCTGGTCCTTACAGATTCATCAAGTTCGAGAACAAGGTTGTTTACTTCGAAGCAAACGAATATTACTACAAGGGCGAACCCCTTACCTATTACATGCAGTTCAAGGTTACTGACGATGCAGACAAGATTCCTGGTGTTGCAACCGGAACAATCGACATCACTGACCCGTCATTCGGTAACAATGAAGTTGCAGAAATCAAGAGCTATAACTCCAATGGCGAAATCGTAGGCGACAAGATAACAACAAATACCGTTGACAACCTTGGATACGGTTATGTAGGTATCAATGCAGCTACGGTCAACGTAGGCGGAGAACTTGATTCAGAAGCCAGCAAGAACCTGAGAAAAGGTCTTGCAACAATGATAGCAGTATACAGAAGCCTTTCAATCGACAGCTACTATGGAGAAAGGGCATCAATAATCAACTACCCGATTTCCAACACATCATGGGCAGCACCGCAGCAGTCTGATGACGGATACAAGATCGCATTCTCAACGGATGTAGACGGAGATCCGATTTACACAGCAAGCATGGTTGCAGAAGACAGATATGTAGCAGCTCTTGCAGCAGCAGTTGAATACTTCAAGGCTGCCGGCTACACATATGACGAAGGTACCAAGAAGTTCACAGCAGCTCCCGATGGAGCAAAGCTTGAATACGAAATCATCATTCCTGGTGATGGCAACGGTGACCACCCGTCATTCGTACTTGCAACAAAATTCAAGGAAGCACTCGAATCAATAGGCTTCAGCATTATAATCAATGACCCGTCAGATTCCAACGTTCTTTGGGATAAACTGGATGCAGGCACACAGGAAATGTGGGCAGCAGCATGGGGATCAACAATTGACCCAGACATGTACCAGGTTTACTATTCCAATAACATCGTAGGTAATGAAGGTTCATCAGAATCCAACCACTATCACATCCAGGACGCAACACTTGATGAGTTGATTCTTGAAGCAAGGACCAGCCCGGATCAGGATTTCAGAAAAGCAACATACAAAGCTTGTCTGGATATCATAATCGACTGGGCGGTTGAAGTGCCTATCTATCAGAGACAGAACTGTATCATCTTCAGTTCAGAACGTGTCAAGCTTGACACCGTAACCCCCGATATAACCACATTCTGGGGCTGGGCTAGTGAAATTGAACTTCTGGAAATGGTAGAAGCCGACTAATTTGGTTAAGTTAGTAAAACTGACAAACCTATAAAGTACCATAGAGTTAGAGCCCATCTATCATGGTGGGCTCTAATTTCTGAGGTATTCCCATAAAAATGTTGCGAGGGGAGAGAATTTCGATTGCGGAATTATATAATTAAAAGAGTATTGATAGCCTTCGTCATATTGTTTCTTGTGGCATTCATCATCTATACATTGATGAGAAGCATGCCCAGTACATTTGTAGAAGCAATAGCGCGTGAAAGGGCAAATCTGCCCGGCTCAAGAAGTTATACGGAATGGCTTCAGCAGCTGAACCAGATATATGGTCTGGACAGTGGAATAGTCAAGGGTTTCTTTGGATGGCTCGGTAGGGTTGTACAAGGGGATTTCGGTGACAGCTGGGTCTACAATGTACCTGTAACGGAAGTTTTCAGGGAAACAGTCTGGTATTCATTTGTACTTGGAAGTGTTGCATTTCTGATTCAAATCATAATTGCAATTCCTCTTGGAATACTCGCTGCCCGAAAACAATACAGCAAGACGGATTATGCCGTAACAGTCGTGGCACTGATAGGTATTTCACTTCCGGTTTTCTTCTTTGCGACGATACTCAAACTGGTATTTTCAATAAATCTCGGGTGGTTTGACCTGTATGGAACAGTAGGCCGTTATTACGACCAATTGAATGGATGGCAGCAGTTCCTTGATTTGGCAAAGCACTATGTTCTGCCTGTGTTTACCATTGTAATGATAAGCATAGGCGGATTGATGAGATATACCAGGACAAACATGCTTGAAGTCCTGAACTCAGATTATATACGTACAGCAAGGGCAAAGGGACTTACAGAAAGACGCGTTATAAATTACCATGGGTTCAGGAATACCCTTATCCCAATCGTAACAATCATAGGTGGTTCCATTCCGGGACTGTTTGCAGGAGCATTGGTTACCGAAACTCTGTTCGGTATAACCGGCATAGGTAAGACGGCATTTGATGCCATGAGAAGCGGGGATATACCGTTCTCAATGTTCTACCTGCTGTTCCTGGCTGCACTCACACTTCTTGGAACCCTTGTGGCAGATATACTTTACGCCGTGGTTGATCCGCGTGTAAGAGTTAATTGAGGGGCGTAAAGATGAAAAAAGACGATAAGAATATAAAAATGGAAGAATACGAAAACAACAATGAAACGACAATGGCGCTGGATGATGAGCAAAGGGTCAAAATTCTTTCTCCCGGACGCCTTGTCTTCAAGCGTTTCATCAGAAACAAGCTTGCGATAACGGGATCTCTGTTCATATTGATCATGTTCCTTTTCTCCTTTGTCGGAGGATGGCTGATGCCTTATGAAGAAGACCAGATATTCACGGAATACGTTGATATGTCCAAGGTTTTCGGTGGAGTATCAGTCAACAATGAATATAAGTTCATCACGGCTGACGGAAATGAATTCCCCATGGTTGCCAGGGCACAGTTCGTTCTTGCGGCAAACAAGGAAGAATCTGTATTTGAATCCCAGGACATTGACTACAGCCTTAACAAGCTGGCTGATGAGCTCTATGTGGTATACACAAACAAGGAAGTAGCAGTAGCCCAGACAGTTGTAAAAGATATTGTTGTAACAGTTACTGATACCAGTTTGACTGATGGCTTTTCATCAGCTTTTTCCGATGCCATCGGTAGAGGTGATCAGATATTTGAATACAACGGAAAAACCTATGTTTCAATCCAGGACAAGAAAACTTACAAAGCCTTCGAGCAGATACCAAATGCTGTGGCAACAAAAAACAGATATGACTACGATTCTGC
>DAINQB010000123.1:0-3416 GCA_036743175.1 Bacillota bacterium | reverse complement strand
GTCTATTACACATATATCAATTATATGTTCTTTTTGTCCCTTTTACGATAGGTTACATAATATAATCCGGGAACAATTATGAGTACAAGCAGTGCGGATATCATCATCCCGCCCATAAATGTTACAGCCATGGGTCTGAAGAAGTCTCCTCCTGTTACTGCAAGAGGTATAATGCCAAGGATGGTTGTGAGACTGGCTAGAGCTATGGGTCGGATCCTCCTGGTCACCGCCTTCACACAGCTGCTTCTGACACTGTCACCCTTTTGCATACGTACATTTATATATTCAACAAGAAGTATCCCATTGTTTACAACTATTCCCACAAGTCCGGCAATACCAAGAAGGGTGGTTATGCTGATTTTCTCCTTGAAAAGAATTATTGCCACCAGGGATCCGATGAACGAAAGCGGTATTGTGGTCAGTACCATCAGCGGCTGACGCATGGATTTAAACTGGAAATACATGATAAGGAATATCAGAACTACAGCAATTATCAACTCCACGGCAAGTCCGGAAAGGGATTCGCTTATTATCTCATTATCTCCTTTATAGATTGCATCAAGCTCGTTTTTGGAATTATCTATGAGCTCTTCTATATCTGCTTCCAGCTCATATGTATTGCTGCTTTCGCTGTTGTAAGCCTCTATGATAACAGCCGGACGCCCGTTATACCTTCTTATATATTCAAGGCTCTCTCCTTCATAAATGTCCGCCACTTCCGGCAGTTCTATCCACCTTCCGTCACCTGTCCTTATTTCAATCTCATCCAGCTGTCTTGGGGAGGAATCATCCGGTTCTACCCATATATTCACGCGTCGGCCATCGGAGCTGAATAGTTTTCCGTACATTCCGTTCATTGATGCAGTGACCTGTGACTCCACATCAAGCAAGGTCATGCTGTTTTGGGCAACCTTGTCACGGTCAATGTCTATGGTTATATCTGCTTTGTATTCCGGTGCCACCAGTTCACCATATCTGAAACTGTCAAGTGCTTGAATTTCTGCATACAGATCACTGCTTTTTACAAGCAGTTCATCATAGGTACCATCTGAAAGAACAATCTGTACCGGAGCTGCATATGTGGAGAGTTCCAGCCTGTTGACAAGAATGATACCTTTTTCATCAAGTTCTGCCAGATCATTCTCAAGGTTACTGATATATTCATCCAGTTCAGATGGCTCACAGTCAAATTCAATATAAAAACGTCCGACAGTGGGAAGGTTGTTCAGACTTCGCAATGAGATATAGAACTTTGGAAGGTCGCCGCCTATGGAGTATGCATAATTTTCAATATCCTCCTGGACTTTCACTATCTCTTCTATATCAGATGCGAACTGGACAGCTCCTTCCCTGTTGCCGGACTCCCTGTATTCATAATTTATATATGCAACGCTTCTCTCAGTCTTTGGCAGTATGTCAACTTCTGCTTTGTCTATGGTCAGATATATGAGCCCCCCGAGAATAATGAATGCAATGACAGATGGAACAATATGCGCTTTATACACCCAGCGCATTGCAATTCCTGCAAAATGCCCGGCTTTTTTCCCTTTTTTAATTTTTTTACCCGCCTTGAAAAACATTCCTGCCAGAGCTGGTGTCAGTGTTATTGAAACTATATATGAAAGCATTATTGAAATCAGTATTGTAAGAGGCAGTGTGAAAGCCACTTCTCCTGCTATCCCCGGAAGAAACAGCAGTGCCGCAAACACAACGGCGGTTGTAAGGGTTGATGTAAGAACCGGCATATAGTTGTCCCTTACTGCCTTTATGCATGCCTTGTCCCTTTTCTCCCCGATGTCCAGGTTATGCTGTACAGCCTCTGATATGACTATTGAATTATCAACCAAAATCCCTATGGAAATTATAAGTCCCGCTATGCTCATGAGCTGAAGCTCGCTACCCATAAGGTAAAGGATACCTATTGTAGTTAGAACGGTTACAGGTATTGTAAGTGCAATAGCGGCAGCATTCCTCGGTCCCAGTCCAATCAGAACCACACCCATTACTATCAGTATACATATCAGCAGATTGGACATTACCTCGTCAACCTGGTCCTTCACATAACCAGGTGCAAAGGTCATTGTTCCTATGTCAACACCTTCGGGAAGGCTTTTTTCAAATTCATTTTTTACATCCTCTATTTCATCCCCAAGAACTGTAAAATCTATGTTTTCTTCAAAGAAAATTTCTACAAAGGCAGCCCTCTGACCATTGAATGCATAGGTTTTTGTGTCTGATGGTTTTCTTTTAATAATATTTGATACATCAGAAAGCCTGACTTCACCCTCCGGTCCTGCTGTTATGATCAGACTTTCCAATTCTTCAACAGACCTGTAGTTGCCATTGACAGTGATTGTCTTTTGCTGCATATCTGCTTCCATTGTCCCCATGGGGATTTCGACACCATTTGCATATATGATTCCATATATATCGGAAACAGTGAGTGAAAGACGTTTTGCTTCTTCTGTATTTACCTTGACAACAAGCTCCTCGGCATATGATGAATCAACCCTGACATCCGCAATATCATCAAGTCTTCCAAGAACCTCAGAAAGTTCCTTTGCATGGCTTTCCAGATCCCTGTCGTTTACATTTCCATAGACAGCATATATTACTTCAGCTGAATCAAGGTCAGTAACAAAATTTATCTCAGTTATACTTTCATCCAGTTCTGCATTATATACATCTTCCTTGATTTCACCCAGAGTCTTTTCTGAATCCGTATCATCAAGGTTCATTTCTATGAATACAATGCAGGCATTGTCTGCAGATACTGTTGAATAGTTGTCGACACTAGGATATCTTGAAATAATCTCCTCAATGGGAACCGCTATTCTCTCTTCAATCTCACTGCTCCCAAGTCCCGGTGCTGTAATCTGAAGGTAACCATATACAGCCTTTATATCTGGCATTTCCTGCTTTGGTATATTGATGTATGCAAATACTCCAAACGCCATCAGAAGGAGGCAGATGAGGAGAATGGCAAACCTGTGGCTCAATACGCTTTTAATGAATTTTTCCATAGGGCAATGATACTGCCCGGCATTTGATTAAATAAGCACCCGGGGTGAGTATAGCCCGGTAATAAACGGATGATATTATACTAACCCCGGGTACTAACCCATTTTGGTGATAGATTTGTCCCATTAAATAAACAACTCTAAGGCAGTGACTGCCATTATTGACAGTTCCTGTTCTTTATTGCCAACTATAGTAATGTGCTTAGTCCTGATAGTATTGGGCCTGGGCATTCCAGAGTTCTGAATATTTCCCGTTTTTATTGCCAATTAGTTTTTCATGAGTTCCTCTTTGGATAATTTCACCCTCATGAAAAACCACAATATCATGGCAGAATCTACAACTCGAAAGCCTGTGAGAAATATAGATTGCCGTTTTATTACCAACAAGATGATCGA
>DAINQB010000122.1:0-3419 GCA_036743175.1 Bacillota bacterium | reverse complement strand
ATTCTGGTTGAATATATGTACCTAATATCCCCAATCAAGTCCTCATCGATTTCTTCCTTTATCTTCCTTATTGCAGGATGGAACAAAAGAAGATGCCCTACCATAAGGTTGACCTTCTTTTCTTTTGCAAGTTCAACAAGCTCCAGGGATTCACTTGCCTTCAATGTCATCGGTTTTTCTATTAGAACCGGATAGTCTGCCTCTATGATCTGTTTGCCTAATGCATAATGAGTTGGTGCCGGAGTGGCAACCACAAACCCGTCAAATCCATCATCCAGAGCAAATTGCAAATCAGAGTATCCCTTCACAGGATACTCTGACAGCAATTCATTCAGTCTTTCACTATTAATCTCTACTATACCGGCAAGATTCCCCATCTCATATAAGGTCTTTATATGATTTATGCCAAACCTGCCGCCGCCCACTACACAAATTTTTTTCATACACATCCCACTTTATACAAACAAGATAAATTTACAATCTCCAATATTTGAACCCATTCTCAGTAAGTTTCTGTTTGTCCAGAATTCCCTTTGCATCAAGGATAACCCTGTTATTATCACTCCCTTTATATAATCCCTTGAGCTTGTTAACCGTAAGTTTCTTGTATTCTTCATGTCCTACGGCAACTACAAGAGCATCAACATCATCTATATCTTCAAGCTCCACAAACCTGATTCCATATAATCTTTCTGTTTCAGCGGGGTCAGCTATGGGGTCTGTCACTAAAGGAGTCACACCATATTCCATCAATTCATTAACTATATCAATGACCTTCGTATTCCTGGTATCAGGACAGTTTTCCTTGAATGTAAACCCAAGTATTGCAACCTTAGATTCCCTGACCAATATCTTGTTCTTTATGAGTTTCTTTATAAGTGTTTCAGCGATGTACTTACCCATGCTGTCATTTATCCGTCTGCCGGATAAAATAATCTGTGAATGATAACCTATCTGCTCTGCCTTGTATGTAAGATAATATGGGTCAACACCTATGCAATGGCCCCCTACTAAACCTGGCTGAAAGTTCAGGAAGTTCCACTTTGTACCTGCTGCCCCAAGCACTTCCTTGGTATCAATTCCCATTTTGTTGAATATGATCGATAGTTCGTTCATGAATGCAATGTTTATATCCCTTTGGGAGTTTTCAATGACCTTGGCAGCTTCAGCAACCTTAATGGAACTTGCTTTGTAAATCCCCGCTTTTACAACAAGACCATAAACACTGGCTATAGTATCAAGGGCCTCTTCATCGGTACCTGAGACAACCTTTGTTATACTCTCAAGCCTATGCTTTTTATCACCCGGATTTATTCGTTCAGGTGAGTATCCTGCTTTGAAATCGATTCCGCATTTCATGCCGGATTCTTCTTCAAGGATGGGTATACAGATATCTTCAGTAACCCCGGGATACACTGTTGATTCAAAGACAACCATTGAATCAGCAGGCATGTTCCTGCCTACAATTCTGCTGGCAGCCTTCAATGGTTCCAGGTCCGGGGTGTGATCCGGATTAACCGGTGTAGGAACTGCGATTATAAAGAAAGAAGCATCTTTCAGTCTCTTCTCATCAGAAGTGAACTCAACCTCTGCGTCTTTGAGCCTTTTATTCCCTATTTCATTGGTAGGGTCAATCCCTTTTTTATATAATTCAACCTTCTCCTTGTTGATGTCAAAACCAATTACTGCTGTTTTTTCTGCCAATGCAACAGCTATGGGAAGCCCAACATAACCCAGGCCTACAACTGCAATGTACTTTCTGCCGTCAATGATATCCAACAATGTATTCATATATGTCCTTTCAGAATATCCTTATGCCTAAAGATTGTCCTTATACCACTCAATGGCTTCTTCCAGTCCAGCATCCAATGAGTGCTCCGGACTATACTTCAATATCTTCTTTGCCTTGTCTATGTTTGCAAATGAGTGCCTTATATCACCAGGCCTGTCTGGACCGTACACCGGTTCTGTGGACTTACCCAGAAGATTGCACAGCTTATAGTACACCTGGTTTATGGTAGCCCTGTCATGGAATGCAATATTAAAGGCTTCACCGAATGCTTCCTCACCTGCCTCACATGCCCTTAGATTAGCTTGAATGACATTTTTGATGTAAGTAAAGTCCCTTGATTGTTCTCCGTCTCCGTTTATTACTGGAGCTTCATCATTCAATAGCTTTTTCACGAAAATAGGTATTACTGCAGCATAAACAGAATGGGGATCCTGCTTCTTGCCGAATACATTGAAATACCTTAGCCCCACTGTAGGCAATCCATATAGCTCATATATGTTCCTGGCATACAGTTCATTAACATGCTTTGTTATTGCATAGGGTGAAAGAAGTTTTCCTTCACGTCCTTCTACCTTAGGTAAATTAGGTTCATCACCATATACAGATGATGAGGATGCATAAACAAATCGTTTTACATTGCAGTCCCTTGCAGCAAGCATCATGTTCAATGTGCCGTTAACATTTACCTCAGTACTGGTTGCAGGGTCCTTAATTGACCGTGGCACCGACCCAAGAGCTCCCTGATGGAGTACATAGTCAATCCTGGTACATGCTTCAATGCATGTTCCAAAATCCCTTATATCCCCTTCAATCAGTTCGAATCTATCATTGCCAATATAGTCAGCAATGTTTTCCCTCTTACCCGTTGCAAAGTTGTCAAGAACCCTGACATAGAACCCCATGTTCAACAGTTCTTCTGCAAGGTTTGATCCTATGAAACCGGCTCCGCCGGTTACAAGGAATCTGCTGTTTTGATTAAAATTATATTTCATAAATACTCCGTTAATATTGATGCTCTTAAGTTGTCTATTTAGAATAATACTTTTGGTTGGGGCTGGTAGGCTTCTCTGGTATTGTGCGTATAAGTGTACCTTTTTCGATTAATGGATTCAGTATCATTGTTCTAAAATATCCTCTGTTATCAAGGCCCATAAACTCCTGCATTTCTTCTCTTGTCCTAGGAGTACTGCAATATATTAGTAAATCTTTGATTTTTTTATCAGCTTGGTTGGTAGCTTGGTTGGTAGCTTGGTTGGTAGCTTGGTTGGTAGCTTGGGGGGTAAGTGGAATAATTGTCTTAAATACATCCGCCTCAACAAACTGCGGTTCAGCCCCTGAATATATTTTATTGTACTTATATATATTTCTTACACCTGAGCCCAATTCATCAACCCAGCCAATTTCCTTGAATAATTTGGCTATCGTGGGATTCTTCGGGTAGGGAGAAAAATTATCAGGATCTATGGTTCCATTGCCATGAGGCTTATTACTATTCTCAATGAATACCCTGTCTTTTTCAATTATGAGCTTTGCAGGAAATGCACTCGAAAACTCTCTGTGGATCAATAGGTTCGTTATAGCTTCCCTGAATATTTTATCTCTCAGATTTATCCGTTGTTCACCTTCA
>DAINQB010000121.1:0-3445 GCA_036743175.1 Bacillota bacterium | reverse complement strand
AAGACGGCAATAAAGGTCAGCCAGGGCAGGGGAGTTATAATCCTTGCCGGAGTCCTGAAGGACATAGAGGTATATGAATATACGCCTCTTCAGGTCAAGCAGGCAGTGTGCGGATATGGAAGAGCTGACAAAAACCAGGTACAGCAAATGGTAAAGATGATACTGGGACTCAGGGATGTACCAAAGCCGGATGACACCGCTGATGCCCTTGCTGTTGCCATTTGTCACGGTCATTCATATAATTTAAGTAAATTAATGTAAACTGAACGGAGATGACATGTACGACTTTATAAAAGGAACGGTGATTTCAAGTACAAAGGACTATGCAGTCCTTGAAAACAATGGGATAGGTTACCGGATCCATACATCAGCAAACTCACTTGGAAGAATCCAGACAGGTGACAATAACATAATTATGTACATCCATCTTCATGTCCGCGAGGACGCACTGACCCTTTATGGATTTGCGGACCGAGAGGAACTGTCAATATTTGAGATGCTTATTGGTATATCAGGCATCGGACCCAAGGTTGCACTCGGTGTATTGTCTTCATTTACTTCAAAAGCCGTGGCAATGGCCATTGCATCAGGTAATGCAAACGAATTGTCAATGGCAAAGGGTATAGGCAAGAAGACAGCCTCCCGAATAATACTGGAACTCAAAGACAAGTTCAAGGCCCTTGAAAAAGAGGAAATGGTACCTGAATCCAGGGAGACAAATGAAGTCATCGAAGAGGCAAAGACTGCTCTCATGGTGCTTGGTTTCAAAGCGGGTGCGGCATCAAAGGCTGCTGCCGACTATTATGAAGAGGGACTGACCGTGGAAGGGCTCATTATGAAATGCCTCAGGAAAATGAACGTATAACGGAGGAACAATGGAAGGCGATAGCATAACCAACAGCAGTTTTCTGAACCAGGATGTCACTGAAAACAATCTCAGGCCAAGAAGCTTCGATGAATATTTCGGACAGGAGAAAGTCAAGGAAAATCTGAAGGTATATATTGAAGCCGCACGCCAGAGGTCGGAACCCCTGGACCATGTTCTTCTTTATGGTCCTCCGGGGCTTGGTAAAACTACCCTTGCCAACATAATTGCCTCTGAGATGAATGTCAATATAAGGATAACAAGCGGACCTGCAATTGAAAAAGCAGGGGACCTTGCTGCGATTCTCACGAATCTCCCTGAAAATTCAGTTTTGTTCATCGATGAAATACACAGACTCAACAGAACCGTTGAGGAAATCCTTTATCCGGCAATGGAGGATTTTGCCCTTGATATAATAATAGGCAAGGGTCCCAGTGCCAGAAGCATCCGCCTGGAACTGCCGAGATTTACTCTCATAGGTGCTACAACAAGGGCTGGAATGCTTACATCTCCGCTCCGGGACAGGTTTGGTATCATAAACAGACTGGAAATGTACAGCATCGAGGAACTTCGTACAATCGTAACGAGATCCGCAGGAATCCTTAATATAAGCATCTCTGAAGAAGGTGCCCATGAAATCGCCAGAAGGTCAAGGGGAACCCCGAGGATTGCAAACAGGCTCTTGAAAAGAATCCGGGACTTTGCACAAGTGGAGGAACTTGATGTAATAGAGAAGGATATTGCTGACAAGGGCCTCACAGCCCTTGAGGTTGACCCTATAGGCCTTGATGCCACGGACAGGAAATTACTCCTTGCCATAATGACAAAGTTCGCAGGGGGCCCTGTAGGGCTCGAGACGCTGTCTTCTACAATCAGTGAGGAGAAAGATACCATAGAGGATGTATATGAACCTTTTCTGCTTCAGCTTGGTTTTCTTAATAAAACCCCAAGGGGCAGGTGTGCCACTGAAGCAGCTTACAGGCATTTTGGAATTGAACAGGTGAAAAAACCATGAAGCTTCTACTACACACATGCTGTGGTCCATGTATGACGGCTTTTGATGAACATTTCAAAAGCAGGGGAATCCTTTATTCAGCATTTTTTTACAATCCCAACATCCATCCTTACAAAGAATATATCAGAAGAAAGGATACTCTGAAAGAGTATGCAGGAGTTACGGGCACTGAACTATTCATTGAAGAAAGCTTCATGCAGCATCACTGGGAAGTGAACTTTGACGGTATGGACAAGGACCGGCGTTGCGAACAATGCTATAGGATAAGGATTGCCGCTACGGTAAGAAAAGCGGAGGAACTTGGGTTTACTCACTTTACCACAACTCTTCTTATAAGCCCTTATCAAAACCACGAAGCCATAAAAAGAATCTGTAATGAGGAGTCAGAAGGATCTGTTGTCAGTTTCTTCTATGATGATTTCAGGAAAATGTTCAGAAAAGGACAGGATATAGCAAGGGAAAACAAACTCTACAGACAGAAATACTGCGGATGTATATATTCTCTGGAAGATTCCGATTTCAGGTCAAAGGTAAAATGGGATTGAAATCAGGTCAATCCTTTGTTTCTTCAAGCTCACACATCATTTTTTCAACGACTTCCTTTTCCCTCAGGAAAAAATCAACCTGTTCCCAGCAGTCATCCTTCATTGAATACAGCTGA
Source organism: Bacillota bacterium (assembly GCA_036743175.1). Classification (GTDB taxonomy): domain Bacteria; phylum Bacillota; class Clostridia; order DUPQ01; family DUPQ01; genus JAFGQE01. The sequence continues at coordinate 904 of DAINQB010000121.1, read as the reverse complement.
CCTGTCAGTCCCTCGCGCTGCGGCGGATAAAAGGAAGGGGAGGAGAAACCTCCTGAACCCAGGCCGTCAATCAGCTTCCAGTCCTTTGAACGAATGGCGAACATGCCGTGGACTGAATGATTGATTATGGTTTTTCTGACAGCGGCATGAGGATTCGTCAGGACAGGTAAAATGGAGACACTGTCAGGGGCATCATCCTGTTCAAGGCTTATGCCATTGATATCTGCAACTGTGGCCATCAAATCAATGAGTCCGCACAATGAATCACTGACGGTTCCTTCCGGGATTCTGCCTGGCCATGATGCAACGAAGGGAACCCGGTGTCCTCCTTCATAAATATCAGCCTTGAAACCTCTGAGGTCTCCGTTTGACTTATGTCCATATGTACGACCGAAGTAATCACATGGGTTAGCGCCGTTGTCACTTGTGAAAATTACAAGCGTATCATTAAGTATACCGCAATCCGTCAGTTCACCGAGTATCTTTCCGAGGCACCAGTCAGCAAGCATGACGGAATCTCCCCTGAGGCCGGCATCACTTTTACCACGAATGAATTCCGGAGGAACGCAGGGTCTGTGAGGCGACGACAGAGGAATATATGCAAAGAAAGGTTTTTCTAAGGCACTGGAACGTCTGATGAAACCGCAGGCTTCATCCGTGAACCTGACATCAACTTCAGTATCATCCCAGCCTTCAACTGCATAGCCGGCTCTTTGCTGTGTGATTCTTTGCTTCTCAATGGTGGGAATGCCTTCTGTATGCCTGTCCCTTATAAAACAATACGGTGGCATATCAAGGGAACCTGAAATACCGAAGAACACATCAAAACCATTGTCAAGAGGTCCTCCGTACAAGGGTTTTGAATAATCAATATCTTTATAATATAAATCAGCATTGTCAGGTG
>DAINQB010000120.1:0-3588 GCA_036743175.1 Bacillota bacterium | reverse complement strand
ACTTCTCCTTCTCGACGACTGGATTCAGGAAATACCCGATTATTATGCTTTTCCTTGCTGCATTTTTTAGATATGAAGAAACAGCAGAAAGAATACCATAGGAAGTGCTGTCATAAATAATGGCAAGTAATTTTGAATATATTGCAGAAAACATCCTGATTATTGCACTATCCATCATCTGCTCCCCCCGGCTTTTTCCTTCATCCAGTTAAAATAATACATGAAAGTAGGTGATTTCATAAGGGCCATTGCCCCTGAATATACAATCAGGCCAATTATAACCACTGCAATGGTGAGGAAAAGCCTTATACTGAATGTAAGGCCATCACCTTTCATGAACAATTCCCTGAATGCGACAATGCATGCTCCCATGAAAACCGAACCCAGAATACTTCTCAGAAGTTCATTCCTGCTCCTTGATTCAATTATCCCTCCGTTAGCCCTATTGAACAAAACAATCATAACAATTGATGAAATCAATATTGACAGCGAAAATGACAGGCTGACAAAACCAATCCCCAGATCTGTTGCAAATACAATGATACAGGACAATACAAGGGTTGAAATCAAGGTAGCCAGGGATATTACCGTTGGAACCAGCACCTTTTTACCGGCATAATATGCCTTTGATGTTATCTCATACAGAGAGTATCCAAATATAGCAGGTGTGAATCCGGCAAAGGAAACCCCCATCATCCCGGCAGCTTCCTTCGTAAATTGTCCCCTTTCGTAAAGAAGTGAAATCATATCACCGCTTAGCACCAGGGCTCCGACAGACAATGGTATTATGAAGAAGCAAAGGTTTTCAAAGGCCCTCCTGTAGGTTTCCTTGAATTCCGTGGTATCGGGTTCAAGGGCCTGCCTTGACATCAACGGGAATAAATAATTCATCATTGCAAAAACGAATATTCCTGCCAATATCAGGTAAAGCCTGTTTGAAAGTCTTATGGATGTAACCGCTCCTTCACCAAGATATGAGGCAACTGCCGCCAGTATAAAAAGCGATACAGGCGTTACCCATGAACTGACAAGTATGGGCAGAACCATCCTGGACACCCTTTTGATGCCGGGATCATCAATGCGCAGGGACAGTGAATATTGAAAACCTTTTTTTACTATAAATGGGAGCTGCACAACAACCTGAAGCACCCATGCGAGCAGAAATGCAACTGCCAGTCCTGTTACCCCGAACCGCTCATTGAAGAAAATCAGATAGCCTATCATAAGTACATTCGGGAAAAGGCTTATCATTGCAGGAACGGTGAACTGTCCCATGGATTGAAGTATGCTTATCATGGAAAATGCAAGCCCCGCCATGGCGGCTGCGGGGAACATTATCCTAAGCAGTCTTGCAGCGAGCATTCTGGCTTCCGCGCCTGCTCCTGGTATGAACATTGCAATCAATTGATCTGAAAATAGAATGCCGAGGATGCAGACAAGGGATATTATTACGAATACTATATTCATGAATCTTGATGCAAAAAGAAACCCTTCTTCTTTTTTATTGTTCAGGTAAGTATTGTATACAGGTATGAATGTTGAAGTCACGGCCGCTCCGAATGCCAGGTCAAAGAATTTAAGCGGTATATCGGATGCCGTTGTAAAGGCATCAAGTACGGGACCAGAACCATAATAGCCTGCCAGGAACATGTCCCTGGCCAACCCGAGCAACTTGCTCAGGAGGATTATTATCATAATCAGTCCTATTGTCTTCACTGCCTTCTTATTCATCGAAAGGCTCTCCTTCAATCAATCCTACGGCAATTTCTGCGTTTCTTCTGCACTGCTCCTTGAGACCCTCCATCCTTGAGCTGATTCGTCCTATGTATTCATCCCTTTCGTTCATAATCTTCAAAACCCTGTTCTTTATATCATCTGCGGTTATATTCTCAATAAGTCCACCATCCTCCTGGTCCATGAGCTCAATGAAATACCTGACCTTAGGATCATAAACTATTCCAATGACCGGTATTCTTGCAACAGATGCATATATCAATGAGTGAAGCCTCATTCCGATGACCAGTTCAGCTGTGCTTATGATTGAGATAAGGTCCATGGCACTTCTTTCACTTTCAACCAGATATGCATTGTTTTTCATCATTCCTATTATGTCCTGGCATACCTTTGTATCTTTCTTTGAGTGAAGGGGAATGAAAACAGGAGTAAGCTTGTATTCTTCAAACAAATAATCGGCAATCTCTGCAAATATTGGATTGTACCTTCCCTCCAGTCCCTTCCATGGTCTTACAGAAAAGACTGCCCTTCTTCCATCGGCAGGTATTTTGTATTCAGACAATACTTTTTCATTAATCTCATAAGAAGGAAGTTCCAATCCCATGACAGGATCCGCTGTTATTGATATATACGGCTTGTTTACTCCAATTTCCCTGAGCATTTTATATGAATTCGGTTCACGAACAGTTATTACATCTGTTTTATTCAGTATCCTTCCGGCGATTCTGATTGATAATTTTCTTTGAAGCGGTCCGATTCCATTCGCATATAACATTACTTTCATACGACGCATGAAGGCATATTTCATCAATCCTGTGTAATACAGCATTGACTGGAAACTGGTAAGGTCCTGAATCAGGTTCCCACCTCCGCTTATCAGAGTTCCTGAATACTTGAATGCCTTTATCAGAGTAAAAGGATTTGAACGGCTGATGGCATCAACACCATATTTCTGTTTTGTCTCAGCAGGTTTCTTAGTCAGGACCAGAAGTCTTATATTTCTTTTTTTAGAACGAAGTTCATCTATGATGGATGACAGCATAGCCTCATCTCCACTGTTTTCAAATCCATAGTAACCTGACAATATTGCATGATGGTAACGCGGGGAACCCTCCATTACACCAAATGCCTTGTCATACATATAAAGTGCATCCCTGCACATTCTGTCCACCGTATAGTTTTCATTCACAGTTTCTAAATTCAACCCGGCATTTATTCGGCGCATTTCCTTGTTCTCATAAAGAAAGAGCAAATCCGTACGCAGCTTGATGTTTGAAGGCGAAGCCATTCCACGGCATGTCATGTTTGTTTCCATTGCCTTTTCGCGGCTTTCCTCATCCATTATTCCAAGGTATCCCATGTCTCCGCATAGGACCACCGGTTTTGCCATTGCCATTGATTCAAGGGCGGCCCTGCTTATACCGGTAAAAATGTCCATGACTGAAAGCAACCTGCTTATATCACTTCTTGGTCCCGCCAGTTCAACCAATCTGCGTCCGGCTTTTTTATTGACAGCCCTTACCTTTTCAGAAAGTTTGTCAAACTGGTTTCCTCCGCCGATGACAATTATCCTCAGGTTCTTGATTTCTTCATCCAGCTCATTTGCAATATCCGCAAGCATGAAGGCAGTTTTGGAACTTCCCCTGTCTATCCTGCAGACGGTGCCTATGACAAAGTCATCCGGTCCAATGGAAAACTCCTCCATTGCATCTGCATCCTTGTCCATGGGATGGAAAGTCCTTGTATTTATTCCATTTACGGTTATTCCGGCTCTGCCGCTATCATAATGGTAATTCTGTATAAGGTAATCCTGAACATCCTGGCTGACGGACAGTGTATGACTTCCCCATCTTG
>DAINQB010000119.1:0-3641 GCA_036743175.1 Bacillota bacterium | reverse complement strand
GGTCTTTGGAAGGACCATAAGAAAACGAATCAAGGAAACAGCGTTATCAATGCAGAGATTTTACAACCGGGGAGTAATATAGAAACTTTACTGGACTACGCGGGAAAAAGCCGGTCTCATATACTCAATTTCTTTTGTTCCCAGTCCATACCGTTTTGCAATTTTTGTCCAGTTTGCACTGACGGTTTTTATAATTTCTTCAGAAAGTTTGGATGCATCATTTTTCTTTATATCAAAATAGGGTGAAACCTCAATAGCCAGTGAAAGATCAATGTAGTTATCATATTGGGTTATATTCAATGAAAGATGTCTTCCGGCGGGGTTGGGATTTACATCAAACAAGGGAGATAACATCCAACCCGATGGGGTCAGAATAAAACCATGGTTGCGAAGATGGTCGTCAGTATTGGAAATGGCCATATAAAAAACTATTCTCATCCACATTTCTTTTAAATCCTCAATTGGATTGGCCCCATATGCACTTATAAAATCAGCAATTTCCAGATAACTGGTTCCATCTGTTCCTGAGGCCCCATCGGTTTTTCCAAGCAGGCTCATTGCTGAAGCAAAATGAATGCGTCTTTGCAGGTTCCTGTCAAAACGTTTGACCATGAAGGTGCTTCCATTGCCCGGAAAATCTTCAAGCATTGATTCCGGCTTGTTTAGATTGCATAGACCTGCAAGGTCATGGACAACTTTCTCCCAGGCACCACTGTTGAAGGAATCATGTCTTGAGGGGAATTTTGCTATCCATAATGAACCATCCGGTGAAACTATATTTGCCTTGGGTCTTGCTCCGCCAAGTGATGAGCCTGGAGCCAGGAGTTCAGACAACCATAGCTCTTCATTTCCAGTATCCTCATTTTCAAATTCCAAGGATGCATTCTCAAGAGACCGCAGGCTTGTCCATGGGGGAACAGAATATGATTCATCTCCGGAAATGAACGTTCCACCATCTTGCAAGCTGAAACGGAGAGCCCCCATACGTGATTTGTCATTTACTCCCAGGAGGTAGTCACTTTCATGTAATGCACGTGGTCTGCGGTTTTCGTTTCTGGCAGTTATTGCCTCCTTGCGGGACATGAGCATTCTTCCCCATCTGTCAGGAGCGGAATCAGAGAACAACCCGAATAATCTATCACCGAATCGGGTATATTGCCGACCTTTGTACAAGGAAAGTTCAGGGTCAAGAGTGTAGTTATTGCCGCAGGTTTCAAGCCATTCATCAGAGTATTCAAAAGAATACAATTCACGGTTTTTTGAGTTGTCGATATACAATTTTCCCAGTAGTGTGGGGCTATCAAAACGCCAGTTTTCATAAACAAATATTGTTTTTTCAAGAGCAGTTTTCATTGTTCTCCCTTCCTGGGGGCCCGTTTTCTGGATGGCAGACCCAGATCCTGTAATTTTCTTCCAAGTTCGTCATCCCTGGCAATGTATAACAGGTCGGAATCCATATTGTGTAAAGCATGTAAAACAGAAGCATATGCTCCGATGGAAACTGTGGAGGAACCCTTCTCTATTGAGTTCAGGGTCTGTCTGCTGATTTTTGCTCTTTCAGATACCAATGATGCAGATAATCTACGTCTCAATCTCGCCAGTTTTATTTGTTCACCCATCTGTTCAAGATACTTCTGAGTCCTGGGCATCAAAACAACGGAATTTTTACTCATTATTAATCAACTCCTTATAATGTATAATATAATATACAAATTAGATGATAATGTCAAATATAATAGACTTTAGACTAGTCTTTCAAACTGAAAGAATCAGCATCAATAAGCATATGTTAAGGTCCAAAAGGAATATATGTGTAGATTTGGAATGCATGTGTTGTATAATTTCATTATCTTTCATATATGGGGGTAACTATATGGAAATGACTTCAAGACAACGTCATCTTGCAGTAATGAGGGGCGAAATCCCGGACAGGATGCCAATAGCTCCGAGAATCTGGGCCTGGCTTTTGGAATATGGAAAAACCCACCTGGAACTGAAGTCTGAATTTGATTACGACCCGATAATATATGCATCATCGGGCTTTCCTTATCATTTCGCAGAATCATTTGACTATATGACAGCTTTTCCCGATTCATCGTTTCTCAGGGATGTAAAAAGGACAGTAACCCGGGACAGGAAGGCAAATGATAAAAAGGAATATGTAACAACTATCTTTGACACTCCTGCCGGTAAACTGAGTCAGGTATGGGCATATCCGGACCCTGGTGACAGGACATATGGTGTACAGCCAAATCCCCATATGGTTGAACCGCTTGTAAAGGACAGAAGTGACCTGGCAAAGATAAATTATCTTCTCATTGACAAAAAACATTATCCGGAACCGGTATTCCTTGAAAAAGTAAAGGAGACAGGTGAAGATGGGATAGTCCATACAAGAATCAATGCAGGGGTTGATGACCTGCTTGTGAACACAATGGGTCTTGAGAATGTGCTGATGCTTTATTACGATGACAGGGAGCTGCTTGTTGATGCCTTGGATTTCTATCATAGGTACTATAAAAGCCAGCTGAAGCACACCCTTGAAAACGGAGCTGATTTCATATTCGAAGCCTGGTTCAATGCAAGCCTCAGCACAGGCTGGTCTCCTGCAATGTACAGGGAACTATTCCTGGACAGAATAAAGGAGGATGTTGAACTGACCCATTCATATGACGCGTATTTCCACTTCTACGATGACGGAAGGATAATGCCCCTTGCAGAGGATTTTACCCGGACGGGAATGGATATGATAACAACCCTTACTCCACCTCCTGCAGGAGACACGGATGCAGTTGCAATCAAAAAAATAATGCATGGCAAAACAGTTCTCAGCGGATATGTGGACTGCATAAAGATAAGATACGGAACACCGGATGAAATAAAGGAACAGACACGTTATGCCTGTGAAATACTTGGCAAAGACGGAGGGTTCATCCTTGGAACAAGTGACTCCATAAGGGATGGCAGTCCGTATGAGAACATAAAAGCATTCTTTGACACAGGACTTGAACATGGAAGATATGTTTGATGTCCGGTGCAGCAATGGGAACCTTGATATAAATTGCCATCACGAAGGTGACAAAATTGTAATAACTGCTCACAATACAGGAGGTCGGATTGAGGGATGCTGCATAAAAGCAACCATGAGGCTGCCGGGAATTGAAAGTGCATATACTTTGTTCCCCGGAGCAATATATGACGGCAATCATGCTGATATGATATGGCCCGGGAACTATCCACCCAGACTGAAGGACTTTGCAGAGGTAAACCATGAAGGCCCGGTGATAATTGGAGATATCCCCGGATGGAAGAATGGAATCACAGTCCAGACATTTGATTTGACAATGCCTGCCTGCGGTATATACTTCGACAGGGAAAAAAGGGGAATAATAATCGGTATTGAAACCGGGCCTGTTGAAACCCCCTATGGATTTGCAGTGGATTCAGATTCAATCACATTGGAATTTCCATGTATCAGAAAAAGCAGATACAGACATTGTGGAGTTTATGAACAATCACATGATTCAGGAATAAAATTCGAATCGAATGAGACCAAGACATTTGTAATTAGAGTAAAGGATTCCGACTTCATTGACAGGGCGGAATTCTCCCTGGCAATGACCTTGATGTTCAAGAAACAA
>DAINQB010000118.1:0-3662 GCA_036743175.1 Bacillota bacterium | reverse complement strand
TTCTTTGACATTTGATATCCTCCGATCAATTAATGAATGGCAGCGGGTCGACTGCAACATTGTCTATCCTGACCTCAAAGTGCAGGTGAGGTCCTGTGCTGACTCCGGTGCTGCCCAGCAGAGCGATGACCTGACCTTTTTCAACCACATCGCCTTTTTTAACAAGCATCTTGGATAAATGACCGTATATCGTTTCAATCCCGTCGCCATGGTCAACCTTAACCATGTAACCGTAACCACCGTTCCATCCTGAAAATACCACTGTGCCGGCACCGGCTGCATATATGTCATCTCCATAAACCCCGCCGAGGTCAATTCCGGTGTGCTCCTTTAGAACCTTGAGGATGGGGTGCCATCTCATACCGAAATCAGAACCTATGTAGGTGCTTTCCGTTGGCCACAAAGAAGGGACATATTCAAGATAATTTGACAGGTTGACCCTGATATCCTCAAACTGGACCATCTCAAGGCTTGAGAGTTCAGCCAGTCCGTCAAATTCGTTGAGGGCTGTTGTGATGTCCTTAATGTCAGAAATAAAGGCATCCATATTGTTGTAGTCTATCAAAGCGGATGTTGAACCGGGAAGTTCAGAAAAATATCTTGTTGAAACATTTTCGAGTTTCTCTGCAAGGTTCAGGATTCCGCCTGAAATTGAAGTCTGGGTGAACTCAATGTCACTTAACTCCTTCATCTTGGCTTCAAGCATCGTTGACTGTCGTGCTATATAAAGGTTAGTCGCACTGATCTGTTCCTGGTATTTGTTTACTATGTACTCGTTCCTGTCATTGAGCATACGGTTCTCGCGGATAAAATATGTCATGACCAGTGAAAGTGCGGTTATTATCATCGCAAAGATAAGAAATGCGGATACAAGTTTTGCCACCGGAGCCGAAATGTTCAATATCCTGGTGTGCTTCCCGCTGTGGGGAATATATAGTAATGTTGATCCTCTTGTTTCCTTGTGGTGGCTGTCAGCCCCGTGTCGCTTCATCGGTTTCTCCAATTAATTGTTTTCGGCCCGGCAAAGATTGTCACTTGCAGGACGCAGTAAGGATATTTTAATATTTTTTTTACTATTTTTCAACTTTTGTGCAATATGTCAAATACTGTCATTTATTTCTGTATATGAACAGTATCACCGGAGCTGCCAGTACCGGAAGGATGGCAGTGATTATTGTAAGCAAAAATGCATTGTCCGGGTCAAATTTTTCATATAATACATGAAAGGCAAGGACCAGTACAAGCAGCCCTATGGCAGACAGAATAAAACCTACCAGAGGTATGTATTTAAGTCCTACGAACAGGGCAAATGCCAGCGGGAGTATGATTTCCATGTTTGTCAGGGACAGATTGAAAACCTTGATGTTTCCAACAAGTTTGCCTACACAGTACATGTTTACTATGGGAATCCATGCAAGCCATGGGTTGGGCATCTCCTGTTTCCTGACTATTTCATAAAGACTGTAGGCAAACAAAATATATAAGGCAACACTGAATATAACCGTCAGCACAGTCGACATGGCAGCGATTATTGAAGTGCTGGTTACAAGTGATGGGTAATACATTTAATGATCCTCCGTTCTTATTTAAGTCAATTATATAAAAAATTCGTCAATTATACAATCAGAAATACTTTTGAAACCGGTGTATCTGACGTATCAATTACGTGATTCAAGGGGTAATGTCACCCGGAACAGGGCTCCGCCTGATATTCCTTTTCCGGCTGTAATATTTCCTCCATGACTTTTGGCTATGGCAAGTGAAATCGCAAGCCCGAGACCTGTGTTTCCACCCGGACCTTTGTGGAAACGCCTGAAGACTTTTTCAATGGCATCAGGAGAAAGACCGGGGCCGTCATCACTTATTTCTACAATAAATGAATCGGCGGACAGCGAAGCATTTACATATATGGCTGACGCCGCATATCTCAATCCATTTGCCAGAATGTTAATGAACAGCTGTGCAAGCTTTTCACCATCACCCGGTATCGTTGCTGACGGCAGATCGGCTGCAATGATTTCTATATCCCGGGCTGATTCAAGCCCTGAAACAGCATCAATAGCCTCCTTGATGACCTTTCCCGCATCAATCGTGGTGAAATTATAGAAATCCGGAGTCGATTCCAGTTTGGAAAGATAGGAGATGCTGCCTACAAGATTCTTAAGCCGCATACTTTCTCCAATTATGATTCCAAGGGTCTTTTCATCGGGATTGAATATTCCGTCCCTGATACCCTCCGCATATCCCTGGATGGACATCAGGGGGGTTTTCAGTTCATGGGAGATGTTGTCAAGGAATTCCTTCTGTGCCTTGTCATATGCTTCAAGCTCAGTGGAGGCCTGGTTAAGGGCCATGGAGAGCTCCCTGAACTCATCTTTGGTGGATACGGCAGAACGTGCTGAGAAATCCCTTTTTCTAAGGCGTTCAGCCTGTGCCTTGAGTTTAGCTATGGGGTTGGTCATACGTTCGGCAAGAACCAGTGAAATTAGTATTGCAGCAGCTGATGTTATCCCGAAGACTACAAACATGATTCTGGTAAATCCTCTTGTAAAGCTTGCAATTGCCGTATCCGGTGTATACATAAGGACAAAAATACGCTGCTGCAACAGAGTATTACCCATGGGAAATGCAAGCATCATCTGCCGCTCACCATCTATCGTTCCCATGTATGGAGTGGTATCCTTGTCATCAATATGCTCAGCAATGGTTACGAGGGTATCTTCACTTATCCCGATGTCCTGGACGAAGCTCAATGTTCCTGCTGCCTTCCCATAATAAAATATTGCTATTGAACTGCTGAGTCCCAGTCTTTCTATGGCAATCCTCTCCTTTGCAAACAGTCTCAGATATTCATCCCGGTCTTCTGCCTCTGCAAGACTTTCGACCAATCGGCTTTTCACCAGAATCTGTTCATTGATCAGACTGTCCGATACACGGTTTCTGACGTAGTTCCTGACAAGGGGCATTGATATGATATAAAAGACAATAAAAATCAAGGATATTATAACTATATAGGAAGTTATCAGTTTGGCCCTCAGCTTCATTCCGGTCCTCCCGATGCCTTGTAACCATATCCCCAGACGGTGGCTATTTCCATTGACGAACTACTGTCGCGCAGTTTTTTCCTTATTCTTTTTACAAGGTCATCAACAGGTCTTACATCACCTATGTATTCATATCCCCAGATCCTGTCTATTAGCTGTTCCCTTGAGAAGGCACGCCTGGGATTGCTTACGAAAAGAAGAAGCAGATCGAATTCCTTGGCGGTGAAATTGACCTCTGTTCCATTTATTGAAACCGTATGGAAGGGTATATTTATTTCCACATCTTCAAAGGAGTGTATTTCTTTGTCTGCGGTGCTATCATCACCGTCTGTTCTTCTGAAAATATTCTTCATTCTGACCAGAAGTTCCCTTGGGCTGAAGGGTTTGGAAATATAATCATCACTTCCGAGTTCAAGTCCGAGGATCCTGTCGATTTCCTCGTCCCTTGCTGAAACGATTATGATGGGAACATTGCTTCTGGCACGTATTTTTCTGCAAAGATCCAGTCCATTGGTTCCCGGCATCATGACATCCACGATAAGCATGTCGCAGGGCGATGAAAGAAATGATGAATAAGCCGAATCCGCATTGTCGAAATCCATGACCAGATAGCCTTCC
>DAINQB010000117.1:0-3666 GCA_036743175.1 Bacillota bacterium | reverse complement strand
TTCTCCGATGGGTATTTCATCAACACAGAAAAGGACTGATGGCATATGATAATCCTTCGCCTTGTCCTTGAGAAAACTACGAAGTTCATGAAGGGTCATTCTTCCTGTTTCATTGAGCACAACCACCGCTCCCGCATCCTCATTGCCGGCTCTGTCTGTGAAAGGAAATACTGCTGCACTTTTTATCCTGTGGTTCTTCAGAATCTCTCCTTCGATTTCATAAGGGGATATCTTCTCTCCGCCTTTGTTTATCATTTCCTTGATTCTGCCGGTTATGAATAGATATCCATCCTCATCAAAGTATCCAATATCACCGGTATGGAACCATCCGTCAGAAAAGCAGTCCCTGTCAATGCCATCCGGGGTTTCGTACCCGTCGAACACTCCGGGTCCCCTGACAAGAATCTCTCCTTGTCCGGAAATCATGGACTCATTCAATCTCATAACTCCCACGGAACCATCCCTATATCCCTTGTGAGCTCCGAAGGTACTTGTGATATGCTGGGTTTCCGTCATGCCGTAGTTCTGTGAAACCATTGCTTTCAAGGTGTTTTCCAGTGATTCCTTCAATTGCCTTGAAAGAGGTGCTCCGAACACTTCGATTACCTTGAAATCACTTTTATCAATAACTATTTCGTTTTCCCTTATATATCTGACCATTGCTTCATATGCTGCAGGCATTCCTGCAAAGAGATTTATCTTGTATTCTTCAGCCATTCTGAAGAAATCCGCAGGAATAAATGAATCAACTACAATAAATGTAATACCCAGTCCGAACATCCTGAACAATGTCATGCTTGCAATCTTGCTCAAAGAAACCGGTGTGAGGAAGACATCCCCCGGACCTACTTTGTAACGCTCTCCAATTTCCTCCACGGCACTTTGGATTGCCCTATAGTTCAGGGGAACAATCTTTGGTGTGCTGGTTGTTCCTGATGTGGGCATTATAAAAAGGTGGTGCTTTCTTTTTACTTTGCTCCCTTTGTCAGAATCCGAAGGTTTTTGAACTAGTTTAAGATCAATATGAATATCACCGCATTCACCCTGAAGGGAGTAAGTTATTATTCCAAGGCCTGCATCAGCGGCAGTTTTTATATGCCCGCCTTCAGGTTCGTCAGTAATGATATAGTCCACATGGAATAATTCAAATTTCTCCTTCATTGCTCCGGATGATGCATTGTATTCAATGGGAACAATCGCTGCCTTTTCACCAAGTGGCAGGTGAATCATACATTGACTGAATCCGGATTCTGAAATAACGGAAACCCTGTCAAGGCCACGAAAACCAAGGGACTCAAGGAAACTGTCTGTTTCCTCGCAGACTGTAAGAACATCCTTCATTGATGCAGTCCGTCCCAAGGCATCGCCAAGGGCAAGATTGTCGGGAAATGCAGTTGCATAATACTTCAGTTTATTATAGAAATAGCCCTTGCCTTCAATGAGTTCCATATTGAGCTCCTATGATGTTGCTGATTGGAATTGCAGGTTCAATTATATCACAGGCACTGCCGGTCAATGTCCTGTTCATTTGCATCGGTGATAGTACAACAGTTTCGCTTAATTAATCCGATAGTCAGTTTCATTGCAAATTGGTAATATATATTATATTATAAGCATGAATTCATAGAATTAAAATATTTGTCAGGAGTTCTCCAATGAAAAAACTTATTGTTGTTTCCATAGTAATACTATTTGTCTTCATGGGAGGCTGCACTCCGAATACCGGGGAAACACCCCCGGAATCACAGTCCCCTGACATAACATTGGTATTTGACCATGACCTGGTTGGGAAAACCCTGGAAGAGACAATTGACATTCTTGCTGACATTGAACTGGAATACGAGATAGTTGAAGAATACAGTGAAACCCTTGAGCAAGGATGTATTGTTTCCCAGAGCATAGCTCCCCAAAGTGAAATTGATGAAACCTCGAAGATGGTCCTCACAGTCAGCAAAGGAAGTGAGTTTGTCATTGTTCCGGATGTGATTGCCATGACCGGGGATGAAGCGATTGAAGTAATTGGGAATAAACAGCTGAATCATCAATTTGCTGAAGAGAACAGCCCATCTGTCAGTGAAGGTCTTGTAATAAGTCAGAATCCATTGCCCGGAACCTCGATGAAAATAGGCAGTATGGTAACGTTCACAGTAAGCCTTGGTCCCAAAACGGTCCAGATGGTTGATCTCATTGGTCATACAGAGGCTTTCGTCAATTCATATTTCAATGATGTCAACCTTACATGTGAAATATCTTATGAGCAGAGCAACTCCGTTGAAGCCGGTAAGGTTATATCACAGAGTGTTGCAAAAGATGAGTATGCAATTGAAGGTGAAAAGATATATATTGTAATCTCTGAGGGATTGGTCGATTTTGTCATTGAGGACTATATCGGCAGGCCTTTTGGTGAGGTATCTTCCATATTGAACGGGAGATGTGTACTTGAGACCAGATTTGATTATAACCCGGACTATCAGGACCGTTATGTCATTGCCCAGGAAGTACCTGCCGGAACCAAGATCACCATAGAAGACAGAATGGTTCTGATTATAAACGATTGGGATGAAAAACCTGTATCCTTTGCTGACCCCGGATTGGAACAATTGATACGGGCTGAAATCAACAAATCCAGCGGTGGACTTGTTTATAAAGATGTAAAGGAAATCCTCAACCTCAGTAATTATGGAGTCACCCATGACAAAATCAACAATCTGGAAGGAATTGAAAATCTCACATCACTGAAAAGCCTATACCTATTTGGCGAAAATATTGTCGATGTGTCACCACTTGCAGGCCTTACTGAACTTAATTCACTGAACCTGGAATGCAATAATATTGATGATGTGTCTTCATTGTCAAATCTGGTGAAACTTGAAAACTTTGCCCTTTCATCCAATCAGATTACTGATATTTCACTCCTGTCCAACATGCCGAACCTGAAGGATGTCTCAGTGAGCGGCTGTCCAATAAACAGTATCAGTGTTCTAAGTAGTTATACGAACATGAGTTTCCTGAACATCAGTCATACATATGTACCCGCCCAGGAGGTCAGGGAAATAGTTTCCGGCTTTACAAAATTAAGAGCATTGCACATGACCGGGATAGCGGTGGGCAATCTGGATTTCCTTACATGCTTCAATACACTGACATATATCTCTGCTGATTACTGTGAACTTGATAATATAGATTGTCTTGCTGACTTTCCTTATCTTAAAAGCGCAAGAATATATCATAATAATATTGTCGACATAACTCCATTGCAGAACCTTGAATATCTGGAAACCCTGTTCATTGGTTACAATGATATCAGTGATATTGATACACTTGGGAACCTTACAAAACTGGAGTTCCTGTTTATAAGTGACATAAAAGCTACTGATTTTTCCGTATTAAGCAACTTAACAAGACTGAAGTCCCTGTACATATCATCAAATAACATACAGAATGTAGAATTCCTGAGACCATTGGTCAAACTTGAGACACTGGAAATCTGCAGCGATATTCAGGATTTGACAAATTATTATGAAATAATGGAAGAGCATAAGGACAGGGGCTGTGATGTAAATGAAAAGCCTCAGTAAATGCATCACTCTTTTTCAAAGGATGATTTCATCGGAAGTAAAGCCCCGAATGCTTCATCGAGCTTTCTGAGAATACTTTCGAAATCCT
>DAINQB010000116.1:0-3675 GCA_036743175.1 Bacillota bacterium | reverse complement strand
TGCTTCAGCTTCTGAAACACAAACAACAAGGCCTATTCCCATATTAAAGGTTCCGTACATGCTTTCTTCATCTATGTTACCTTTGTTTTTAAGGATATCAAATACCGGCAGGACAGGCCATGTGCCTTTTTTAATAACAGCCCTGGTACCTTCAGGAAGCATTCTTGGTATGTTCTCTATGAATCCACCTCCTGTGATATGTGAGATTCCTTTTATATTGCATGTTTTGGAAAGTTCTCTGATCATTTTTACATATATCCTTGTGGGTTTCAGAAGCTCACTGCCGATTGTTCCATAAAGACCTTCGTATTCCCTTGCGAGGGCTTCCGGAGTGTCACCAAAGACCCTTCTTATCAGTGAAAATCCATTGCTGTGGACTCCCGACGATGGAACACCAATCAGCACATCACCGGGTTTTATGGTGCTCCCGTCTATTATTCTGTCCTTTTCAACTATTCCAACGCAGAATCCGGCAAGGTCATATTCATCCTCGGGATAGAATCCGGGCATTTCAGCGGTCTCACCTCCGACGATTGCACATCCTGCCTGTACACATCCGTCGGATACACCCTTGACAATCTGCTCTATCTTTTCGGGAAAGTTTTTGCCGCAGGCGATATAATCAAGGAAAAAAAGAGGTTCCCCGCCGCTGCAGGCTATATCGTTGGCACACATGGCAACACAGTCGATTCCCACTGTATCATGTTTGTCCATGGCAAATGCTATCTTCAGTTTCGTACCCACTCCATCGGTTCCGGATACCAGAACAGGCTCCCTGTACTTTGAAAGGTCCGGCTGGAAAAGCCCTCCGAAACCTCCGATTGCACCAAGTACCCCCTGCCTGGCAGTTGCCGCGACATGCTTCTTTATACGTTCAACGGATTCATATCCGGCTTCGACATCCACACCTGCTTTTTTATATTCGTTCATATTTCCTCCGGTTCAACCGCATGAATTCTTTTCCACTTCATCGGGGACTTCCATTGGATAGTCTCCGTCGAAGCAGGCCGTACAGAAGCCGCACTTGGATCCATGCACAGACTGAAGCAATCCTTCAAGCGAAAGGTAGCCCAGGCTGTCAGCTCCGATGAGCTCTCTGATATCCTCTATGCTTTTCTTTGATGCAACGAGCTGTTTCCTCGTTGATGTATCAATGCCGAAGAAACATGGGAATTTGTAAGGCGGTGAGCTTATCCTCATGTGGACTTCCCTTGCTCCTCCGTCCAGGAGCATCTGCACAATCTGTCTTGTGGTGGTTCCTCTTACTATTGAGTCATCCACCAGGACAACCCTCTTTCCTTCTATTTCACTTCTGATTGGGTTGAACTTTATTGAAACTCCCTTGTCCCTTTGAGCCTGTTCCGGTTGTATGAAGGTTCTTCCCACATATCTGTTCTTTATAAGTGCATGCCCATAGGGTATGCCGCTTTCCCTTGAAAAACCAAGGGCAGCATCTACACCTCCGTCAGGGGTTCCGGCTACCAGGTCAGCGTCAACAGGATATTCCCTTGCAAGTATCCTGCCGGCCTCAACCCTTGCCTTATGGGCGCATACACCATCGACTATACTGTCAGGTCTTGAAAAATATACGTGTTCGAATATGCAGAGTTTCTGACATCCTTCCCCTACTGTATTATGTGACTCTATATTTCCGTCATGGTCTATCAGGACTATTTCACCGGGGGCAATGTCCCTTATGAATTTTGCTCCCACAGCATCAAGGGCACAGCTTTCGGATGCCAGCACATATGAATTGCCCAGTTTTCCAAGGCAAAGGGGTCGGATACCGAGGGGATCCCTCATTCCCACCAGTCTTTTTGGAGTAATCATTGTTATTGCATATGAGCCTCTTATGTCACCCATTACCCTTTTAAGGGTTTCCACAATATTGTCATTGAAGACCCGATATCTGGATATCAGGTTGGCAATTACCTCTGTGTCATTGGTTGACTGGAAGATTGCTCCCTGTGATTCAAGCTCATCCCTGAGTTCTGAGGCGTTTACTAAGTTGCCGTTGTGGGCAAGACTCATGTTTCCGTTCCTGTAACGCAGGACCATTGGCTGTGCATTCTGTATTTCACTTGCACCGGTGGTTGAATATCTCACGTGACCTATTGCGATTTCACCCTGAAGCTGGTTCAGTATGACCTTGTTGAATACCTCGTGGGCAAGTCCCATGTCCTTGTGGCACAGAATTGTTTCACCGTTCTTTACGGCTATTCCGGCGCTTTCCTGCCCGCGGTGCTGCAATGAATAAAGACCATAATAGGTCATAAGCGCAACATCCAGGCCGTCATTGTCAATGATGCCAAAGACACCACAGGCTTCCTTCATCTTTTCCATTATGAATTCATTCATTGTGTCTATATTTCCTTGCTGATAATATCCTGAAGACTTTTGTTCTTTTCTTCAACTTTTTGTGCCATTGATTCCTTGTACTGCCCAAGTCTGTCTGCAAGCTCAGGATGTCCTGCTGCAAGAATCTGAACTGCAAGAAGTCCGGCGTTTACAGCTGCATTGACCCCGACGGTTGCAACGGGAATTCCGGGAGGCATCTGTACAATTGACAAAAGGGAGTCAAGTCCATCCTGGAACGAGGATTTGATGGGAAGTCCTATGACAGGAAGTGTTGTGAATGCTGCCAGTACACCCGGCAGATGGGCCGCCTTTCCAGCGGCGGCAATTATTGCTCCATATCCGTTTTCCTGTGCCGCCTTAGCGGTTTTTGCTGCCTTTTCGGGAGTACGATGAGCTGAGCAGACCATGGCATCAAACAGAACACCAAATTCCTTCAATATCTTCAGACAATCCTTAACTACAGGAAAGTCTGAATCACTCCCCATTACCACAAGTACCTTTGGTCTGCCAGCCATCATAACCTCCGTAAGTAAATTGACTTCGGGCTTCATGCCCTCCATCAGAAATAAAAAACCGGGCGTAACAAGCGAAACGTCCGGCTGAATTCCGGTTATCCCGCTCATAGTCAGGTGATTGACGGTCACCCGGTAGAAACTGCTGCGCCATATCCGCAAAATTATATGAGCACTATTCAATTTTCACATGCAAATACTAACAAACCCCCCTGTCTTTGTCAATGAAGAGCGGGGGTGTAAAGTCAGTTATATGGAACTTTACCATTGCAAAACCCGTTTAAGTTATATATAATACCGGTACACCTCAAAAATGGCGAAAGGGGGAGTGAAAAGATGATCAGAATATTAAAGGTGGTTAGTTACTAGTAGGACATTCCTGTTCATATTGGATGTCCAGAAAACCCGATTGCCGAAGAAACACAAAAACTGAATATTGTTAACTGTTTTTTTTGCATGTTCTTTAGCATCGGACATTGCAAGGAGGTTTATTTTGGAGTACAAGAACGGCTCGGAAGTTCTGCCCCGGAATTTACTGCAACAGCTCCAGAAATATGTACAGGGAGAAATAATATATATACCGATACCCGATGAACATCATCTGGGCTGGGGTTGTAAGAATGGAACAAGGCAGATGATAGAGGAACGGAACAGGGAGATTTACTGCAAATATCTCGACGGTCACAGTGTAGAAGACCTCACAGACCTGTTCAACCTTTCATATGAAAGCATAAGGAAAATAATCTACAAAGTAAAAAAAGCATGAAGAGCCCCGCCCTGCGGGGC
This sequence comes from Bacillota bacterium, assembly GCA_036743175.1. Taxonomy (GTDB): domain Bacteria; phylum Bacillota; class Clostridia; order DUPQ01; family DUPQ01; genus JAFGQE01. The sequence goes on along the minus strand of DAINQB010000116.1, from coordinate 19 downwards.
TTTGCTTTACCCCATATCC
>DAINQB010000115.1:0-3761 GCA_036743175.1 Bacillota bacterium | reverse complement strand
GTCTCTCCTATATCCGAGTTGATGAAACCTATTTTCCCTTTTCCATGGGTCATGACTGTCCACAAAGGATATTTCTCTTCTGTATCCATTCCGTTCAAGGTTACAATACATCCACCCGTTTCACCCTTTTTGATGTTTCTGACAATCTCACCGTTGTTGTACGCCCAGGTCCTTCCATCATGAGATATATGGAATTCGCCACTTGTATGCGTTCCTTTCAGGCCCAGCCTTTTACCCAAAAGTCTGTATGGTGCTGCTCCTATGGAAAGAACGGATCCACCCTTTTCGATATAATCAAAAAGCTTATCCAGGAAGGCCTCTTCAAGGTAGATGGTTTCGGGCAGAATTATCAAAGGATACTCCCTCATCCTGGTTTCAATACTATGCTCTGATACAATTTCAAATGACTGGTTGGTTTCACATAGAAGCTGTGTGATACCCTGGATTGCACCATCCTCTCCCTCGCACTGGAAAAGATATCTGCTTCTTCTATATCTGTCACAGGTTGAATTTAAAAGTGCAATCTGAGGAATGAATCCTGCCTTATGACAGTATTCTTCCCTTTCCCGGCAAAAGGAAGCCACTTCACCCATCAGGTCTACCTGCCAGCGGTGGACACTTCCATCTTTCTTCTGGGGATAATAATTCTGAAAACCTCCACCCATTGCAAGAACTGTTGCTGCTTCCTGTTTCAGTTGCTCAGGATGCTTGGGACAATTTTCCATCTTATCACCATGTCTCCACCTGAACCCCCAGGCCATGAGATCCCATGGTTTGCCCTGTGATGCCAGACATCTTCCCTCATATCTGGCAGAGTTCAGTGAATCAGCCCAAAGGTAATCCCCCGAAAGAAAACCCACATTTGCACAGATTTTTTCAGGCATTTTGCTTGAAAACGCCCAGTTGCTTGCTATCTGGAACTCCGGGAATTCTTTATGAACTGTATCTATGTATTTTCTCAGATAAATCCTGAACTGTTCCCTGCAGAAGTCTGAATACTCCTGCCAGTTCTCATCCCCCGGTTTGACCGGTGGATTACCGGAAATGTCAATCCCTGTCTTTTTCCTGAATGCCTCCATGGCAACGGCCGAATAGTCCACCTGGGTACCCCAGCATTCACCGTCAACCCAGACACCATCCACCTTGTATTCACCGGCCAGTTCAAGGAACTGTGGAATTACAACTTCCTCTGCATACGGACTGAAGGTAGAGGTTATTCCATCCGGGATCCATGTCGGTGTGCCATCACCTTCAATACCCTTTCGTTTCCACTCAGGGTGTTTGATGCATTGGAATTCATCACATACACCGGAATAGTGCATATATAGGGCTACACCATTCCTGGCTGTGACTTTTCTCCATATATCCAGGATGTCCTTCTCAATCACCGGGTAATTATTACCAAGCTTTGTCGGGTATGATGTCCATCCCGGGTGACCCTTGCAATCTATCTGTATGAAATCAGGTTCGGTGACATCAATTACATGCTGCACCATTTCTTCTGTGGTAGTAAGACCTATTGGAATTATTTCCCCTTCAGCCGCAGGTTTGGCATGGAAGTCAAAATGCAGTCCGAAGAATGAATCTTCCCTTCTTTTTCTTTCAGGGCTATCAGACATAACAGCACCTCCCTTAAAACTAAATGAATTATACAACAAAGATATGTGCTTTAACTTAAAATCAGAACCGGTCCTGGATGAAACAGGCCTTTTGTATGAACAAATTGTTCAAAGTGTTCTCATTGCCTGAGATTTCAACCTTCCTGAAGCTCTTAAGCTTACCAATGCTGTATCTTCCGGTAACCATCTGTGAAAACTCAGGTGCGCTGCAGAGAACATCCGGGGTTTTGGTTGTCCTGTGTACATTGGACTGTCCTTTATCCCACTCAACAAGCCAGCTCCCATGGTTCCATGGGCAGTACTCATCGGCAAGACCAATTGTGGCTCTGCCCGGTTTGTCAGGCTTTCTGATGATTTCAAGCGCTTTTTCAGCGTCGATTATCCGGTTCATACCGGTATAACGGATTGTTGAGGTCTGTTCCCAGACCTCCTTCACAAATAGACTCACCGGAAAATCTGCCGGAACCTCCATTTTGACTTTTCTGAGGTCTCCTTTGAAACTGTTTATGATTGAAATCAATGCCATAAGGCCATTTTCGCCTGTCCAGGCAATCTCAATCACAGACATGTCATATGTATATTCAGCGACTTCCTTTTTCTTGAACTTCATGTATGCAACTGGATTGTTGTCCTTGTCGTACCTGACTAGAACCCGTACATCCGTTGTATAGGGATCTTCTGAATACAGCCTTTTCCATCGCCAGATCTTTCTGTTTACAGAACAGTTGTAATTTTGTGAAAAGCTGTCATATATTTTTTGGATATCATCAAGGGAATCGCCGGGGAAATATTGCTTCATATATCCTTCATGGGGAGAGTCAATCACTTTCTTGATATCAACTTCAACGACCTTGCTCTCACTCCCCTGTGAATAACCGAACATCCTGTAGTACTCATGTGAAAACGGATACAGGTAGGACATGACATCACCGTTTTCGTGCATTTCATCAAATGCCAGCTTAAGCAGATTTCTGACATAACCGCTTCTCCTGTGCTGTGCAAGTGTTGCTACTCCTGCTATACCCGGTGATCCGACAATCTGTCCGTCAAGATATGATTCAAAGGGAACGGATTCAAGTACCGCCACCATTTCCCCATTGTCCGAAAAAGCAGCCTTGCCGTACTTCCACCTGTTTTCATCAGCGCCTGGAAAATAATCCGTTTTTTCCACTTCATATTTCATGAAGTATACAAGTGAGTGTATCCTTCTCAATGCAACAAACTCTTCCTGTCGTATCTTTCTGTATTCCATGATATCCCCCCTATTCACACACAATCATTATATTGTGGTTTTTCTCCCTTATCAAACACTAACCCACAATTTGAAAATAATCACGACAGACGTAAATATTTACGTCTGTCGTAATTATCGCATTATCATATTTCTAACCAGACAACTTTTACAACTGTCGTAAAAATTTGCACCTGTGCGATAGTCAGGGGTAACACGAAAGCCCCGGGTTGCTGTGCAAACCGGGGCTTTATAAGAGGTCTTTCGAATTATCAGTACTTGCTTCTGGCGGTATAGGTTGTGTGGAGTAGTTCGTGGGACAGGTGTCCAAGTGGTTTTCCAAGGAATTCCTGGTATATCTTTATGATATCCGGGTTCTCGTGGGATTTTCTAAGTACCTTGCCCTCGTCTTCTCTGTACAGTGCCTTCATTCTCTTTTCCCTGGTGTTTTCTTCCTTTGGTCTTGGCTGTCCGCCGCCGTTTATACATCCGCCCGGGCAACCCATGACTTCTATGAACAGATACGGGCTTTCACCCTTCTTGATTTCCTCAAGAAGCATTCCGGCACCTACCAGACCACTGGTAACCGCTATGTTAACTGTTACACCATTCAGGAATGACCATTCTTCCTTTGCATCTTCAATGGTTATACCGGCAGTCTTGACCCTGTCCAGACCAACTATTGGAGTTACATGAAGTCCTTCGAATGGAAGTTCCCTTCCTGTGACTATTTCATAAACTGTCCTTAGGGCCGCTTCCATGACGCCACCGGTGGTTCCGAAAATGTCAGCAGCACCTGTTGAAATACCAAGTGGATTGTCAAATTCACCATTCTCAAGTTCTGTGAACTCTATTCCGGCTTCCTTGATCATCTTTGCAAGTTCACGTGTGGTCAGCACTGCATCCACATT
>DAINQB010000114.1:0-3816 GCA_036743175.1 Bacillota bacterium | reverse complement strand
GCAAGGCATACAAGCCAGTTGCAGAGAATCCCCAGTATCAGTCCCTGGGAAAATGTAAGACTTACTTTGTAGGACGCTATTTTTATAGTTGTCGCTGCAAGCAGGTTCCCGCTGGCATTGAGCTGCCCTGATTTTACTATCAGGTATGCGATAAGTATTGATCCGATGAAGTTGCCGATATATACAAAGAGCCAGTTCTTGAGCATGCCGGACACTTTTACCTTTTTGGACAATACAGACATGAAAATCAGGTTGTTGCCTGTGAACAGTTCAGCTCCGGCTACAATGACAAGCATCAGTCCTGTTCCGAAGATTGCTCCGGCAAGGGTCTTGCCAAGGCCATAGGTTGCAGGATTGGCCCAGAGATTGAAGGCAGCATAATTGGATCCTTCGCTGGCAAAGGCTATGAATGCTCCTGCAAGCAAGCCCAGCATAATCATTTTTACGACTGTCAGTGATGTTTTTTTGACCCCACCTGCTACGGTTGCCTCAGCAATCTCAGCTGGCGACAGAAAGTATTTGTTATCCACGATGTCCTCCTGCTTCAGAATTTGGTGTTACTGAAATTCAATAATTGACATGATAGCACATTTTATCCGAAGGTTTAAGGAAAAAGTTATTTTCCGGGTATTATGGACATCTTTGGTATAATAATAGTAGAAAAAGGCGGGAGGAATTGTCATGGATTGCATAAATGCCATAGAGGGACGCAGGTCAATAAGAAAGTTTACAGGACAGGCAGTTGAGATGGATGTACTGAAGAGACTGGTCAGATACGCAAGTCTGGCTGCCAGTGGAATGAATGTACAACCATTAAAATACATAATTGCTTCCGGGGACAAGGCCGACGAGATATTCCCTCATACGAGATGGGCGGGATATCTGAAGGGAAGCGGTTCTCCTTCGTTCGCGGAACGTCCTTATGCGTTCATACTGGTGCTGGGTGATCTGAACCTAAGGAAGAGCGGATATGAACTCGATGCCGGGGCAGCAATAGGCAATATCCAGATTGCAGCCCACTCAATGGGCCTTGGAACATGCTGGCTCGGAGCAATTGACTATGATGAAATTTCAGCCATGACCGGTATACCGGAAGATATGAAGCTCATATCAGCAGTGGCAGTCGGATATCCTGCCCAGAAAAGTATCTCCGAAGAATCAAAAGGGGACATAAAGTACTATCTTGATTCAGAAGGAGTACTCCATGTCCCCAAAAGGTCCGTTGATGAGATTATCGTGAGAATTTTTTAAGCAGATAATCGCAGTAGTAACCTGCATCAAAATCCTCATCACAGGCGAATCGCACAATCTCCTTTGGCTTCAGCAATTTACCGTGCTTGTGCACATTTTCTGTCATCCATGCATTTATCCTGGAAAGATCTCCCTTTGCTATGTCTCCTTTGTAATCGATTTTTTTGCCCATGGCTGCAGTCAGCTGCGAAGAAAGCGCACTTCCAAGGGCATAGGTGGGGAAGTAACCGAACATACCTTCAGACCAGTGCACATCCTGCAGGACACCGCGGGTATCGTCAGGCGGGGTGATTCCAAGGTATTGCCTGTATTTTTCATTCCAGATTCCCGGAAGGTCGCTGACCCTGGCATCCCCGCTGAACAGCATTCTTTCTATTTCATACCTTACCATTACATGCAGGCTGTATGTAAGTTCATCAGCTTCCGTCCTGATCAGGGTAGCCTCGGGTTTGTTCACAGCCATGTATAGTTCAGATGCACTTACATCACGAAGCTGGTCCGGGAACAGTTCCCTCATTTTGGGATACAAAAATTCTATGAATTCTGCGGAGCGGCCTACTATATTTTCGTAGAACCTTGACTGGGATTCATGAAAACCAAGTGAAGCTCCGTCATCCAGCCCGGTGAACATCAGTTCATCAGCGGTGTTCAGTTCGTATGTGGCATGACCAGCTTCATGTATGGTGCTGTAAAGGGCTGAGAAGGGAAGTGTTTCATAGAAGTGGGTGGTGAATCTGACATCATTCTTGTTGAGGCCCATTGTGAATGGGTGTTCGGATTCCGCCGTGGAATACCTTTCCTTGTCCAGGAGCATGACATCAAGTACATATTCACCCAGTTTCTTCTGTGCATCAACGGGATATTTCCTTGTAGTGAAATCCACCCTGGTGCCGGCGAAACGGGGAATTGCATCCTTGATTAGCGGAACAAGCCGATCCCTCAGGGTATCAAAGAATCTGTCATAGTCCTCCATTGTGTACCCTTTTTCAAAGTCATCAAGATAAAGGTTATAGGGGTCAATGGAGGGATTCCTGTAGTTTGCAAATCTTTTCCTTGTCTCAACCAGTTTTCCAAGATAGGGCTCAAAGCTTTTGAAATCATTGCCGGTTTTTGCCGAATGCCAGACATGACTTGCTTCGTTCTGAAGTTTCATGAATTCCATGAATTCCTGCATGGGAATCTTTGATGTCTGGTCATATTCTTCACGCGCTTCCTCTGCCATCCTTCTTACCACATCATCAAGACCGTCCTTGTTCTCCAAAAGGAAATCAATCAGCTCATTGGTCTCGTCATTTATAAAATTCTTGTATATCTCGCCTGAAAGAATGGAAAGTGACATACCTCTGCCTTCATAACTTTTCGGGGGAGCACCAGTCTGTCCATCATACGAAAGCATTCCCATTGCGTGCTGGTAGGCATGCAGTCTGCCGTTCAGCTCTTTGAACTTACCGATAGCTTCATCAAGTTTCATATATATCCACCTTCATAAAATATTTGATTCAATGATATATTCATTCCCCTAAATATTCAACCATTGCATAAAACCAATAATCACCTCTCAGGAAAATATTTTCCTGAGAGGTAGATATTTTCCTGAGAGGTGATTATTTCAGCTGTGTTGACAGCGGAGGGAGACTAAATTATAATTCCTATGTTGTGCGGGCGTGGCGGAACTGGCAGACGCGCTAGATTTAGGATCTAGTGCCGCAAGGTGTGGGGGTTCAAATCCCTTCGCCCGCACCATTTTACCAGTGTGGGAGAGTGCTGTGAGCAAACGGAGAAAACTTATAATCAAGATAGCTGCAATTGTGGTGGCTGCGACCTTTTTACTTTCAACTTTTCTCATTCTTATATTGTATACATTCGGTTGACTGTGTATTTGCAGTTGATATTGTATAAATTTTGTTTCAGATTCATTACAATTGAATGATTTTGGTTACTTTTTGACAATTGCATATGTATAATGAAAAAAAAGGGATTGAGTTTCCCTATGGTTTGATGCAGGTGAATTGATGGGATTTCTGGAAGGATTTGACATAGCCGAACAATTGAAGTTCTTTGTCCTGGATGTTTCAGGATTCTGGAGCATCCTCGGCATAATCATAGATATAGCGGTGGTTTCATACATTATTTACAAGGCCATCCAACTTTTCTATGAAACAAGGGCCTGGGGTCTGATCAAGGGAATCGGTCTTATACTTCTTCTTGCCATAGTAAGCAATATCCTGGAACTTCGCATGATTTCATTCATGCTGAGCAACATGATTGCATTTGCATTCCTGGCAATTGTCGTCATTTTCCAGCCTGAAATAAGAAAGGCCCTGGAAAGACTTGGAACAAGCGGACTTCGCGGAATCTTTTCTACAGGAAGCAATGAGAATGAACTTAAGATAAAATCCGTCATTCAGGATGTGGTCAATGCATGTGAAATTCTTTCCGAAAACTATACAGGTGCCATAATTGTAATTGAAAAAGAGACAAAGCTTGGAGAAACCATCGCCAAGGGAATAATGATGGAAGCCATGGTATCCACTGAGCTTCTTGTCAATATATTTACAAAGGACA
>DAINQB010000113.1:0-3845 GCA_036743175.1 Bacillota bacterium | reverse complement strand
GTGAAAGTGAGTTCAGTCTGTATTCTGAAGATAACAGATTGACCTGCAGGGAATGCGGCAATACCGTAATAATGAACAAATACCTGTTGTTTGAACCTGCAGATTCAAAGACTGTATTATTCGACGGCATTGATAAATGGTTTGATTATCAGATTGACTGCCTGTTCAAGGAAATCAGCAATCCGGCATTTTGCATGGAGGCTGCAACAGAGCTAAGGTACAATGATCCAGGACATTTCGGTTATCAGCCAAAGGGCAGGGGAGTACTCACGATGACCAGGGATGCCGTTACCTATACAGGCAGTGTTGATGGCAAAGACACAGTTTTGGAATTTCCGATGACCAATATTCAGATGATGCCATACGCCGCCGGTGAATACATAGAAATCGCAGATGGCGGACTTATAAGCAGATTCATATTCGATGATAAGCCAGTCATGATGAAATGGGTTCTGGCCCTCAGGCTTATCAGAGATAAATTTTATGAGGAATTTAAACATTATGAAGAAACGCAGTGAACTGGCAGGCAGGCTGGCATATGCAAGCGGGGACATTTACGGGGGCGGAGCCTTTTTGATCGTGGGACTTTTGTTCCTGGTCTTCCTTACGAAGGTGGAAGGATTATCCGGAACATGGGCCGGAATAATAATTTTCACGGGTAAGGCATGGGATGCGGTGACCGACCCGCTGATGGGTATTATTTCAGACAGGACCAGATCGAAATGGGGCAGACGAAGACCATATTTCCTGATCGGTTCCTTGCTGGTATTCCTGTCCTGGACGATGCTCTGGAGTTCCTTCGGCATTGTCTCAGAGGCCGCCAAAATAGTCTACTACATGTTTGCCTTCATGTTCTTCTCAACTGCCTTCACCGTGGTCATGGTGCCATACAACGCAATACTTGCGGACATGACCAGTGACTATAACAAAAGAAGTGCCTTCACCGGGACAAGGCTCAGCTTTTCCGCAGGGGCTGCCATAATATGTGGTATTCTTCCGGGGATAATCACAGGAGGTTTCGAAAACCAGCAGACTGGTTACCTTGTAATGGCCCTTGCTTTTGGAGTATTGTTCGGCCTTTCATGGATAGCAGTTTTCCTTGGGACTTGGGAAACAACAGGGAAAGCCACGGACTCAGTCTTTTCAATCAAGGACTGGTTATCGGTTTTCAAAAACAGGTCATTCAGAAAGTACGTACTGATATTTGTATTTTCACAGATGGCAATAGACATCACAATGGCTGTAGCTGTGTTTTATCTCGGTGTATCCATTCAAAAGGATTACCTTTTTGTACCGGCAATGTCAGCAATCCTTGTGACACAGCTTGTTTTTATAATCCTGTTTTCAATGATGGCCCAGAAATCAGGAAAGAAGGTTCCCGGCATCATTGCGGCCTCTGTGTGGATAATTGCAAACATATTGATATTTTCATTCACAACAGCAACACCTGATATATTGGTGGTGGCTGCCTGTGCACTGATTGGTGTTGGTGCAGCCGGCTGCAACATGGTCTCATGGTCCATACTGCCGGATATATCCGATGTTGATGAACTTATGACAGGCAGAAGGAGGGAAGGCCTGTACTCAGGAGTTTCAACTTTCCTCCGGAAACTTTCAGGAGGCATAGCCGTAGGAACAATAGGGCTGATGCTTGACCTGGTCAGATATGACGAAGCCGTTGTGGCAGCCGGCAATACAGAACCGATTACCTTCTACGGCATTAAGCTGATGTTCTGTCTGCTGCCAGCGTTATTCCTGATAGGAATGCTGATAGTAATGAAAGGATACAGGCTTGGGAAAAATGAATTCATCGTATTGCACAGAATACTGGGAACCCTGAGGGCAGGTGAGGCCAGGGACCAGTTTTCAAAGGAACATATGCAGATTTGCGAAGTCATTTCCGGAATGGACTCAGGTGAAATACTTGCCCTTGAAAGATTGATTGAAAAAAAGGCGGAAACAGCTTGATTTTAAAGGGGGAATCTATGCTGGATAAAGCGATACACATTGCTGCCCGTATGCATGAAGGACAAAAGGATAAAGGAGGGCACCCTTATATCCTCCATCCGCTCAGGGTCATGAACGAGGTTGAGGGTGAAACAGCTAAAATTTGCGCAGTCCTTCATGATGTGGTTGAAGATACCGGAATCACCTTTGATGACCTGAGTAAAGAAGGCTTCTCAGAAGATGTCATTGAAGTGCTGGATGCCCTTACCAAAAGAGAAAATGAAGAGTATGATGACTTTATATCAAGGGTACTTGAAAACAAGACGGCCTGTATTGTGAAACTGGCGGACCTAAAGGATAATCTTGACCTAAACAGGCTGCCTTCTGTCACTGAGGAAGACTTCAGACGGATGGAAAAATATGAAGCTGCTGAAAAAAGAATAATTGAAGCACTTCAAAAAAGTGGGCAGACTGACGATTGGTAATCATATCCTCTGCACAGATGATATAATTACTGTGGGATTCAGATGAAATGGGGGTTTTCATATGAATATCAGGATGATAGGCGAAATAACATATAACATTTCATTGCTTCTTGCCTTGTGCTCACTTTTTGCAATCTTTCCATATAATCCTCTCAGGGTCAATTATTTCAACAAGGTCATGAAGGGGCTTATGGTGGGATTGATTGGTGTTGGAATAATGCTGAATCCCTTTGTTCTGCTGGAGGGTCTTGTATTTGATGTCAGGTCGGTTCTGATAGTTGTTGCTGGCATGTTCTTTGGGCTGATACCCACAATCATCGGCAGCATTATCCTGATTGCCTTCAGGATATTTGAAGGAGGCGGGGGAACCGTCGTTGGCATTACCGTCATAGCTTTTTCTGCTTTCACCGGCCTATTGTGGAGGCAGCTGAGGTTCAAAAAAGTCATTAAACTGAAAAAATACAGGGTTATAGAGTTCTATATCATAGGAGTGATCACTCATATCGGTATGCTGCTCATAATGCTGATGCTTCCGTGGGAAACTGCAGTATTCACATTGAGGAACATCAGCCTGCCCGTTCTCATCATATATCCACTTGGGACGTTGGTTATAAGCCTGTTTCTTTCATTTCAAGTAGATGTGTATGATTTCAACAGCAGGATAAAGGAGAGCGAAAATAAATTCCATTCAATATACGACAATGCATCAGTGGGTATATGTAATACTGCGATTGACGGTCGGATATTGAATGCCAATCAGCATTTCTGCGAGATTGTAGGTTATGACCAAGGTGAGCTACAGAAAATGACATTTGCTGATTTCACTCATCCTGATGACATAGCTAGAAGCAAAGGATTCATGCAACAATTGTTAGGTGACCGGGATGCCGTCATATATGATGAAAAAAGATATATACACAAGGATGGTTCAATCATCCATGTTCTTATTTCTGCAGCGATGCTTTGGGAGGACGATGAACCTAAATATACAGTAACAACCGTAATGGATGTCACAAGGATGACCACCCTTGAGCACAATTATTCAACTCTTATCCAAAGCATAATGAGCGGTCTTTGTATTTTGGACGAAATGGGGAACATTATTGATGCAAACGAACAGTTCTCAGGGCTTGTTGGATTTACAAAGGATGAACTTGATAATATGAACATAGCTGATATCGCCATTCTGGAGAACGATTCGGGTGTACTTAAAAAGTTGAACTCTGTTGCAATCTCCGGCAATGAAAGATTCATAGACCTGTACAGAAGAAAAGATGGTACTGATTTATCCGTAGAGGTTAATCTTGTTCCCATGCCCGATACAGAAAACAGATTCTATGTGCTTGTAAGGGATATGACAAAGGAACTGAGGCTTGAGAATGAAAAGCTCAAAATGGAGGCTCATCTCAGGAA
>DAINQB010000112.1:0-3885 GCA_036743175.1 Bacillota bacterium | reverse complement strand
GTATTTACAAACCAGTTGATGGTTTCCTCAGGCTGTGCTGTGTTCTTCATCATGACCCTTGGACTTCCATAGGAGCCCGGGCTGTAGGGTGTCAGGTTTCTGTCGATGGTGTGAGTAAGACCTCCGACACAAAGCAGATATGCATCCGGGAAAATATCCTTTATACTATTTTCAAATCTTAAGAGCCAGACGTCCCAGTAACTGGTTCCCCCATAAAGACCTGACGACATCCTTTCCCTCATTTGGGCAGATGTAAGTCCGTTGAAGGTATCAGGATCCAGGATACGTTCCGAATAGCATTTGTTAAGGAAATTAAGACACTCAACCATTTCAGGCTTAATCAGTGAATCCTCCCAAATATTCTCATTGGGATTCCATGCAAGGGCAGTTCTTCCGACATGGTCCAGTCTTGCATCATATGCACTGAAGATATCAAGAAGATTGTAAGTTCCTGAAGAGGTGAAGCCAATGGTATCATTCTTTCCGTTTCCGTCAGGATCTCCATAAGTGAAGTTATGGGAAGCCTGGTAGAATTCATCTATGGTATATGGTTTGTTCAACCCGAATTTGTCAAGCCAGTCGCCTCTCATGTATCTGAACCACCATGATATCTGACCGTCACCGCCCGTGGGAATCGCCCAGACCTCATCATCAATTGTAAATGCTTCCTTCCAGTAATCAGGAATAAGTGCATTCCAGACATCATTGGAGGCAAGGAAATCTGTAAGCGGATAAATCAGTTCCTTTTCCTTCCATTCCACAAGGTAAGGTTCACCTATTAATTCAACTATACCTGTAAGCTTACCCGAGGCGGCAGCTGATATGAGGGTATCCATATATTTGTACCTTGGGGGATAAACAATGTTGATCTTTACTCCATAATGATCATCAATTACCTTCGGCCATATTTCCTTCCAGTCGGGATTGTCAAGATAATCACCGTAAAACTGCAGTTCAACCAGATTGATTGCATCGGGGTCATTGAAATAAATTGCATCAGGAAGAGGTGACAGGTTGATTTCAGGGGCTGGTTGTGAATCATTGAAGTCGGACAAAGGCATGCTTCCGGTCAGTGCAAGCAGGATACATATTATGATTATGATCAAACTTGGTATAACTTTTTTCATTCTGAACCTCAATACGATAGTAGCACAGGGAACTGATTATAAATATTAACATTTTATTAATTTTGCGGGAGTGCATATTTGTACAAGAATGCTTCTTGGTACATTTTCATCCAATATTATCCAAAAGATATTGTATTTTGTGAATTTCACTTGTACGATTTAAAATATGAAAACGGGGGTTGAAATATGATTTACAAGAAAATTATCATGGATTCCGAAAGAAACACATCATTGGCCTGCTATATCCTTGACGGGTCGTCAGAGTTTCCCAATATTTCCAAAAGACCGGCAGTTCTGATCTTCCCAGGCGGTGGATACAGGATGTGTTCGGACAGGGAGGCGGAGCCTGTGGCAATGGCATTTTTGAACGAGGGCTATCATGCATTTGTACTCAGATATACGGTCGGACCGGAATCAGTATGGCCGGTTCCCCTTATAGATGCTGAAAAGGCCCTTGAATATATAAAGGACAAAAGCGATGAATGGATGGTTGACGGCGACAGGATTGCAGTTGCCGGCTTTTCGGCAGGTGGTCACCTTGCAGCGGCAATATCCACTTTAGGGAGAATAAGACCGGATGCAGCAATCTTGGGTTATCCCTGTATCCTGGAGGAAAGGTGCAGTAAGTTGTGTACACCAAAACCGGGGCTTGATTACAAGGTTACTCCATTGAATCCTCCGACATTCATGTTCACTACCAGTGATGATGTGGTTGTTCCGGCAGGGAATACAGTTGCCTTCCTAAAAGCTCTTGGAGAGGCCGGCGTACCCTATGAAGCACATATATTCCAGACTGGTGCACATGGAATATCGCTTGCAAAAAGTCATACATCAGCCGGGAAACAGGAGTATGAAGACCAAAGGATATCGAAGTGGTTTGAACTTTGCATAGGCTGGCTGAAGGAAGTATTCGGAGCTTAAAGGGTTTTATAGAAGGATTCAAATATTATATTAGTCGTAGATTGACTGAAGGGAATACATATGCCGTTTTGTATCTTCATGGATGCATTGTCATTTTCATATGCCTATAATATGAACCTTGGCAGTGATGTTCAGATTGCCGGTCTTAAGCCTGATGTGGGTTATAGTTCCAACCTGCACTGGCAGCTCTTTTGCAATATGTATCCCGATGAAATTGGTTTTTTCACAGATTGGTCAAGAAAACCTGAGCCTGACAGAGCCATCAGAATGGCAGCGGGTTCACTTAAGTTCCTTGACGGAATGAAATATCCTGCTTTGATAGCAAAACGTGTCCTCGGCATTACATTCTTCAAAGGCAGGAGCGGATTTGCCAACATTCCATTCAGGTTCAGGAAGGATTTCAGGTTCGATGCAGATTATTTGTTCAATGACTGCAGCCGCCTTCTGCAGAACAGACAGTTCATGGACTACTCCATGGTAATCGAGAAAACCGATACAGCGGACCTTGGGGATGTCATCGGTCAGTTCGACAATCATCTGAAGAACAATGAGAAAAAGATATTCTGTGCCCTGTCATTCCCGGATTACATTGGCCATAAAACCGGACCGGGTGAGGAATTCAACAGCAGGATGAAACCCTTGATAAAAAGCATCAAAGATATGATTGAAGGCTATGTTTCCCTTTGGCCTCATGAACCTATACTAATAGTGTCAGACCATGGTATGTCCAGGGTCAATGAGAAGATTGACATAGGATTGGAGAAGGTATTCGGACGTCAGGGGAACAGCACTTATATTGCCTTTCGTGATTCTGAAATAATGAGGGTTTACTCCGGGGATAAGCACTTGCTTGCACAAATAGGCAGGTATCTGGAAGAATGCAGTCAAGGGCATCTTATGACTGAAAGCGAAAGAGTACACTATGGAGTGACCAGCACGGACTTTGGTGATCTAATATTCATTCTTCACGAAGGATATTCTTTCAGGGATAATTGGTACGGGAAGTCGCTGAGACCTGACAAAGGCAGATATGGAGGAGGTCACGGATTCTGGCCTTTCAGTCTTTCCGATGACGGCAAGGCAGTACTGATGCTCATGAACTCAGATATAAGGCTTGATGATGAGTATGATTACAAGAAAGCATATACATTGATTTCAAGCATAATGGGTGGACATGAATGACTATGAGTGATTATGGGGGAAAGCCTCCATGTAAATATTTTTACAATGATGATGAAGACCTTGGGTCAAGGCTTGATATCTACTTCGATGAAGTTGAAAAAATGGTCACAAGGGATTATGGCGGGGAACTTTCTGTTCTACTGATAGGAAGCCTTGCCCGGGAAGAGGCTACCTGGAGGGAATACAACGGTGTAAAAAGGCTTATGAGTGATATTGATTTCTTCATAATCCATCATGGTAAAAGACCTGACTGTGATTCCCTGACTGAAAAACTTTATGGAATCGCAGGTTGCCTGGAATCTGAGGGAATCTCCAGGTCAGTATATATCCATTACACCCTTGTATCTGCAACTAGACTACGTAAATCCGAGCACCTGCTTGTAACATACGATGCATCTGTATTCGGGAGACTTGTAGCAGGTCCTGACCCAAAGGAACTTATGCCCGTAATTTCTGGGAAAAGCATCAATCCACATGACATAAGAAATATACTTTTTCATAAATTATTTGACCTGCTTCAGGACTATCACTTTTTCGCCTCTCATGAAAACAGGGAAGTGCTGGAATATAGGCTTGTAAAAAACATTCTTGATCTACAGACAGTGATACTTTACCGACTGGGTTTTCTTGAAACGGGAACAGTCAATAAAAATGC
>DAINQB010000111.1:1364-4021 GCA_036743175.1 Bacillota bacterium | reverse complement strand
TTCATAAATGAAATCGCTGCCGCAGTAGGCAAGGAGAAATTCGGTTATGAATCAAGCGCCATTCCTGAAGAGATAATTTCAGAAATAAAGGCCTTTGCATATGATGAACTGAAATCCGGTATGCTGTCAGCTGACAAAAGGGTAAGGGAAGAAAACCTTGCAGTCACCACAGCAAAGATAAAGGCTGAATTCGGTGAAAAATATTCTGACATGCCAAATGTAATTGCAGATGTCATATACAAGCTTGAGAAGAAAGCCGTCCGCGAACTCATATTGAAGGAAGGAAGAAGGGTCGACGGAAGAGGACTTGATGAAATCAGGGAACTCTACAGCGAAGTCGGTGTTCTGCCAAGAACCCATGGATCAGGATTGTTCCAGAGGGGTCAGACACAGGTTCTTACCAATGTAACACTTAGCTCAATAAGCGACAGCCAGAAGATAGACGGACTGGATGACGCTGAAACTGAAAACAGATACATGCACCATTACAACTTCCCGCCATATAGCGTCGGTGATGCAAAATCATCAAGGGGTCCCGGAAGAAGGGAAATCGGACACGGCGAGCTGGCTGAAAAAGCCCTTGAGCCTGTTATCCCTTCAAAGGAAGAATTCCCATATGCAATCAGGGTGGTCTCCGATGTACTGATGTCAAACGGATCAACTTCGCAGGGTTCAATCTGCGGAAGCACCCTTGCTCTCATGGATGCAGGAGTTCCCATCAAGGCACCGGTTGCCGGTATATCCGCCGGTCTTGTCACCGATGACAATGATGAAAGCAAATATGCAATGATAATGGATATCCAGGGAATCGAGGATTTCTTCGGCGACATGGATTTCAAGGTTGCAGGAACCCATAAGGGTATTACTGCCATACAGGTTGACATAAAACTCAACGGACTTTCAATGGAAGTTATAAAGGAAGCCCTCGAACTTACAAGAAAAGGCAGGCTCCAGATACTTGATGATGTTATGCTCAAGGTAATAGACAAGCCGCGTGCTGAGCTTTCTGAATATGCACCAAAGATCATGATAGTCAAGATTGACGTTGACAAGATCAAGGATGTAATCGGTTCAGGCGGAAAGGTCATCAACAAGATAATCGATGAAACCGGCGTCAAGATTGACATCGAGGAAGACGGAACCGTATATGTCGCTACGATAGACCTTGAAGCAGGTAAAAAAGCCATAAGGATAATCGAAGCACTCACCACTGAAGTTACACCTGGTATGATATTCGAGGACTGCACAGTTGTCAGGATAATGAACTTCGGTGCATTCGTAGAGTATCTTCCCGGCAAGGACGGCCTTGTGCACATCTCACAGCTTGAACATTCAAGGGTCAACCAGGTTGAGGATGTTGTGAAGATCGGTGACAAGATGGATGTCAAGGTAATAGAAGTCGACCGCCAGGGAAGAATAAATCTCTCCCGCAAGGCGCTTTTGAAGAAACCGGATGGAAAAAGCGACCACGAATAAATGAAATAAACATCATGGGTCCGGCAAGTCCGGACCCTGTTTGTCAGGATAACTATGATTAAAACTAAGGAATTCAACAACGGTACCATACTGGTATATGAAAGATTGCCGCATCTTCGTTCAGTGTGCCTTGGCTTGTGGCTGAAGGCAGGCTCCAGGTATGAAACAGCCCAGAACAGCGGAATATCACATTTCCTCGAACATATGCTGTTCAAGGGTACAAAAAGAAGAAGTGCCAGGGACATAGCGGACGAGTTTGACGGAATCGGCGGAATCCTGAACGGGTTCACAGGCAAAGAAGCAACATGTTACTATGGCAAGACCCTGGAGAATCATTTTGGCAAGGCGATTGATATTCTGGCTGATATGGTCCACAACTCCCTTCTTGAACCAGAGATGGTTGAAAGGGAGCGTAAGGTAATCTTTGAGGAAATGGCCATGTATGCTGACAGTCCTGAGGACTATGTCCATGAAATGCTTGAATTGGATTCATGGCCTGAAAACTCACTGGGATATCCCATAATAGGAACAAAGGAGTCCATGACCAATATAAGCAGGGACATGCTAGACATTTATTCAAGAACCCATCTTTCCCCATGCAATACCGTTGTTTCCGTTGCAGGCAACTTTGATGAAGCGGAGATGATTTCTGTAGTCGAAGGTTATTTCGGCAGCCGCAGCAAAGGTGAGGGAGTCAGGCAGGGCGAATTTGTCCGGCCGGTTTTCAGTTCTGGAACAAGAACATATCACAAGGATGTGGAACAGGCATACATTTCCATTGGATTCCAGTCTATGGGTTATGACGATCCGACAAGGTACGCAATGATGGCTGCCGGCAACATCCTGGGCGGTAGCATGAGCTCAAGGCTGTTCCAGACTCTCAGGGAGGAAAAGGGTCTTGTCTACACAATTGGTGCTGCCAACGACACCTATGCCGAAACAGGGCTTTTCAACATATATGCCGGAACCGGAACGGGTGAAATGGATGAGGCCATGGAGTGCATAAGAAATGAAGTCAGTGAAATGGCGAAGAACGGAGTCACCGAGGAGGAACTTGACAGAACCAAGGAACAGATCAAGGGAAATCTCATCATGGGTATGGAGAATACAAATACCCGGATGTCATATATGGGCAAGCATATGCTGCTCAGGGGCCAGGTTGAATCACAGGATGACATCGT
>DAINQB010000111.1:0-1264 GCA_036743175.1 Bacillota bacterium | reverse complement strand
ATGGAAATTCTTGCTTGATACCAGTTCTCTGTTCAACATAATATGCCTCACTTTGATTGATGTCGGATGAACCGTAATATGATGATATACAGTTTTTTTGATTGTTTGAATAAACTGAAAGTTAAATTTACCCCCAAAATTGCTTTCTGGTTTAAATTAATTAAAGGAATCATGTATTTTGTGACGAATTAATATAACAGGAATGACTTTATATGGCAAATTATTATCCTGATGAAGTAATAGAGGAAATCATTGAAAAGAATGACATCGTAGATGTCGTGTCCGACTATGTGAAGATAAATCGCAAAGGCAAGGACTATTTTGGGTTGTGTCCATTTCATAATGAAAAGACCCCCTCGTTTTCCGTAGTCCCGTCGAAGCAGATCTATTACTGTTTCGGTTGTGGAAAAGGCGGGAATGTCCTGAATTTCATCAGTGGGATAGAGAATGTTGAATACATTGATGCCATAAAAATGATGGCCGACAGGGCTTCGGTTACTCTGCCGGAAAGCAATGATTCAAGGGAGCGGGAGTCCAGCGGATACATAAAAAAGCTGGTGGAGATAAATACCGAGGCGGCAAGGTTCTTCCATGAAAAACTCATGGAAAATCCCGATGCACAGGCATACCTTAGGAACAGGAAGATAAAGGACTCGACCATCAGGAAGTTTGGGATAGGCTTTGCTCCTGATTCGTGGGATGCCGTACTGAAGCATCTCAAGGGCAAGGGATACAATGAAAAGGATATAACGACTGCCGGGCTGGCAAAAAAGGGGAGCACATCATATTACGACAGCTTCAGGAACAGGATCATGTTTCCCATCATCGATATAAGGAACCGGGTCATCGGATTCGGGGGAAGGATTCTTTCAGGCGAAGGTGCAAAATATATAAACTCCCCGGAGACGCCTGCATACAACAAGAGCAGCAGTCTGTATGGCATTAACATAGCAAAGAACTCAAAGGCTGAGAAAATAATAATCGTTGAGGGTTACATGGACTGTGTGGCAATCCATCAGGCAGGGTTTCAAAATTGTGTTGCATCCCTGGGAACAGCGCTTACAAGAAAGCAGGCATCAATGCTTAAAAAGCTTGTTCCGGAGATCATAATCGCCTATGACATGGACCAGGCAGGCAGAAATGCAACGATAAGAGGACTCGATTTGATAGCATCCATTGGCTGCGATGTGAAGATACTTGAAATGCCTGAAGGCAAGGACCCTGATGAATTCATCAAGATAAACGGCAGGGAGGCCTTTGGTAA
>DAINQB010000110.1:0-4106 GCA_036743175.1 Bacillota bacterium | reverse complement strand
ATGCATCAGATGCCTGCAGCTTCAGGCTTACCAATTCACCCCATTCCTACGAAGGGGAAAATGCGTCTTCAATAACTGAATTTTTCGTAAATGCAATCGGAGTGTGACCATGACAGAAAGAGAAAAGATTATAGCCGTCTTGAACGGAGAGATAATAGACGAGATTCCCATATATCGGGAAGGCCCCATGGATGTTACAGTCCTCAGTGACCTGGTGCCGGAGGATTATGAGTCTAGCCCTGAAAAACTTATGGAATATACCAGTTTCTTCGGAAATGGCTCCACATGGATAGGCATAGACATGGAACAAGAAACCATTTCAAGGGATGAAAAGCATCATACCTACCGTTATGAAACGGGAGCAATCTGGCATGAAAGTTATGACCCGGTATTTTGCAGGGAGGCACTGGCTTACCCCGTGAATGAGCCTGAGGAAGCCCTGGGGTTCAGGTTCTCGGATGAGGGATTTACTACTCGTTTTGACAGCATAAAGGCTGCTGAGGCCATCAGGAGATACAAGGAAGCAGGATATTTTGTGGATGGGTGTGCAATGGGGGCTTTCCATGCAATATATTATTATGTGGCTTCATTTGAGAATATCCTGACCTGGATGGCGGTGGAAGAGGATGCCGCCATGGCGTTGTTCAGGGAAACCACCAGGTACAGTCTGGAAAGCGCAAAGGTCCTCCTTGACTGCGGTGTTGATTCAATATTTGTCTGCAGTGACCTGGGCTCGGGTCAGAATCTTCTGTTCTCCAGGGAAATGTTCAGGAAATATGTTGCTCCGTGGCTAACGGAACTTTCATCACTATGTCATGAAAGGGGAGCATGGCTTCACCTTCACAGCCATGGACATATCGAGGACCTGATGGATGATTTCATTGAGTGCGGTGTGGACATGATCAATCCCATAGGACCTTCGGACCACAATGACCTTGCTATGTTCAAGGAAAAATGGGGGGATCGGATCACTTTCAATGCAGGCATCGGAACTCAGATTGCAGGAATGACCGATGAAGAGATGAAGGAGCATATAGAAAGTGTCATTAAAATCGGCCGGAAAGGCGGACGTTTCTTTCCAAGGACTGAAAGCGGTATTCCACCAATGAGCAGGGAGAAGACACTGAGATACATTGAGCTTCTGAAAGTAGCATGCCGTATTGGGTACGTCCGTTGAAGTCAGTTAGAAAATTGTTTGCAAGGTTACTGATTCTATATTGCAACAGGCAGCAGTATATGAAATCTGGTGAACCGACCTTTTTCGGTTTCCAGTTCAAGGTAGCCACCATGTTCCTTGACTATTCCATAGCTAATTGAAAGTCCCAAGCCGGTGCCCTTGTCCGGACCTTTAGTTGTGAAGAAGGGGTCAAAGATTCTTTCGTGAATATTCTCAGGAATACCATTTCCATGGTCCTCAACCACAATATCTATGAACCTGCCTGCAGGCATTTGTTTTTCTGAAGCTTTTATGAAAATGACCTTGTTGTTGTTATATCCCGGATATTTATCATTCAATGCATCCCGTGCATTGGTGACCAGATTCATGATTACCTGACCAAGCTGATGGGTCTTGCAATTAATTGCCGGAAGATCCTTTGGCACTTTAATGTCAATGGTTATCTGGCTTTTCCGAAGAATCGTCCTTACCAGTGAAAGGGTTTCGTCTATGATTTCATGAACGTTGTGTGGTGTCATGGTTTGTTCGGATTGGCGCGAAAAAGCAAGGAGGTTCTTCACAATCTTTGCAATTCTTTCAGTTTCCTTAATAATTTCATTGGAATATTCACTTATATCGCTGTTTTCGGACATGTCTGCAATAAGCTGACCATAATTCATGATTCCGTTCAATGGGTTGTTGATTTCATGTGCTACGCCACCAGCCAGGGTACCAATGGCTTCAAGCTTCTGTTGGTTTCTAAGACCTGCAGATATATTTTCCTTCTCTTTTCTAAGAGAAACAATCTCCGTGATATCATTTACAGTTGATACTGAGTAAAGAATTTCACCATTGTCGTTTTTGATAAATGTCCCGGAGACAATTGCATATAATATGCTTCCGTCTTTTTTTATATATCTCTTTTCAAGAGCAGGTATATCCCTTATTTCATTAGACATGGCTTCAAAAGCAGATGAAGAAATTGCCTTGTCATCATCATGTGTGACATCAAGATAAGTCATTCTAGATAACTCTTCTTCTGTATATCCAAGCATATCACAGAACCGTTTATTTGATTGTAAAAATCTGCCGTTTTTGTCAAGATTGAAAATACCAAGAGCTGCCTGTTCATAGATAGCTCTATATCTTTTTTCACTTATATTGAGTTTTTCAGTGAACTCCTTACGGGATTTGTTTTCTTCATATAATGAAATATAGTTTTCGCGAAGCTTATGGTATCTGTCCATGATGAATATTATGAACCCTACAGCTATCAGTGAAACAAGTCCACTGTCCCACATTCCAATAAGAACAAACTCCATTTGAAGGTGAGTTCCAAAAAAAAGTAAAGAATATATTTCACTGAACAGTAATGTAAGCAGTTCTGACATAAGAACAGCTATTGGTAACAGAAACCAAACATTTATTTTGCTTAAGTCGGGAAAATTAGAGGTTTGTTCTTTTGATTCTTTCATATGCAAACAGCTCCGTGGATATTAAAACAAAATGGGAAATATATAAGTGCAATACAATTGTAACATAAAAGCACATTAAAAGGAATATATCAAATCATAATGTGCAAATCAAGGAACAAAAAGATAAATAGTGTTATTAAATATTACTGGTGGGTAATAGTAACCCATAGCTTTTAGGAGGAGGCAATATGAAAGTTTTTATAAGATTTATTTCTTTTACACTAGTATTAATATTGGGATTGTCAGTACTGCCGGTAAATACGGTTTCGGCAAACGGCAATGGTGAACTGCTGAGGGAGCTTGGGATTCTAAAGGGTGACCTGGAGGGAAACCTTCTGCTTGACCAGCCTCTCAAAAGGCAGGATGTAATCGTACTTCTGTCACGATTGCTGGGAGTTGAGGAACTTGCTGCATCATATCCTGGTGAACACAGTTTCTCTGATGTAACAGACCCGTACTATGACCCGTTCATAGCCTGGGCGGAGGACAGCGGACTTACTGAAGGAATAGGCGGAGGCCTGTTCGGTTTCAACCAGTATCTGAAGAACCAGCAATTGCTGGCTTTTTTATTAAGAGCCCTTGGTTATGAGTATTACGGTGCTGATTATGGTCTTGTGCCGGGGAAATCAGTTGAACTTGGCATTTCACCATCCGGTGAAAACTGGAATGAAACCACAACAAGGCAGCTGATGGCAGACAGGACGGTTGCTCTGCTCAGGAAAGGTAGGGTAAAATATGGAAACATTACCCTGGAGAGAAGTCTTGTACTTTCGGATGAAGGCATGCCTTCGGACGGGCAGTTGTTTTCGCTTGAGGAGTTCGAATACAAGAATGGAAGTGCAATTCTGACGTTTGCCGCTCCGGCAAATGACCACAACAGCTCACGGAGCAATACCACCAGGGCTATGATTGACAACGGTCCATCAGTAGGGGACCTCGAGATGAGCTACAAGGTATCAGGTTCAGGGCATGTAACCGTACTCAAGCTTACAGAACAGTTCTATGATTCTACTACAGGACAGATGCTGGCTACCTTTCCGGTATTTGAGATTCCTGATGGAAGCACAGTGGAAATATCAGTGAACTACATCGAGAACAGGGAGAATATCCTCGAAAGTGCAGCAACACTGATCAACCGGAAAAGGCCCGGTGGAAGGGTGTATTCAACAAGCCAGGCAAGACTGGTACTGGAGGACATCCTGAGGGATTTGCTTCCTGCTTTCACCGGCAGATTTTCATCTGATGAATTGAATGATGAAACACTTAAACCGCTTGCAAGTACAAGGGACAATCCATTGTTCCAGGCAAATACTATGAGTGGTGAGAATCCGCTTTATACATCCAATGGTGATTCGGGTAGCATCTCGTCAGACATAATTCTGCTGGACAGTGCCCTGGAACCTGATCCGGATGGTCTGTTTGTATTTCTGTTCCAGGATGGTGAGCAGATTGACATTGAAAGCAGACTCACAATA
>DAINQB010000109.1:0-4110 GCA_036743175.1 Bacillota bacterium | reverse complement strand
GCTGAGTATTTCTTCAGACTGTAGTTGTGCCGTTGTGGGGATGGAAATATTCTGACAGCCCTGACATTGTGCTTTTTCATCTCGTTGACAAGAACGGCAGGATTTGGAAATTCTCCTGTGTGGTGGGGGAGTACGACCCATACAGGATGAATATTTTCATGTTTTGCGGCGATATCATCAATCATTGGATTGCCTTCTGCAGGGAAATGATCCCTGGCGACGGCATGATATACCAAAGCATTGGAAATACCGTATTCACTCATTTTTTCAAGAAGCACTTCCGGTGAATCAAAAGATCCGGGATGGGTTATGTTGGTTCTGCCTATGGAGCAGTTGCAATCAAAGAATTTAAGTTCCATACCTGCCTCCTTTTCTAGATTATAGCATAGTTGCATGGAGTATCCGTTCAAAATTAGGTCGATTGAAAAAGTAAATGCAACATTGCAAGAGTAAATGCAACTCAATCTAAAACTGGGGTTGCACTTACTTTTGCAATTGAGGCACGCATAAATAATTTTTGGATTTCTAAAATTTTAAGTTGACCTGAAAAGATTATTGATATAAAATTGGAAAACTAAAACATGTGACTTAAGGAGAAAAACATAAATGACAAGTAAAATTGGTATTATTAGGTTATTAAGCATTTTAGTAGCATTGCTTCTGTTGTTTACGTCCTGCGAAACCGGTGATGAAACTTCAGGTATGGATGCTTCTGCAAAGCCGTCTGAAGCTGCGGCAAGAGGTACGGATGAACCTTCGGCGGAACCTGAAGTGACTGTGGAACCTGTAGTGACGGCAGCACCTCAGGAAACCCAGCAAGCCCAGCAGGCAGCGGTAAAAGATTTTCTTAGCATTGAAGAATTTACTGATTTACTGGATGAAGCTACAGATAGGCTGGATGATGCATCAGATTCAGTGGACAGTTTCTGGATCATGGGAGATATAATGTTTTTATACCAAGTCGGACTTGTCATAGACAGTGCGGTTCTTGAACATTCCCTGAATGGCTCACGTGATACCTATGTATCGGAAATCAAAGATGCTCCGAATGGATTAGGAAAGTATTCAAGCAGCATTACAGAGGACGAAGGTTCTTATTTCTTTGGCTATGACATCGAATACAATGATGGGGGAACTCATTCAATCAAAATGTCATACGTACCTGAAAAAGGAACTATTTCAGCTGAAACCAATTCCTCTGATGGTGAAGTAATGCAGGCAAATTTTTACAAATCAGATGATGGGTTCTTTGTTTCCTACGGAATAGGATTGATTTCAGCGAATACAACTTCCCAGCTGCTTCTTTATAGTAACAGCGACGAAGTTCACTATGCAATAAAGACAGTCGACGGTATAATGTCTGAACCATTGCCGGTGGCAGTATTTGACTTGATGCCCGAATCTTGGGAAGAGCTTGCAGATGGCTTTGAATTTACAAGAATGTTGTCTGTTGTAAATGGAGAAGCAAAATATATTGAGCAATGAACCTCCAGTTGCCAAGCGGTGCCGGAATATCATTGAATCAATGTGTAAAATAGGCGGCAAACCAACTTCGGTTGGTATTTGTCGCCTTTGTCATAAGTATTTCATATAATTGTGATAAAACAGTTTAATCAGCGAATTAATGATTTATTTATGATAAAATTGATATGGAGGTTTTCCATGCTAATAAATCTGATTTCTGAGTTTCTCTATTATATAATATTTTCAGTTATTCTATCCATAGCATTGCTTAGTACCATTCTTTATTACAGGACCAAGGATAAGACCATCTGGCATTTTCTTGGGGTACTTTATATACAGACTGTTCTGTTTGCAATTGGTTTTTTATACACTTACATGAACTCCACGGGGTATGGAGAAGCCATAGGTATTCTAAGTGAACCGCTTGCTCTGTTCGGTACGATTTTCATGTGCTGTGTCATTACCCTTGCCATTTATCTAACGCTTAAATACACACTTTTCCTTCTGCCTTTGAACGACAGGGATGCAAGACTTGCCAGATTCCTCAATGGGTTCATTTGTATAATACTTCTTCTTGTGGTCCTTATATTGATAATTTTCCTTACAGGCGGAAGCTGGGTTGACGAAGCCGGAAGAAATCTTACGGCACTGTTCGGATTCGGCAGTCTGCTTCTTACAGCTCCTGCAGTTCTTGCACTGATTTTCGTAAGAAAAACGGAAGTCCGGGGTAACAGACAGCTATTGAAAGGAGTTGCGGTTTCGTTCCTTCCTGTTTCTATATATTTTATCATTGATGTATTGTTTCTCAGAAACAGTGCCTTCAAGACGACCCATCTGGCATATGCAGTATTTGCAGTCAGTGTCTACATGTTCCTTACAAAGCACTATACGGTGAATTATGAACCCCCGATGGATGATCTCATGACCTATGCTGAACAATTCTATAACCAGTACAACATAAGTGAAAGGGAGAGGGAGATCATAGAAGCCCTGGCACAAGGCAAAACCAACAAGGAAATCGCAGCCGAACTTTTTATATCCATCAATACGGTAAAGACCCATATAAAGAATATCTACAGGAAACTTGATATAAGGAACAGGGTACAGCTTCTTCACAAGATAAAGATAACCAATGAGGGTAATACAAACGGGTGAGTAATCAATACCACCATTGGTGATACGATATGTACTGTGAGATGATGTTCAGCGCATCATCTTTTTTTTTATAGTTATAACAGAGGTGATTGTATGAAGGTTCTTATAACAGGAGCGTACGGTAACATTGGCAAGGCAGTACTTGAGGAAGTTCTCGCCAGGGGACACGAAGTTACTGTATTTGAACAAAAGAGCAGAAGAACTGTGAAGGCGGCAAAACAATATTCCAATCGAATAAACAAAACAATTTTCGGTGATATAGTTGAATACAGCAATGTGAAAGAAGCAGTCAGGGGAATGGATGCTGTCATACATCTTGCTGCAATAATACCTCCTGCAAGCAGAAACAGGGAGCTTTGCTATATGGTAAATGTCGATGGAACTGCCAATGTAGCAAAGGCAATTGTGGAAGATGGTGACAAGGCAGTACTTATTCACTCTTCATCCTGCTCGGTCATGGGACCTACACAGGCCCAGGAACCGCCGGTACGGGTTGACCAAAAACCAAAGCCCATTGATGATTACACAAAAAGCAAGGTAATTTCAGAAGAAAAGGTAAGGTCTTCAGGAGTCACCAGATATTGCATAACGCGTCTTGGAGCTGTCATGCCTTCGAAAGGGGTCTGGAAATTCAGCACCCTTGCTTATGGTTTTGAATTCCCGTTTTATTCAAGGATAGAGATGGTGCTGGATTCTGATGTAGGACTTGCCCAGATAACCGCAGCCGAGAAACTGAAGCTTAATGTAATAGAAAGCGGTAACATCTATTTCCTTGGCGGGGGTGACAGATGCAGGCTGACATATGGTGAATTCATGAATGGGCTTCTTGGAGCGATTGGCATTCCGGCCCTTAAAAAAGAGAGTTTCACCTGCAAGGAGAATTTCCTGGACTGGCTTGACACGAAGAAAGCACAGATCGACCTTTCCTTCCAGCGATATACCTTTGAGGATTATAAGAGAATATTCAGGAATAATATGAGAAGGTATCTTCCTTTCACAAAACTCTTCGGAAGATTGGTCAAGTGGATTATAAATCAGAAATCACCATATTACAGGGCAACGGAATAAGAGGTGGAAGCTATGTACAAGGCAAGGGGTTCTGCAGCAGTGGACATAAGCCGTGAGGAAGCATGGGAAAAGCTAAGTGACCTTTCACTGGCACCGGAATATGTGCCCGGTGTAAATGGATGTGAATTCATCACTGATTCAAGGTCAGGTCTGGGTGCAACAAGAAGGGTGTTCCCCATGGAAATGGATGAGAAGGTTGTATTGTGGGACGAAGGAAGGGAAATCAGGCTTGATCTATCAAAAAAAGGTGAAGGCAGGTTCTTTCCGTTCAGGAATGCACAATTCAGTTACAGGCTTACTGATTATGAACCCTGTATACTTGTGCTGAGTCTTGAGTATGAACCATATTTCGGGAAACTGGGCCAACTGGTCTTTGGAAGGACCATAAGAAAACGAATCAAGGAAACAGCGTTATCAATGCAG
>DAINQB010000108.1:0-4139 GCA_036743175.1 Bacillota bacterium | reverse complement strand
GTGAACTTGATGGAGCAGTATACAACCTGACGCAGGCATTTCCTGTATTGATGGCCCTTGCCGAAAAGGAAAAGACAGCCCAGCTTCTTGCAAGGGAAATAGAAAAAACAAGAAGAAGGGTCAATGCTCTTGAATATGTAATGATCCCACAGCTTGAAGAAACAATACGTTATATAACAATGAAGCTGGATGAGAACGAAAGAGGAAATATCACCCGTTTGATGAAGGTCAAGGACATGATGCTTGAGGAAGAGCGTCAGAAACACATGGAACAATAAAAAAGCCCGGAAGGGCTTTTTTCATCTTTCAATGTTAAGATTTCCTGAAATATCAGATGAAAATTATATTGTCTTCCTGACCTTTTTTTATCAGACGCTTATTACAGCGCATATAAGCACCATCCTTAATTATTGAAGCAGACATTTTCTTATTTTTCAGACGGATGATGGCAAAAAGGGCATCCGTGGAAATTTCCGGTGCTTCAACATCAATCACGCCCTTTGATTCAGGATCATTCAGTATGATTATGTCCTCAATACCCTCTGAATGCCTTATGACAATCACTTCACCGAAATCTCCCTGTGAAGTGAATTTCAACCTCTTTGAAGATTCTATGAAAGGCCTGGAGTCATATGTTTCAAGTATTCCAGTAAACTGGCTTTTTCCCCCTACTGTTTCTTCAATGAGTGTTGGAATCCATATTTCACGGTTTCCTGTCTTCTCGCCGTCAATCTGGGACATCTTGGTTATATCTACCCATGACTCACAGATGGTTACACTGGTTCCGGGGGTATGGGGATGGTATCTCAGATGCAGGTCCCTTGGAACATCCAGGACATTGTGAACATCATCCAGATTAAAGTCAGCGAACCAACCTTCTGCAGGGCATGAATCCGTCATGAAGTTTCTCATGATGGTTTTTTCACTGTCATATTCCTTCCCGGGAGCAAGAATCAACCCAGGATGTTCCAGATTGGAATAGGTGCTCCTTTGGAAACGGGCATGTGTTGTTCCTCCGGAAACCCTGAAGATGTCAAGGCAGTAGCAGTCGGAATCAGATACATCCACAAGTATCGAGAACCTCTCGAACCGGGCGGCATCGGCATATTCCCTTGCATCATTGTATGTGGCATGAATGAAATCATGGTCTATGAAAAATATATTATTTCCATATGCTGGATACCTGTAGAACATACCGTCTCCATGAGGGGGGATATTCGTATGCATTTTTTTGTCAATGACAACCGTATTATGGGCTGCTGGCTGTTTGTACCAGTTTGCTTCCTTTGTTTCCCATCCGCCATAATTGACGGGCGGATAACCAAAATCAGCAAGTATGTTCAAACCCTTTGAAAAAAGATGCAGACTAAGTGCATCATGATGACAGTGGTTTGCACCTGAGGAGTATGGCATTGCCAGCATGGTCTTGTTTCTGTCCGAACCCGTATGCAGAACGGAAAGACGCCACTTATTGTAGTTGACTGACTTCCATTTGATGGTGTATCCATTGGAATCAAGCAGGTTCCTCAATTCAGATTCTTCGGACCCGGGATTTCCAATATAGATATCATCATTAAATGCACCTTCAATGACCCCGGATTTCGAGTGATAAAGGGCACGGGCAAAATCCGGTTCATTGTAAAACCTTGCAAGTTCCATGGCGAACCACTCATATGACTTGAACATCAGTGAAAACTGTGAAGTAAATGAAGAAAAAAGACCTGCATAAAGCCTTGCAGTATATGCGAATATGGATGAATCGCCTATACCCGGGTAATAGGTTGTATTGTACCAGGTATCAATATGGAATCTGTATGTATTATAAAGCACAGGATTTCTTCTGAAGATTTCATACATCAGACTGTCATCAATGTTTGAATAAAGGCACAAAAGGTCTGCAAGTGCCCTTGGACCAATGGCTGCGTAACCGGAAAGACCGCTTTCGCCTGTCATCCCGTCAATTCTTGTGGCTTCCTCAATGAGTTCGTCAAGGGCTCCGAGGATTTCCTTTTTACAGGTATCATAGTCAAGGACAGTCCTTAAGATGGCAACTGTGATGGGGGTCCAGGGAGGATTTGTATGTATTTTGTCAACATTCCTAAGGGAGTCCCTGAAAATCCTTTCCTCTATATCCTGACAGAGATTCAAGGAAGATATTCCGAGAACTTCCTCAAACTCGCCATGGTCCTTGATATAGTCAAATATCTGGTCATAGGCCATTGCAAGCATACGGACGTCCCTGTTTGAATTCACCCAATATGCTACATATCCCTTTGACTTGAACTCCTGTTCGTACATAATGCCCTGGGTGTAAAAATCAAATTCCGGCCAGAACCTGGATATGGAATGAAGCAGAAGTGCCGCCCTTACCGCGTAATCTCCGTTGCCTGTCAGCACATATGAAAAAGCCAGCCGGGACACTCCGGAAACTATTCCCAGATCCCATAGGGAATGAGCAAGCCAGGCTCCGATGAACATATATCTCCTGCCGTCTTTGTCATACCATCCGTTTCCATCATCTATCACGAAGCCGCCGTCCGATGATACCAGCAGTGTCCTGTCGGCACGTTCGTGGCTGAATCTGCCTGAATCATCGAGTCCTGATTTGTAATATGCCTCAAAGTCATTGGATGGAAACATGGCAGAGCAATGTGGACATTTCATCTTCCAGGGGAATTTCACATTGTCATGAATCCAGTTGTACATAGGGACACTTTCCCTGCAGACAGGACAGCTTCCGTCTGAAAGAACGAACCATGACCTTTTTAGCTCTGGTGAGAACATGAGGTCATATAATTCCCTGTAATCCAACCTGAGCCAGTATTCTGTATCGGATATAAACCGGGCTGCTCTTTCAGAAGCAGCCTTGTTGTTCGCAATATTGTTACTCAGCAGATTCCGGATGTCTTCATTGAAGAAATAGTTCCTAGATTTCATAATCTTTTACGCCTTCCAGTATTCTGATGATGTTTTGTCCGAGAAGCCTTTCCCTTTCAGAATCTGAAAGAGCTGATGCAAGCACCCTTCCAAGACATACACGGGGATCGATGAATGGCATATCAGTTCCGTAGAGCACTTTATCTGCTCCGACCATTGAAACAAGCCACTCAATGTTTCCTTCATACATCATGGAGACAGTGGTATCGCCCACAACGTTCTTCCTTGATTTGATTACATCGGCGGCCTTTATCATATTTGAAGGAACAGCTCCGAAATGTCCCATGATGAATGTTGCATTCATATATTCACCTGAAAGTACAGATATTTCGTTTATTGTCTGTATATCCCATGTGTGAATCAAAATGGGAAGGTGATACCGGTTTGCAAAGTCATAGAGATACCTGTATGAAGGATTCATTAGGTTGGTCCCGTGGGTGCCCTGGTGAATCTTTATACCTTTCACGCCTTTTATTTTGAAAGCCTTGTCAAGCTCGGTCTTCATTAAATCAGGGAAGTGGGGATTGTAAGTGAAAAATCCTATGAAGCGGTCGGGATGGTTCTGCACTGTTTCAAGCATGAATGCATTTCCTCCGACTATGTCGGAAGTAAGGGACATATGGGGACTTATACAGGCCATTTCGACTTCTGTATTATCCATGCTTCTTATCATGTCCTCCGGAGAATGGCCGGGTACGTAGAAATTGAAGTATGAACCCAGGTGGCAGTGGCAGTCGATTATTCTTCTTTTCATAGCCTCACCTCCGAAAGGAGTCTTTCAAGGTTGCCTGAAGCAATCCGGGACTTGTCTTCATCGGGGAGCATCAGCTTTTTGATATAATACACAGCTCCCGAACCGGTAAACAATGGCAGCGAGGTACCAAATAGAATCCTGTCAGATCCCACTGCCTTTGCAAGGGCTTCAATTCCAAAATGAGACAACAGGCGGCTGGTTTCTACATACAGATTTTCATAGGTTTTCATCAAGGGGTAAATGTATCTGTCTGCCCTGTAACCTGTGTTACAAAGTACAACCGGGAGATTCCTGTAATCGTTCAATAGTGTATCGATGTTCGTCCAACCTATTTCATCTATATCAACAAACAATGGAATTCTGTCAGCTTCAAGCATATCAAGGAGTGAACCAGCTGAGTATTTCTTCAGACTGTAGTTGTGCCGTTGTGGGGATGGAAATATTCTGA
>DAINQB010000107.1:0-4254 GCA_036743175.1 Bacillota bacterium | reverse complement strand
GTATCTTTGACAGCAAAGGCTTGATGACGGATATCAGGAGAAGGAAATATGCTCCGCCCAGGATACTGTCACAGGTACTGACCAATACCAGGGTATCCTTCTTTACATCAAGCATCAGGCCAACTGCCATCAGGTTTGGAGTTCCTCCTGTGTAAACACCTATCATCATTCCGGAAATCTTTGCAAACTCATCTATTGTCCCGCGGAACACCCAGGCTGCCAGAAGAGCTGCCAGAAATGCAGATGCAATCATGAGGATGAATGATATTACTGTTTTTTTCGCCGATCTCAACCACTTGATGAAATCTGCCGAAAATAGAATCAATGGAATTGCTATCGGAACACTTACCTGGGTAAGCAAATCTGAAACACTTCTGTCAAGTGGTATTCCGGGAACGTTTCCCCACACGATTCCAACAGCATATGCTACTAAAATCGGGCTCAATGTCCTGATTATCTTATGTCTCTTTGATGACCATAGTATAAGCATGGGTATCAGGAAAATTATAACTACTTGTATTATCTGAAGCATTTGATCTCCTATCTGGGCCAGCGTTCATCCAATTCGGGGAACGATGGGAATTCATTGTGAGGTTCTGTCTGGTACCAATAGGCAACAGAAGCGATATCTTCCGTCAGTGGCTGGTATTTGCCTCCCGGCCACCATCCAAGGGCCTGCATGGTTACCTTCAAATCGGACTCAAAACGGATGGGATCCATTACATGCCATCTGTACATGCTATGTTTGGGTACCTTTCCCTCACCTGTTTCTGAGTACGGGAATCCCAGGAAAGGCGTTGAATAATTGCGTCCGAATGTTTCTTTATAATCACCACCGAAGTTCCATGCCCCTCCGAAATAGTCCTCAGTACCGGTTCCGCATATGGTAGGATATTCGCCGTCTCCATCCATATAGAACTTGACTTCTCCTTCACCCCACCAGCAATCTGAATACTGCATCCATGCCATGTATGTTCCTACATACTGTCCTTTTCCCCTTATACCATCCACAATCACATGCTCAGGATATTTACGTGTGGTCATTGAACGTCTCCACTGTGCATGGAAATATGCCGCATCAGCTTCAACTTCTGTTTCATCAAAGGTTATCTGGAAAAAGAAACCACGCACTTCCTCATAATAGTCATTGGTAAATGTAATTTTGAACCCTTTCCTGAAAGGCATGGGCCAGTAGCAGTTCATTCCGCCGTTTGGATTTACTACTACAGGAAGTGAATTGACATCATATCTTTTACCATGGCCCATTGCAAAGAAATCGGCAAAGGGAACTTCCACAGATGGTTTGTCTTCCCCATCCCAGTAAAACCTCAATACACCAGCCCTTGACATCCTGTCATCAGCCGTCATCCATATATGTCTGATGATCCCTGACCCGCTGTAATCGGCAAGAACAGCAGTTTCACCGGGTTTTACCTGTATACACGGCCTTATCTTCCAGCCCTTGCCCAGTTTGGAACCTGCGCCTGCACCCATGGGATCAGCCATGGCTCCTTTTCCGGGTTCTCCCGTTGGATTCTCCGCACATATGGACCTTGTTCTGGCATTTGACATCAAATGAAGATTTCCAAGACTGTTTCCAAACATAATACTCCCCCCTTGATAAAAATATCAGTTATCTATGTAAACTTACAGCTATTCGTTATGACCATACTTATTTCCATCAGCCAGGAACATATCCATGAATACCTTGAGAGACACCGGTTCATAAACCACATTGTTCTCGCCTTCAATGCTAAGCTGTCCTCCTCTGAATACCGGTACTCCATTGACCAGTCGCATGTTGACAGTGGCCTTGACAGGTTTCTCACTTCTTCGGCATATGGCCCTGGTGGTTACTTCTTCAATGTCCTGGGAAAGAGCAAAAAGATATGTGCTTCCCTCAAATGGTTCCCCCCTGAAATCACATTTCAATCCAAAGCAGATGACCGGTATTCCAAGCTGAGTTACAATCCTTGCACAGTCAAAGACATTCTCCTTGCTTAAAAACTGGGCTTCATCTATTAGAACAACCTTTGTTTCAGGATATTTCTTTACTTCGTCATACAGCCATCCCTCAGGCTTTTTGATCAGGAAATTGCATTTTCTTTTCAGCATATCCCCGCCGATTCTTGCAATAATGCAATTATCAGCCTTGGTATCACTGGCCGGTTTAATGGCAAGTATCTTTTCTCCATTATTGACTTCATAATCATGTGCTATCTGAAGAAGCTGGGTTGATTTCCCTGCATTCATAACCGCATATCTGAAATATAACTTAGCCATTTTTCCCCCCGCGAAAATTATCAGCTTTGATTATATCAATCCCTGCCGTATTTTTCTATCAGATTTTACCCTCATGCCTCAAGGCAGCTGAAATTTCATTTAAATTCAAGTGTCTGGTAAATCCGAAGACCTCCAGTTCGGGAATGAATGGAGCATGGCATTTCATAATCCTTTCAAAATCAATTCCCTTGTCGGCTGTAATCATTTCAACTATTTTTTTGCTTAAATATGTGGATATAATGGCAGCAGGCTGCAATTTCCCGTATGCAATCAACCTGATTTTCTTGTCTGTTAAGGTCGACGCAAGAAGAATATCATTTATCCAAAGCTCCATGAGGGAACTGCCCATCATCAGCAGATCGTTGCATATTTTATGCATGGTTCCGTACATATCGTAGAAAGGCCCGTTGTTAATCTGAACAGGTTTTACCGCACCCATACCGCACAAATCAAGTACGAACACATCACCTTTCCCCAGCAGTTGGATTATCTCATCGCTTCTTCTTTCAATTTCACCCGTTCCATCCTCAAACAGGACATATGAAACATAACCACTGTCCTTGCCCTTGAAATAAATGGCAGCATTCGTAATTCCCTTATTATCAAGCCAGAATACCTTTTCTCCTTCATATCCATAAAAATCAAATGGATTTATCCTTTTCTCGTAAGGTCTGTCTGAGAATTCTGAAATTTCAAACACATTTTTAATCGAGGATTCAAGGTCTTCATTAATTTTCCTCTTTCCAATGGCATCATCATATACTATTTCATCCAAAGGCCTTGCTCCGGGAAGTTCTCCGATTACACATCCTGATTTTGTGCAAAACAGGTTTTGTTCAGTTTCAAGGTATGGGTATGGATCAACATCTGCTGGTTTTGTTCCTGTCAGGTATTTGGAGAAGAATTCAACAGTCCCGTGTCTCAGTGTATCCGACAAGCCATGCATTTCCTTGTCAATGACAATGTCAACCTTGTCTTCCGCATCATATAGTGAGTAAACCTTTTTTGCCCTTTGAAGTGAATAAAGTGTTCCTTCTATTGGGAAAAAATCATACTGCTGGCTAAGTATCCTGAATGGTTTGGGAGCAAAACAACTGATGAAGTCTCCGTAATCAAGCCCAAAGTTCATGCAATTGAAAATATTCTGTTCACTGTCATGAGCATGTCCCCTTGGCATATACTGTTTTCTGCCGTTCAGGTAGCATCCCGGAGCCGCCGCCTTGATTCTTTCGTCAACGAGTGAAATATATGAAGTCTGCGTTCCACCGCCCGAGTTCCCGGTTGCTCCGATTCTGGTCTCATCGACAAACTCAAGGGAGCACAAAAGGTCGATGGCACGCATAAGATTCCATATGAAGTACCTTGCAATGTTCATTCCCGCAAGGGTGCAGGTCAGACCAATATATGAGTGCTCCCTAACCCCCCAGTCTATATCATGCCTTTCAGGCATTTGTATTATTTCTCCCTGCCCCGGAGGATCCACTGCAAGAACCACCATATCATTGAGTGCCAGCTCAATTGCAGCCAGCTGGTATCTCGGTTCGGCCTTGGCAGGCTTGCTGTGTCCGCAGCAAAAAAGAATCCCGGGAACCGGTTCCTTGATATTTTTAGGAATATATAAATTGGCAGTAACATAAAACCCGGGCAGGCTTTGGAAAATAACCTTCCTGATAATATATTCACCCTTGTCTATGTCACCTTTGTATTCGGGATTCAAGTCACATCTGTCAAAATCAAGACTCCCTATGGATTCGATGAAACTCTTCCTGATTGATTCAGCCTTGTCTTTCCATTGAGCCCGGCTGTTAATACTGTTCTTCTCATTTTCTTCCTTTTCCAATCCTTCAATAGCCTTCTGGCAAACATAATCAAACAGCTCATGCTCCGGATTGCAATAGTTATCAAGAAATCTTTCAAACATCCTTTTTCACCGACTTTCTGTAAATATCTTCGATATTGGCTGCCATTATG
>DAINQB010000106.1:0-4264 GCA_036743175.1 Bacillota bacterium | reverse complement strand
GAATCAGAGGATGGTGAACAGATACTTGCCTATGAGCCTGAAAAGGAATATCAGGCGCTGGCTTTCTCTTCTCCTGACCTGAAGAACGGAGAGACATATACAATCCATGTGGGTGGAGATGTAAACGGCAATGAGACCAATGGTTTGTATGAAGCAGGAAAGTACAATGGTGGTACTGAGATTGGAAACTTTACCATAACAAATATCCTTACAGTAGTAGGAGAACAGATGGGTATGGGTCCCGGTGGGCAACGGCCCGGTGGAATCAATCCGGGTCCGGTCAGAAGGCCGTAAATATGCATATGTTTGTATGTTACAATTGACTTGCCGGATTGGTCTTTTGGACCCGGGGGATTGAAATGAAGGAAAACTTGAAAACAATATTGGTTGTCGATGATGATGACAGAATCAGAAAAATGGTAAGCCTTATGCTCGGAAACAGGGGATATGCAGTCTTCGAGGCATCGAACGGTAGAGAGGGGCTTCAGGCTTTTGCAGCCACTGCACCTGATATGGTGATACTCGATGTAATGATGCCCGTTATGGATGGGATTGCCTGCCTTCATGGAATCCGCAGAATTTCCGATTGTCCTGTGATAATGCTGACTGCAAAAGGGGAGGACTATGATCAGGTTGAAGGACTCGAAGGTGGAGCAGATGACTATATAATAAAGCCGTTTTCACCTGCAGTGCTGGCAGCAAGAATCGAGGTTCTTTTCAGAAGAAGTGAAGAAAAAAGTGCTGCAAGGACTGTCTTTGGTGACCTTAGGATAGACGAAGATGCCAGGATGGTCTACGCAGGTGGTCTGCCGGTGGTTCTGAACAGGAAGGAGTTTGACCTCATAAAAGTGCTTGCTGACAACGACAGGATTTCCCTGAGCCGGGACCAGCTTCTGGAAAAAGTGTGGGGGTATGACTATCTTGGATCTGACAGTACCGTGGATACCCACATAAACCGGCTCCGGTCAAAGCTGGGTGAATGCGGTGATTATATAAAGACGGTACGTGGCTATGGATATAAGTTTGAGGTTTAGGATTTGAGTAAGAGTATAACCAAAAGAATGTTCATTGGAGTGGCGGCGGTGGTAATCGGATTTGCAGTGATTATCATGCTTGCCAATACATTATTGCAAAGCCCTCTCTATTACAGGTCCCTCGAGAAATCCATGACGGAGTCAATTTCACAGCTGGCAGAGGTGGATTTCAGTTCAGAAAGAAGTGTATGGCTTGAGGATGTATACAATATCAGTGCAGGCAACTCCTTCGATATTGTAATAAGGCATAACCAAAACGTTATATTTTCATCTTCCATTGATATAGGTCTCAGGGAGTATCCTGATACACAGAATGAAACAGAGCCTTTTTCCCCAATGAGGGAACCAAAACCCGTTGATCCCTTCAGACCTCTCAATGAGGACATGGAATGGAAGGAAACAGGTGAGAACATCTTTGTAGGCTATTCAACGGACCCGAGGAACAACAACGAATTCATTCTTTGCAACACCCAGAATGATGCAGGTTTCTCGATATTCCTTGCACAGCCTGTGGAACCACTGGATGCCGGTATAAAGCAGTCAAACCAGCTTCTTCTAATATGCACAGCGGTCATGCTTGTGGTATCTGTGCTGCTTGCCCTTGTTTTTTCAAAGGGATTCACCAGACCCATAAAGGAAATAAAAGAGCAGGTGGGAAAACTGTCAAACCTTGATTTTTCCGGGCAGCTTCAGATAGTTACCGGGGATGAGCTCGAAGGACTCAGCAATGATGTCAATTTACTTGCAGACAAGCTGAAGGGTGCCCTGGATGAACTTAAGGAAAAAAACCAGCAACTGAAGAACGATATTATTGCACAGAGAAGCTTCATATCCAATGCATCCCATGAACTGAGGACACCACTGTCCCTTATAAAGGGTTATGCAGATGAACTTAATTCAGGTTTTGTCAATGATGCTGAGTCACGGAAAACCTATCTTGAAATAATTTCAG
The DNA here is from genome assembly GCA_036743175.1 of Bacillota bacterium. GTDB lineage: Bacteria > Bacillota > Clostridia > DUPQ01 > DUPQ01 > JAFGQE01. Next base: position 2,278 of record DAINQB010000106.1, on the reverse strand, counting down.
AGGAGTCGACAAAACTGAACAGACTTTTAAATGAAATGCTTGATCTTTCACGGCTTGAAAGCGGGCGAATGGAAATCAACAGGGAACCAATCAGAATAAATGAGCTGGTGATGTCCTTCATTGAGAAGTACAGCGGATTCATAAAGGAAAGGAAGCTAGACGTGCAGCTGGATCTCGGCGAAGAATGTACATGCATTCATGATGCCATGAGAGTCGAACAGATAATGGCGAATTACTTTTCAAATGCAGCCAAGTATAGCGACGAGAGAAAGAAAATTATCATATCAACCAAAACTATTGAAGAAAATGTAAGGATTTCAATATTCAACCATGGTGAAAATATAGAAGAAGAGGCACTTAAGAGGATATGGGACGGCTTCTACAAGGCTTCCAACTCAGGTCTGAATGACAGTGACAGCTATGGGCTTGGATTATCGATAGTCAAAGCCATACAGACCCTTGCAGGCCAGTCATATGGAGCTGTCAACCATGATGAGGGTGTTGAATTCTGGTTTGATGCAGGATTGGATATATAAAACCCATGTACTGTTGTGATAATATAATCCGGTAAAATTCTTTTCGGGAGATTGAACCATGGGTAAAGACAGGGTTTTTGTACTTGGTATGGCCAGGAGCGGCTATGAAGCCGCCAGACTGCTTGTGTCAAGGGGATATGATGTGCTGGTCAATGACGGTAAAGAGGAACAGAATCCTGAACATGTAGATGAATTGAGGGAACTGGGGGTCGAATTGCATCTGGGCAGTCATCCCGACGATTTGTTTGATGAAACGTTCTCAATGATTGTAAAGAATCCTGGAATCTCCAACAATCACAAGTATGTTGAAAAAGCAAATGAACTGGATATACCGGTCATCAATGAAATGGAGCTTGCATACAGGTATTTCCCCATGGATGTAAGGATAATCGGAATCACCGGAACCAATGGTAAGACTACAACCACAACCATCACCTACGAAATATTCAAAGCGGCAATGGACAGGGTTTTCCTTGCAGGAAACATAGGTTATCCTGTCTGTTCCATAGTAGATCAATTGGAGCCCGATGATATAGTTGTCATGGAGGTTTCAGACCATCAGCTTAGCAATGTCAGTGAATTCAAGACTGATGTTGCCGTGCTTACAAACCTCTTTGAGGCACATATAGATTTCCATGGTTCCTATGAAAGATATATTGCCATGAAGAAAAGGATATTCAATTTTCACACGAAATCCGACGTTGCAATACTGAATAAAGATAATTCAGATGTAATGGAGCTGACCCGGGACATCGGATCCATGAAGAAGTACTTTTCTTCGAGAAGTCAGGCGGACTGCTGTATCCATAAAGGGGCAATCTGGTATGACGGTGAAAAGGTCATTGCCCTTGAAGACATTAGAATCAAAGGTTCCCATAACTACGAAAATACAATGGCTGCAATAATGGTTGCAAAGGAGTTCGGAATAGACAATAAGACCATTTCAAGGGTCATGAAGAATTTCAATGGAGTGGAGCACAGGCTTGAGTTTTCGGGAACCGTTAATGGAGTTGCCTATTATAATGATTCCAAGGCGACAAACATAAAATCAACCCAGATAGCTCTGTCTTCCTTCAATAAGCCTACGGTACTTCTTCTGGGTGGGATGGACAGGGGCCATAGCTTTGAGGAACTGAGAGATTATCTTTCCAATGTACGTCTGATAATATCCTATGGCGAAACAAGGTTCCGTATAGATGAGTTTGCAGACAGCTGTGATATAGAGTGTATCGTTACGGATACCCTTGAAGAGGCGGTTTTAGCAGCATATGAAACAGCTGAAAGGGGTTCTGTAGTTCTTCTTAGCCCCGCATGTGCTTCTTGGGACCAGTTCGCTGATTTCGAGGAAAGGGGTAATCTGTTCAAGGACTGTGTGAAGAAACTATTATGACAAAAAGTAAAAAAAAGTCTGATGCATTCTGGAGGGTTGTCATTTCAGCAGTGGGCGTCGCACTGATTGCCATGGCTGTCGGTAATATCATTTTGTTTATATTTGGAACACGGACATCAGCCTCGGTATCGGTTCGAAGATTCGGTGGAGCAGACAATGGCAGACCTTCTGAAATCAGATACAGCTGGTCAGTTGACTATACTTTCATAGATGATGAGGGGGAAAGGCACGAAGGACATTCAACAAAACTTGGCGGCGATATGTCCGTGAAGACAGATGATACAGTCTATTATCTTAAGGCAGCACCATTCATAAACGGCCTTGAAAGCGAAGTGGAACCAAACCTCGGCCA
>DAINQB010000105.1:0-4305 GCA_036743175.1 Bacillota bacterium | reverse complement strand
AATGGCTATTACACTCCTTGCGAAGGTGGTTGCAATTGCAGCACCGGCAACTCCCCACCCAAATCCCCAGTCATATATACAAATTGGATCAAGAATTATGTTCAGTACAACGGAAACCGCACTGATTACCATGGGCGTTACCATGTCTCCCCTGGCATTCCTTGCTGAACTGAAGGCAAAATACAAATATGAGAAGGGCATACCCAGCATTATTATCCTCATATATACAAGGGAGTATTCATAGAGCTCACCATCAGCGCCCATCAGCCTGATGATGAGAGGTGCCAATATATAGAAAATCAGACTGATTACAAGACCAAGGACCGAAAGGAAGGAAAACATCTGGGCTTCCGTATGCCTGGCACTTTCCTCATCATGTGCACCGACATATTGTGAAATCATGGAACGACCGGCAACGGACAGTCCCATACCCAGGGATATGACAAGGAATATAAGGTTCCAGACAAACCCTGTTGCCGCCACTTCCGTGTCCCCGAGTTTGCTTACAAAATATGTGTCCGTAATGTTATAAACGGTTTGAATGAGATTATTCAGCATTATGGGAAACGCGAGTTTTATTATTATGCTGCCCATCCTGCCATGGAGGATCATCTCCCTCTTTTTCTCGTCCATTTCAAACCTTTCATTTGTTTTTATAGTTGTTTATAAGGCACCCGTCAAGTATTATCCGTCGTTCTGCTTCTGTCAATCCGGGAAGCAAAAGCTCAAATTCAGTATCATTTGTAATGTTTCTGGCAATGATTGATTCATTTCCATTTTCAATGGCTGAACGTATTCCCTCAATGAAGATATAATCTCCATCGGTTATGTCAGGTTTCTGATTCACTATGAACGGAAGCATTCCCCAGTTAACCAGATTGCTCCTGTACCTCTTGGTAGCATACTCCCTGGCTATATTGGCCTGTCCGCCAAGAACCTTCTGGCATGATGCAGCCTGCTCCCTTGCTGAACCATCCCCCGGTTTATTTGCATATATAAGGCTCCCTATTTTAGTGTGACCAAGTGAAATCCCCTGGAAAAGTCTCAGTTCGCCGTTCTTTCTCTGTTTTTCCATTGCAAGTACGGCCTTTGCCCTGCCTACATATCCCGGGTCCTTTCTGCTTAGGGTGAACTCCGCAAGCTTCATGGGGTTTGACCTGTATGAGGAAGTTTCCCCTGAGGGAATCAATTCGTCTGTGGTTGTTACCTCATCATCGATCACAGAAGCGACCTGCAGCAGCATATTATCGAACAGCTCATCGAACTCAGGCCAGTCCTTTATGTTTGGTCCGTATTTCAATTCGGCACTTTCGTCCCCGGCACCGAAACCGTTGTAAACCCTGTTTTTATAAATGGTATCGTTGAAAGTATAATCGCCGGCAGGTTCATTGTAATCCACTTCATCTGCAGGCGTCAGGATTCCTCCCCTTGCGGCTGTTGCGGCAATGCTCCTTGCATCCATAAGTGCAACTCCAGCCATCTGTCCGTCACCCGGCTTTGAACCTTCCCTGCTTTGGAAGTTCCTTGTCGTATGTCTGATACTAAGCCCATTGTTTGCCGGTACATCGCCTGCTCCAAAACATGGACCGCAGAAAGCAGTCTTGATGACAGCACCTGAATTCATCAGTACATTTATTGCACTTGTATTGTTCAGTGCAAAATATACAGGCTGGCTTTGTGGATATACGCTCAATGAGAAGTCACCGGCACCTGTGCTTTTGCCTTCGAGGATGGATGCCGCCTGAAGGATGTTCTCATATGTACCTCCGGCGCAACCGGCAATTATTCCCTGGTCAACATGAACATTGCCATCAATAACCTTATCGGTAAGCCTGAATTTCAAACTGCCCGACATGGCTGCGGTTTCTTTTTCAATTTCCCGGAGGATGTCCGGAGCATTGTCTATGAATTCCCTTACAGTGTATGTATTTGAAGGATGGAACGGGAGCGCAATCATTGGTTTTACGAGGGACAGATCCACTTCAATGAGTCTGTCATACAGCGCTCCATTGCCGGGTTTCAGTTCCTTGTAATCCTCTTCCCTTCCATGGATTCTGAAATACTCCCTGGTTTTTTCATCAGTCGTCCAGATGGAACTAAGGCACGCAGTCTCAGTGGTCATTACATCAATGCCGTTCCTGAAGTCCATTGAAAGTCCGCTGACTCCGGGTCCTGCAAATTCAAGGACCATATTCTTCACAAATCCCTGCCTGAATACCTTGCCTATTATTGCAAGGGCTACATCATGGGGACCGACTCCGTGCGGTGCTTCACCCTTGAGGTACACAAGGCATACCTCGGGATATTTTATATCATAGGTACGGCCAAGCAGTTGTTTTACGAGTTCGGGTCCGCCCTCTCCCATGGCCATTGTTCCAAGGGCCCCATATCTTGTGTGACTGTCAGAGCCAAGGATCATTTTCCCGCATCCTGTCATCATTTCACGCATGTACTGGTGTATGACTGCAAGATGTGCCGGAACATATATTCCACCATATTTCTTTGCGGCTGATAAACCGAATGAATGGTCATCTTCGTTTATGGTTCCACCTACTGCACAAAGGCTGTTATGGCAGTTTGTAAGCGCATATGGAATCGGAAACTCAACAAGCCCACTGGCTCTTGCAGTCTGGATGATTCCTACATAAGTTATGTCATGGGAAGCCATTGCATCAAATTTTATGGAAAGGTTATTCCTGTCATCCGAGACATTGTGGGCCTGCAGTATGGAATATGCCATGGTGCGTTCCCTGTAATCTGCGGAAGGATCAATTATACAGCACTGGTTTTCGATTTCACCGGCTGGTACTATGGTGTCGCCGCTGAACAAATATACTTTTTCATCTCGTAGTTTTATCAAATCTTTACCTCTTAATCATGATTTAGTATAGTATATATTCAGTAAAAATAAAATGAAAGTAGGTTTTTTATGTTCAGCAATATAGTATGGGACTTTGACGGAACTCTTTTTGATACATATCCTGCTGTTGCGGATGTTTTCATCAGGGTTCTGTCATCCTATGGATTCTCTGAGGAAAGAAGCGAAATCCTCAGATACCTCCATCTATCCCTCGGAGAAACCTATTCTCATTTTTCTGAAAAATATTCCCTTGACATGTGGGAGTTTCGCGAGAAATTCGTAACTGAGGAAGAAAAGATGGACACTTCAGGTTCCCTGCCATTCCCGGGTGCTGAATTACTGCTTGAAAAGGTCATTGCCAAAAAAGGAATGAACCTCATATATACAAATCGCGGCAATTCCATATATAGATTCCTTGATCTCCACGGATATTCAGGATATTTCACTGAAATCATTACACGGGAGGACGGCTTTGGCAAAAAGCCCGAACCGCAGTGTCTGATATATTTCATGGAAAAATATAACCTGCCAAGGGAAAGCATGCTCATGGTTGGCGACCGTGAACTGGATGTCCTGGCTGCAAGAAACGCCGGGATTTCTTCATGCTACTTCAACTCCCACAACATACCCATTGAAACCGATGCAGATATATACATTGAGAATCTCATTGACCTGAACCCATATATTTGAAGGCTGGCGGTTGATTTGGTAACATTATCCCATGGAGGATTGTCATGAACATCTGGCATACTATGGAACCCGAGGATATTTACAGCAGTCTTGAAACCGGTGAAAACGGTTTAAGTGATGCTGAGGCTGAGAAAAGGCTCCGGGAGCATGGAAAGAACATGCTGAAGGAAAAGAAAAAGAAAACCCTTCTGGGCCGTTTTCTTTTACAGTTCAAGGATGTAATGGTACTTGTGCTTCTGGCAGCAGCCATTATTGCAGGATTGTTGGGAGAACTTACTGATTCAATCATCATACTGTCAATTGTCATAATAAATGCAGTCATTGGTGTCGCACAGGAAAGCAAGGCCGAAAAAGCCCTTGAGGCACTCATGAGCATGTCAAAGCCCTATGCCAATGTAGTGAGAGATGGGGTTGTAAAAAGCATCAGAAGAGAGGATATTGTGCCAGGTGACCTTGTTGAGCTGGAAGCAGGAGACTACGTTCCCGCTGACCTTCGTCTCATTCACAGTGCAAGCCTCAAGATACAGGAGTCAGCCCTGACCGGTGAATCCGTTGCGGTCGAGAAGCTAATAAAGGCATTGAAAGATGATAACATGCCTCTGGGCGACCGAAGGAACATGGCTTTCTCCTCAAGTATAGTGACCTATGGCCGTGGAAGCGGAATAGTTGTATCCGCAGGTATGGATACCGAAGTGGGTAAAATTGCCGAATATATCAATGATGACGAAATCGGAACAGAAACTCCCCTGAAACAG
>DAINQB010000104.1:0-4416 GCA_036743175.1 Bacillota bacterium | reverse complement strand
AAGGAAAACGCTTGTTACTGCAAAAGCAGAAACATAGAACCGTGGGGCACACGGGAATAGCTCGCTTATGCTGCAGCCAATAGGCTGCTCGAACGAGAAGCCCCCACTTCTACAAGTGGTGGGAGTATGTCACGTGATATAATCCAGCTATGGAAGAAAAAATCATCCTTCGTGAATATGTTCCAAAAGATTCCGTTGAAGCCGGTATCCTTATCTCAGATACATACAGGAAGTACAATCTTGCCCACATAGATGACAGCGAAATAAAGGAATACCTCGGGGGTTTTCATTACTGCCGTTCGAGTGATGAGAAGCATCGGGAGACTATCGCAAGGCTCATTAGTGCACCTGTAGTATTTGTTGCAGAATCATGCGGAAGGATTGCTGGTATCTTAAGAGGAAGACCGGGTAGGCTTCACAGCCTTTTCGTACATGAGGACTTCCATAGAAAAGGTGTGGGTACTGCACTCATGCAGAAATTCGAGGATTACAACAAAAAACATTGCAGTAAGTGCATAACCATGTCCGCATCCCTGTATGCGGTTCCCTTCTACACATCCCTTGGATATAAGAAATCAACGGGAGTTAGAAGAAGCGACAGCTTCAAAGGCCGCAACTTTCATGTGCAGCCTATGAAGAAGATTCTTGTATAATCCTGTCATTGATATATCAGAAACCCTGCTTGTCCAGCTCCCAGAGGTCATATCTGTTTATGAGGTCAAGAAGTTTTATGGCGTACTGCGGGTCCGTCGCATAACCTGACCGTTTCAGTGCCCAGGCACCTTCTGCGCAGTCATACATCACAAGACGGAAGGGAGCATAACGGGGCTGTGCAAGCAGGAACTGCTTGTGGTCAGCCCATGCCTCATCTATGTTGTAATAAGCCCTGAAGCTGGCATCAACCCTGAATGAAACACCATTGTATACTTCCCATGTATTTGATATTACAGAACCCTTCGTTCCCACGCCCTTTATACCGAACATATTGTGTGAGAATACTCCGTTGTATTTGTCCACCGGTATGCTCTGGCCCCAGCCTGTCTCAAGTATGGCCTGTGCCGTCTGCAGGGCTGCAGACATTCCGGTTTCCTCCATGGAAACTACAGCCATTGAAGAAGCAAGGCCCAGGAAACTGTCCTTTTCGACCAATGGCTCAGGTCCGTAGGTTTTACCAAGGTATACCCTGAAATCAACGGTCGGGGTTGTATATTTCTGCCCGTTGAAAAGAACTTCTGCCTGGATCCGCATGCTGCCGTCATCACTGCCTGAAGGAGTGAAACCTACTGTTCCGGAATCACCTGTTCCATCAATGTATCTTGAAATCCCCGAGTCCAGATCGGTCAGAAGATATTTGACGGAAGTGGGGACTATGTTGCTCTTTACAGAGAGATTCGCAGTGGAGGTCAGAACCTGGTTCGGTCCCAGGCCCTTGAAAATAAATTGGGGTTCATCACTTACAGTTACCTTTACAAAGGTACTCTGGTGGTAAAGCCCCCTGGTATCCTCAACCCTTACGGCAAGTTCCTTTTCACCTGCAAGCTCTGGTCCCGGGAACCATTCATAGCTGCCGTATGGAACCGTGACGATTTCAGTGATGATACCGGCCTTTGGATCACGCATGAGGTATGTGGTTTCATTTACATCAAAGTTACGTGATGCTATTAGGCTTACGGGCTTGGTTATGGTCATACCCTCGGTGACACCGGACATGGAAATCCTTCGGCTCACTGATACCACAACAGGCATCAGTGGGCCCTGATGGGCATTGCCGCTCTTGTCGTATACCGTTGCCTGCACATTGCATATACCGTTTTCCTCCATTACAGGCGTCCAGCTGTAAGGGGACAGGGGATCCCGTTTGCCGCTGTTCCTTGTGCGGCCTGATGTGATGTTGGTTATCTTGTATTCAACTGCGTAAACAGGGAAATTTGCCTCGACCCCGAAGCTTGCAGATTCATTTATGAAGTCCATTCTTGCAACACCGGTTATGGTAATTTCCGGAACAACGTTTATGGAAACCGAAACCGCGTCACCTGCAACCAATTTTCCTTCCTCATCAAGGAATAAAAGGGCAAGGGTTTTTTCGCCGTTGTCATCGGGTGACGGGGAATATGAAAGGGATGTGGCATCCGCTGCCGCCTTCTTTATTACAAGTCCCTTGGTAGTACCTTTTTCAAGGAGCATGAGCCTGATTTCAGTAGTCCTGGCCCTTATGGCATCACCTGCAGCAATGCCAATTTCCAGCGGCCCTGTAAGCTCATCGCCATGGGACAGGGAGGTCATATCAGCATCATAGAATGCCTCGACTGAGGAAACCTTGGATGAATCCACTGAAACGGTCCTTGTTGCATCATCCCATGAAATACCGATTCCAAAGGCATTGCTTATGAGCCTTATGGGGACATAGGTGCGGTCGTTTATTATCCTTGGAGCAACATCGCTCACAATACAGGAAGGACCATTGTCATATTCGACAAGCTGGCTTCCTATGGTAAGGAAAATAACCCGGTCACCTTTTGTAATGGTAACGGTATATGCTTCGCCGTCCCACTGTACATCAGCACCCAGTTCCTCTGCTACAAAACGTACAGGAACCAGGGTTCTGTCGTTGACTATTACAGGAGCTGACTTTGAAGTTATATCGTTGCCATTGACAAGAAGCCTGATGTCAGAAACAGCATCGGCCGTCGGTGCCAGGGAGACCATGGAAACAATCAATAGGGATAGAATTATAAACCAAGTAATGGATTTCTTTATCATTCGTAAATATCACCTTTCAGGCACGAATTCACCAAGTGCCGTTACATGCATTATACCACCAACCAGGTAATGTTCACACCGGCGGCAAGGCTCCTGACAACAAATATTTACAATTCTACTGGTGTTTTATTGCAGTTGGGATATAATTATGGCAAGGGGATGATCCGGTTCACTTACCGGACAAACAACTTAGGGGTAACGTGCTGCAGGGTAGATAACAGACATTCAGATATCAGCATGAAAAGGTAGTGCAAACACATTTATGAAAGTATCCCGGGAACAACAGATAAATCGAATATCAGGGTTTTGGATGATTATATGATCAATCATTCAGATTGACATGTAATAAAAAGGAAGTTAACAACACACATTGCAGAGCGTATTGGAGTTTGTCTGTGCTATGTTCATCAAGCAGCTTGCCGGAGGTCTTTGTTCATTGACCGTCAACGGCAGTTCTGTGAGGGAATCCAAAGACTCAACCCTCACAAAATAGGATGGGAGGAGGTCGGGAAAGAGTAAACCCGACGGTAATTATGAAGGTAATGAAATTCAACCCAAAATCGTATGTGGTTCTGATGATTCTGATAATAATAACAGCACTTTCAATCAGAGCTTTTGCTATTGCTCCGTCTGATGAAAATTTCGATGACGATTATGCCCTGTCCGAAAGCGGAGCCCAATTTGTAAATGACGGAATAAAATATACAGTCGGAGGAACCTTGATAGGGACATTTGTAACAAATGACGATACATCTCCGCTTGGAGATGGCGACACCGACTATTACATGAATGTCGGAACAGATGCATCACTGAAGATAGAGGCCTCCGACAGCAGTAGTTTCAGGTTGAAAAGCTTTGACATCGATGCCCTGGCAGATACCAATATCCTCATAACACCCAGCTCGGGAACCGCCGTCACATTGGTTTCAAACAACAGCTGGGTGACACAGACGGTGGATCTATCGGTAAATACTGATTTCCAAAACATTACATCCATTACCATAACCGGAAGCAATATGATTCTTTGCATTGACAATCTGGACTTCGAGGCAGCAGTGCTTCCATCATACAGTGTCACATACAACGGTAACACCAATACCGGAGGTTCCGTTCCAACAGATGCTTCAACCTACACCAATGGTGAAACGGTAACTGTTTTTGGCAATCAGGGCAGTCTTTACAAGACAGGCTACACTTTTGCAGGATGGAACACGGCAGCCAACGGAAGCGGAACAAGCTATAGTGGTGGTGATTCCTTTACCATGGGAAGCGGCAATGTAACACTATATGCACAATGGGCCCCCGTTGATTATTCGGTAACCTACAACGGCAATACCAATACAGGCGGATCCGTTCCCTCCGATGGGAATACATATCACATTACAGATACAGTAACCGTTCTTGGCAATACAGGCAGTCTTGTTAAAACCAACTATACCTTTACAGGCTGGAATACGGCATCCAACGGCAGCGGAACAGACTATAACGGTGGTGACACCTTTGCAATGGGAAGCAGCAATGTTACATTGTATGCACAGTGGACAGAAAACACCTATACAGTCACATACAATGGAAACACAAATACCGGGGGAGCCGTTCCCACCGACGGAACAGTCTATTATAACGGTGATACGGTTACAGTGCATGGCAATACAG
>DAINQB010000103.1:0-4533 GCA_036743175.1 Bacillota bacterium | reverse complement strand
AGACTGCCGGCTCCTTCTGAAAGAAGCTTCGATGCCTTCAGTACGGCATATGGTGTCGGCACTATATCATTGTCTGAAAGTTCATTGAGGGCAGATATACCCTTGGCCTTTATTATCCTGTCCATGAAGATCTGCCTTATTATATTGTTGACTGGTCCGGTTTCCATGGTTTCAAGGTCCGGCAGGATATTGGGACAAACGAAGACATCCATGCCGGCATTCTTCAATATTGCGGTGACCTGGTCAGAAGCATTCCTGTTTCCTGCAACAACAACGGGAAAGTTCACCCCAAGCCCGGCAATATGCCTTGCATTGCTGATAATGACTTCCTTGTTTCCTCCATCCGTACCACCGGCGAGAAGAAAGATATCTATATTGTGTTCCTTGATATATCCCAGGTCTTCATTTGTGAGCTCATGGTGGAATCCCCGGATGACCTTTGCGCCAGCTCCGAGGGCAGCATGTTTTGCGGCCTTCAATGTAAGGGATTCGACCAGTCCCGAAACAGCCACCTCAAGACCACCGGCAGCGGAGGAACATATCAGCTTCCTTGAAAAATGTAATGAACCTGTCAGGGTTTTCAGTTCAAAAAGTGCCCTCTCAAAACCATCCATGACATCTGTATGTACAGTAGTCGGGGCCTGGGCCCTGCCCATAAGTTCAATATGGTCAAGGTCAACGGAATAAACCTTTGTAAATGTCGATCCTATGTCTGCAAGAAGAACAGCATCCATTTTAAACTCCGTCAGCTCCTGACCCGGCTCTTAAGGTCTGCCATAAGGCACGATATTCCTTCCTCAGGTGAGGTTCCCGGAGGAAAAACCCGGTCAAATCCCATGGCGAGGAACCTATTTTCGACTACCTCGAAAGGAGTCTTGCCCACAACAAGATTACCACCGGCATAAAGCAGTATCCTGCCGATGCCGGCTTCCTCGCAGCGTTCCCTGAGACCCCTGCAGTCAAGTTCACCATGTCCATAAAGTGACGACACCAGTATAGCCGAGGCATTTGTTTCTATTGCAGCGTCTATGAATTCCTGCTGTGAAACCATGACACCAAGGTTCACAACCTTGAATCCGGCAGCAGTGAATGCATAATCCAGTATCCTGATTCCAACTGAATGCACATCAGCACCTATGACACCAAGAATAATTGTCTCACCCATTCGGACCACCAAGCTTTCTTTGTAGTATGGAGGAAATCCTTTCCTCAATATGCATAAGCGAACCACGCTCGATCTGATAGTTGAAATATATGATCTTTCCACCTCTGTCAGGAAAATCCGCCATAGCCGGCACATTATGTCCGGCTATGACGTCTTCGGGTGGAAGAATTAAATAATCCAGTCTGTCGAAGAATCCTTCTCCGGGAACTCCGTCAGATTCAATGACCCTGATGTTCGAGTTCTGTACATCCCTTGTCATGAATAACCTTATTACTGCAAGATAACGCTTTGATATGCACATGATCCCGGCTGTCATGTTCTTTGGTATTCCTGCAAGCTCTATGACTGTCTGTCTGTCCGGGGAAACAACTGCCTGCATTATACGGTCCTTGTACCTTGCAAGCATTAAGCTGATTTCAGTATAGTGGGTTGATGTTGTCAGAATCAGGTCGTAGTCTTCGAATTGTTCAATCCTGATCTGTCCAGCTTCAAGATCGTTCAGAAGATATCTGTCTACCCTGACCTGTGAAATATATGACAGCTGCTGCAAAAAAGTAAACAAAGCCTCAGGCGAACAATCAACAGCTGCAATCCTGATGATCTCAGGATTGTTGTAAAGCTTGTTCATTACAAGTCTGAAATTGGTTTCAATTTCCCCATCGGAGAATCCCTGGTCCGAAAGTTTGTTCACCAATGCTTCCATTTCCTGGAATGCCGCAGATTTTCTGGCAGGACTGATTACATTCTGGCCCATTGAAACAAATGTGCCGCTTCCCTCGATTGACTGTGTGACACCATTGGTACACAGCTTGTCATAAGCCTTCTTTACCGTACCCCTTGAAACACCCAGCATATCCGCCAGTTCCCTTTCGGAAGGCAGCCTGTCACCGGGCTTTATGAGGTTGTCCCTCACCATCGAAGTAATGCCGGAAATAATCTGTCTGTAGGCAGCTCTTCCGGCATTATCGTCAATTAGAAAATTAATATCCATTCCAAAGTCCGTTCAGTTTGGTATATACCAATTCTAATTTGACTATACCAATTTGTCAACAGCATTTTTAATGGATAGTCCATGTTTCAAAATATGAGCAGGCAACTGTATCATTCAGTGTAAAGAAACGGGCATGTCTATGAAGAATTTGGTTCCAAGATTTTCCCTCGTTTCAAATGTCAGCCTTCCTCCATGATCCTTTACAATTCCATAGCTTATGGAAAGACCCAGGCCCGAATGCATGCTGCGATCCTTGGTTGTAAAGAAGGGTTCGAAAATATATGGCTGTATATGTTCAGGTATTCCCTTGCCATTATCACTTATGGTAATCCTCATCCAGCTGCCATCGTCATCCTCAAAGGTACTGACTTCTATCTCAATTATCTTGTCTGCATTTCCAGCTTTATATTTTTCATTCAGAGAATCCATGGAGTTCTGAAGAAGACTCATAAGCACTTGCTGCATCCTAGGGCAATCGCACATGATGGAAGGCAGATGGCTTCCGATGCTATATTTAACATCAATTTCATGACTCTTCGCCATTGTACAGAATAGATCAATGGTATGCATGAAGGTTTCCTCTATATCCGTTATCTTCGGTCCCATGTCCTGTTTCCCGGAAAACTGAAGCAGGCTTCTTACAATCCTTGACACCCGTTCCGATTCATTTATGATTTCCCTGCTGTAATCAAATATTTCATCCTCATTTCCTGAGGCCTCATTGATCAGCTGGGCATAGTTCATGATACCGTTTATTGGGTTGTTTATTTCATGGGCGACACCGGAAGCCAGTGTTCCGATGGCCTCCATTTTCTGCTGTTCACGGAGATAGGCTTCCATCCTGCGGTTATCCTCCTCCAGTTCCTTCCTTCTGGTGACATCCGTGATGAATCCTTCTATTATCCTAATACCGCCTTCCATATCTTCCGTAATTCTGCCATGTTCCCATACCCAGCAGCTGCCTCCATCCGCCAGGCGTATCTTATATTCACCTATATATGGAATATTTTTCTTTATACAATAATTCCAGTTGTTCCATACTTCCTCACGGAAATCCCCAAGGATCAGGTCATTGAAGGACATTCTTTTATTATAGATTAAATCGTTCACCGGATAACCTGTCAGTTCGGCGAAACCATCACTAAGTTCCAACATGGTCCAATCCCTGTCAAAGAGGCATCTGTATGTAAACCCAGGAATGTTCATAAGTATGGACTGCTTTTGTCTTTCAGCCTTTTGGATTTGTTGCTGTGCATTTTGTATGGCAGTTAGGTCGTGGAGAAAAACAAAGTAGTAATCAAGGATACCAAAGTCATCAAAATGCCTTTCAATCATCATCTCTACCCGAATACTTCTGCCGTCATACATCAGAATTCGCGTATTATGATATACTCTCCCACTTTTGCCTCCTGTACTGTGTATGCTTTCTTTAATATGCTGCTTCAGGGTTTCGGGCACAAAGATTTCAATCCACGAAGACCCTGTCAGGGTTTTGCATTCCTGCATTGTAAGCTCACAAAGTGATCTGTTGACATTCATTATCCTGTCATATCCATCCAAAACCAGTATAGGAATCGGAGAAATATCATATATCCCGGCAAAGAACTTTGCCTCCCTGCTGCTTTTTTCAATCACTGCAAAATTGATGTTGTTAATCATAGAAAGCAGGGCAGCCAGAAGAATGACATTGTTTATTCCCCCCAGGATTACGAAACCCGGATCATACTGAAGGCGCATGAAACCAAGGCTATGGTCTGAAACCAAAATGGCTGCAATTATCCTTGTGGCATTTATCAGGATGCTGAGAGCGGCATAGCCCATTAATAATGCGGAACCTTTTTCAGGCCGGACACTTCTTTTAGCTATATACAGTATCAGCAGCAGGTGGTTGAAAACCTGGATTGAGCCGAAGATAACAATTCTTATCTGCAGATTGAAGTCAAATACCGAATAATACAGAATAGCAGCATTGCCTATTATTATACTTAGTATCAACAGAGTGTAGTTGTACTTCTTTCCCAGTATCCGTGATACAGCTGCAAACAGAAATATGATTGAAGAATGTATAAAAATGTTCCCGATGTTGACAGAATAAACATCAGGAATCCTGTCCCTGAACAACATGAGTATTGCGCCGATGAGCAGAAAAGAGTACAAAGCAACAAGCAAGCCCGTTACCCTGTTTTCCTTTTTACCACCAAAAACCAGGATGGTACAGATTATCGCCAATGAAGTCGAAAGGATATACCCGAGCAATGCAGTATACATGTCAATCTGCATGAGAATCCCCCAATCTGTCATTCCCTATCTATCTACATTAGATTATATTACTCATTACAGGAATTTTCAAACTTTTTATGAGCCAGTCAGTTTTACG
>DAINQB010000102.1:0-4867 GCA_036743175.1 Bacillota bacterium | reverse complement strand
GGGATGGCTGTATAATCAGTCCAAGAAAACGTCCGCACCCCCAAATCAGTGGATTTTATTTGCCGGTTACACAGATTGCATATTCAAATCCACCTGATTTCAACATTTTATTTGCATGAATAATTAACTCATTCATCAAAGTTTCCTTACAATGTCCAGGCTATGATGAGTAATCCCGACCATATCATCATTTTCACATATCGCGAAGTGATATTTCATAAAGATATCCAATACTTCTTCATCCATATTCTCAATTGTTTCCTTCATATGCCTTGAAAATCCATCAGTGGCAACATAGTGCAGGCGCTCAGTATTGAATCCAGACATAAGTTCATCAATATCTGATTTTCGGACCAATTCAAATATATCCCATGGCTCAGAGCGTGTTATGAAATGCTCAGTATCCAGCATTTTCTTTTCAATTAGATCAAGGATATTCCCCTTTTTAAAACCATAATCTATTATCGACGCATCCGTTATGCAGTATGAAATGAAAATAATGCCATTTTGCTTTGTGACTCTGACAGCTTCCGATATGGCCTTGGTTTTGTCCGTATCCGAGTATAGATGGTACATTGGCCCCATCAATAAAGTCATGTCATATGCATCATCCTTAATAAATGACAGATCAAGTGCGTTTCCCTGTCTGACAGTCACATTTTCATTATCAATTGCTTTTTTCTTTATTTCATCAACATTATGCTGTATCAGTTCCACAGCATCAACCTTGAATCCTTTTCCGGCAATTTCCAGACTATATACTCCTGTGCCTGCGCCGATATCAATAACTTTCATCCCGTCATTGAGATATCTATCTATATATCTCATGGTTGTAAGAAATTCAATACGGCCCCACCGGGATTTCAATCTTTCATCCTCATTGTAGTTTTCATAGTAGTCAATCAGATAATTATCAGCCATAAATACTCTTTCTCACCTCTTGTCTTCTTTCCAGATCCAGTTTAATTATGGATTTTTATTTATATCGGGAGCTGTCGGTTGGTTTCCGCCCGGCATCATGTCACCACCGTTGGGTAATGGCATACCGTTCCCGTTGAATCCACCATTCATTCCCCCTTTGTCACCGTTTCCCATACCACCTAATAAGCTGAGTTCAAATCCCGAAGCATCAACAAGTCCTTCTCCTGAGGTTTGTTCTTCATCTGTTGATGGAATGCTTCCGTCAAGTTGTCCTGCAACACTTTTAGCACGAAGATCTGCAAACTTTTTGAGGGCTTCTATTCCACTCAGGAATTCATCATAATCAGTAAATGCTGTTTTATCGTTTTTAACATAGCTGTCGATGGCATTTGCCACCTTGTCAACTTTATCGTCAAATTTCCCGGAAGTGACATACTTGACCAGCTGTGATAAGTATTTATGATAAATTTCAAGGTACTCTTGATTTTCAATCAATGCCCCGATAATAGGGCGGCTGCTTGAATCGACTCCGTTGAAAACAGTATCAATCGGGTAATTCACGGCTTCTGATGAGCTGCCTAATCCAAAAGTACCAAATGAAAGATTATAGTCCCATGGGAGAATTGTCAACCGTCCGTCCTCATCATAGAGACAATAATTATGTCCCATGTTTGACAAGTAGCTGTCCAGGTTTGTAAGGAAAACATTTACCGCTGTATACCTGAGAACCTCATCAATGTCGATATATTCCCCAAGGTTTTCTCCTTCGCTTATTGCCTTCAGGGTTTCAATTAAGCGGGTTTCATCCTCTTCATCTGTTTTGGTTATAGCATTGTCAAAAATATTGGCATAGCTTTCCGGATTGTCATCTGTATAAACCAAATCTACCCCCAGAGTGCCGCCGTTCATTCCCCCCCTGCCTTCTATAGGATTCTCTGGAATTACACCATTGTTGTCGGGCTGCATGGTTGACGGATTATCCTGCTCTCCTGGAAAACCTGCTTTCCCGTCCATACCAGGCATGTTCATGGGCAGTTTCAATGTATAACCGCTGAGATCTGCTGATATCCCATTCTCATCAGTCAGTGAAACGATACCGTTCAAATCAAGCATCATGAAATTCATAGTGTCTATGTCAACCACACTTCCATCGCCATAAGTAACTGATGCTATGGTATCTGCATTGAAATTCTCAGGTAATACAGTATCCCATGGTATTTCATTGTTTTCCGAATCAACAAGTGTCAGGAAGCTCGTGAAATTAAATTCTGTTCTGCCGAAATTATCATTAAATTTGTTCCCGATATCATCCATTATACCGAAACCTATATCTGCTTCATCTGCCATTTCAAGGGATTCCGGTTTGTATGCTTCCCCGGTGTAAGCTTCGCCATAATTCCTTTGAAGATAGCTGTCTTTGACATCTTCGATTGCTATAAAGAAGCCATAGTATTCCCCGTTCACATAAATTTCAGCAAAAGTATGAAGAGAGGAAGGAACCTCCATGTAATCCAGCAGTTCATAGGACAAGTATTCCTTTAGATATGATGGATCACTGTAGACATTGTTCAGTACAAGCGAATCCAGCCCATAGCATTCCTGTCCATCTGCATACTTGTCGAAATTAAGCTTCAGACTGTACCGCTCACTGTCTGAGTTCACAACGGAGGTCAGTGTTGAGTTTCCCTTTGTCTTCAGACCGACAGCTTTGAAAACCGTACCATCTATATCAACATCTGCATTGATATACGGCTTTGACAATGCATTGTCCATCAGGTATTGCCAGTCCTCTTCAGTAGTGGAAATATTAATGGTTATAACATCCTTGTCAAAAATATATTCTTTGTAGTCTTTGGCTGAAAAAAGCCCCTCAGTACAGCCTGTAAATAAAATACAAGCAAATGCTGCCAACAAAATTGTACAAACCCATTTTTTCATGCTGATAAATTACTTCCTTCCTTTTCTGTGTCCATCACAATTACTACTGATTCCTGTTCCCTGATATAAACATAACGGCAGTTTGAATACCCCATTTCAATATTTTGTCCATTCTGCATACAAATTTTCCAGTGTAAAAATGTAAATGGTCCCAATTCTCTCTGTAAAAGGGTGACTCCGCAACAGCTTTATATTACAGTTGTATTCTTAAAAGTGCATGTACAATTTATGAATATTCTGTTAACAAACATACTCAACGGGCTGTTGCCTGAAGAATTATGGTCGTGTGAAGGTTACCTGCTCTGATAGACACTTCATGTTTGAAAGTGGGTTTTTACATCCAGTATACTAAATGAGGAGACCTCTTACATATTGGCTGAGTAATCGATAGTCATCTACATTTATATACTCAATGCCTGACTTGGAAATATCTTCATCATTGCCGCCCATTCCAAAATCATCCCCCACATAAATCACTCTTTTCAGTGAAATGTTTTGCTGTACACAATAGGCTTCAAGCGCATACCGCTTATTATAAGGGAAAGGAACGATGTCGAAGGATGAAGAACCTCCTATAAACACTGTATATCCGGGAAAAACCTTCTTTACGAAAGGATAGATTTTTCTTCTTTTTTCCCGTGCGGGGTCAAATGCCAGTTTTTCAGAACCGGGTGCATGTGTGCCAAGCAGAGGAAATGTAATCATCCCCGAATTATGGAATTCAACTGTATCACCATGATATTTTTCGTATCCAAGAGTATTACGAAGATCAGTGATTTTTTCTGTTACTTCTTCCCGGTTCACTGGGGATTTGTGATCTTCCACTATTTCCAGCACCCCGGAATCCCGGTTATAAACGGAGCATTGCATCCCATAGTGACCGATAATATCAATGGGATAATGCTCCATCTGACGATGAATACGTCGACAGGATCCCGCTCCGATAATCAACAACTTATATTGTGTACCCAACTTATCGAGCACTTCCCTGCTGGACTTCTCCAATTGTGTCTTGTGCTGTGTCAGAGTCCCATCCAGATCAAATGCGACTAAATCAAAATTTCTTTTCATATTACTCTCTTAGCCCGAGGTCCTTTAGGATGCGGATAGCTTCTGCGGGCTTATCCGTTGTGAATAATCTACCTCCGTACTGCACGGCCGTTTCGAAGTCTTCCTTAAGCTTCACACCGGCTCCGAGCCAAGGTTCGATTCCGTTTTCTATAAGTTCGTCAAACCATTCCTTTCTGGGGCAGGGTGTCTTGTCAAAAATACAGGCACAGTATAAATATTCTGATGGATCCCTTTGCTGGTCTTTCATAAATTTGTATGGATAGAATCCATGTAATTTAAATGAGTGCTGATATTCCCGATCAACATATTCGAGCACGAAGGCACTGAAGCTGTTAATCACGCATCTGTCTTCCAGCTGATACTCCTGTATCATGGCAATGGCTCTGTCTATACTTTCATAACAGAATTTTGTTCCGCATATCTCTGGATAGTCCTTTAACTCGAAGTTGAAGAGCAGTTGTGTGTTGCTGCGAACGGAATCCAGGAATTCACCAAGAGTAGGAATCCGGGTACCTGTAAACCCGTTGCCTTTAAAGCTTCCGGCATCCAGCCTTTTTAAATCAGCAAGATTCATATCTTTGACAGCACCGATTCCATCGGTTGTTCGATCGACAGTGTGATCATGGATGAGTACCAGTTCCCTGTCCAGGGTCATATGAATATCGGTTTCAATCATATCAGCACCGCATTCGATGGCTTCATGGAAAGAAGGTATAGTGTTTTCAGGATAATCTTCACAGCTTCCCCTGTGTCCGGCAATGAGTATTCTATTCATTTTATAAACCTCTTTTAAATGTTGCTTCCAAGGTGTTTAGAATCATCTTATCATATTTACAGACAAAATCCATGCAATCTGCCACCACATTACGGATAACCCTGTTATGTGACATACTCCCACCACTTGTAGAAGTGGGGGCTTCTCGTTCGAGCAGCCTAT
>DAINQB010000101.1:0-4870 GCA_036743175.1 Bacillota bacterium | reverse complement strand
CTTGGGATCGAGGCTATTACCGGATTGCTGGAAAATTATCTGTATGTCCTTTCGGTGTTTCCTCATGTCCGATTCATCAAGTTCCGTTATATCGTTACCGAACATTGAGATGGTTCCACTGCTTGGTTCAAGAAGACGAAGAACAAGATTGGCTGTTGTGCTCTTTCCGCTCCCGCTCTCGCCGATCAAGCCAAATGAATCCCCTTCATGTATATCAAAGGATATATTTTTTACCGCTTCAATGACCATCTTTCCCGAAACATTGTTTTTGGTGATAATGAAATGCTTGGAGAGGTTCTTTACACCAAGTATTGGCTCAGACATCACTTAACCTCCCTTTTGCCCATACCGGGCATCTGGTACCGCCTCCGGGTATCTCCATCATCCCTGGTATTCCGTCAAGGCAGGAATCCTGCCTGTACTTGCATCTTTCATAAAACGGACATTCGTCCTTGAAATCAGAGGGAACCAGAGGACTGCCGTCCAGGCTGTAGAGCTTTCTGTCTCCCGAATCCAGCGAAGATGCGCATTTTATAAGTTCGTCAGTATATGGATGCATGGGGTTGCCAAGTATCCTGTCCATTGGTCCGAATTCAACCAGCAGACCTCCGTACATTATTGCAAGTTTGTCACAGATATATTTGGCAACATCGAAGTCATGGGTGATCAATATTATAGCCATACCATATCTATTATTTATAACCTTAAGAAGGTCAAGGATTCTTTTCCGAAGCATTGCATCTATTGAACTTGTCGGTTCGTCAGCTATAAGCAGATCAGGCTTACCCAGGATAGCCTGACAAATCATGATACGCTGGTTCTGTCCTCCACTCAGCTGGAAGGGGAACATTTCAAGTACAGTTTCCGGTCTGTTGATTCCCACCTCGTTCAATGTATTGATCAGTAAAGTCTCGTCATGTTCGATTCCATGTGTCTCCAGGAAATCCCTTAGTTGTTTTCCAACCTTTTTATATGGATTAAGTGACATGGCCGGATCCTGGAACACATAAGCTATTTCCCTTCCTCGTATCAGATTCATTTCTTTTTCACCCAATGTGGAAAGCTTCTTTCCCTTGAACAGAATTTCACCTGAATCCATGGAACTTTCATCTTTTTCAAAGAGCCCTGCTATCATTCTGGAAGAAACAGTTTTACCGCTGCCTGATTCTCCTAACACACCAACAATTTCTCCTTTTTCAAGATACAGGTCAAATCCCCTGATTATTTTTACAGGGTTGTATTTGGTTCCAAGGGAAACCTCAAGATTGGAAATTTTCAACAGACTGTTCATATGTTCCTCAGTAGATGTTGTCATTTATAGTATCCACCAAAATCCTTCCCATATCCTCAATACTGTTATTGCCTGTGCCTTTTTCATCAGAGGCGATTATAATCGTCGCTATGCCCCGGTTCATGAACATTGTGTTGTATGTCGGATCATCTGTAAAATAGTATTGATCCCCGAAGAATATACTTTTAGCTTCTGTGATTCCTATTCCGGCTTGCTCAAGGTTTGATTTGAGCTGGCGTCCAAGACTCCACGCATACTGTCTTGTAAATGGAGCCTGAAGATTACTGAATATCAGATTATCGAATGCGGTCTTGTTAAAATCAAGTAAATTTATGAATACTTTTGTTTTTGATGCACTGTATGGATAATCTGCTTCCAGTGCATTTATACCGCTTAGTTTTGCATAATCAGTTCCATCCATAAAAACGAATAACACGGATCGCCTGTTATGATCAGTTTTGCATATTTCTTCCATGAGACGTATACCGAATCCAAAAATCTGTTTTTCTTCCTCATCAGAATAATTGAACGGTAATCCGATCATAATGACTTCTTCCTTTAGAAGTTCATCCATTCCTTCCAGGAAACCCAATATATTTATACCGGTATCGCCAAGAGGTTTTGTAGTCAATGATATATTGATTTCGGGATTATCCATATTCTTGATTTCATTGGCTGTTTCCTTGGAAACCATAACCCTTGCCGTTTTTGCCGTTCTGTCACAATAAATATTTGATTGCAGTTCACCGTCTCTTGCAACCAGTATAAATCCTCCCACCGATACACTTTCTTCTATACGATTCATGAAGTAGAGAATGGCAGGATCGTTGTAGTAGGCTTTATCAATCATTACAAAGTAGTCTTCCATTTTGGAAAAATCATCCATGCTGAAGAGATCCATCATGGTGGCATCAAATATTTCCCCTGAATAACTGCCGTCGGGGGAATCCAGGATTGTGTAGTCAATTCCGGCAACATACTCCTTATGATTTCCCAGTGTCAATCTTTGGTCCAGTACCAGACTTACCGGCGGAATTGAATATGTATGAATGAAACTTTCGGAATCCATTGGAACAAGTTCAAGTTCTTTCATTTTCATGCTTATGAAATTAGCGGCTGCATTTGCTTCATCTGTTCCAATTACTGCTGTATCAGCTTCAGGCAGGGAAACACCTGAGATATCCATTGTGCTTCCCCTTCCGCTTAGAATAATCAAAGAAGAAGAAACAATCAATGATACAGCAAGAACAATGACAAAAGTCTTCCCTTTTCGAGTGAAACTGCTCCAGATATATTTAATATCAAATGAAAGTAATTTTCGAACCCTGGGAATGAACAGTGAATCCTTCTGCTGAAGAATATTCCTAAGGCCTTCACCGAACAAATTGAACCCGAGGACGCTTATAAAAAAGGCTATTGCAGGAAAAATCACAGCCCATGGTGCTGTGCTTAATAAATTCTTTGCAGTTGACAGCATGCCGGCCCATTCAGGTTCAAAGCTTATATCATAAAAGGATACCCCACCCTCAGTGTCCTTGATGATCTTAAGAAATCCCACAAAGACACTGAAGATACCAAGCTGCATGATCATTGAAAGCGCTCTGGCAATCTCCATGAAGAACAATACTACCATTTCAGGGGCAAGATGCGGGAAGACATTCTCGAGTGCAATCTTTATCCTGCCTTTACCTATTGCCACTTCACTGCGGATAAAAGGCTGTTTATTGATGGAATCCACTCTTTCCATTAGAAGGGCTCCGAGTTTTGGCCATCCCACAATCGACAACACAGTGACAAAAGCAAAAATCGACGCTCTCTTATCAAGCCCTGCAAGATAATCAAGCTTAAGAATAATGACACTTATCAATAATGCGGGAATTGCGGAAAACAGAATATTGAACTGCCGAATGGCTGTTTTACTGGTCCCATTTCCAAACCCCGCAGAAAGAGCCACCGGAACAGCTATTAAAAACCTTCCAATTGCAATCAGTACTCCAAGTAATATAGTCAGGCCTGTACCATATATGATAAAACTGTATATATCCCTGCCCATATCATCACTGCCCAGAATGAACTCGGATGATGGTGGATGGGGTGCCACTTCAACCTCAAGGCTGCCGCTTTCCCTTGAAAATATAAGATGCCGCATGTTATATGGATTTTTTGAAGTAAAGGCTTCCGGAAACAATATCACCGCAAGCAGCAGTGCAATAATCAAAGTTCCTACAATCAAAGGTATATTGACTCTTTTCATTTGCCCGGCCTCCTTTTCAGAGGGTTGATGAACCCGGCCAGGAACTGTATTCCCCAGGTCAGCATGACATAAATGATTCCCATAGTAATGGCGGTTATTATAAACCCATTTATATCCTGTCTGTTATAGAAATAGATCAGGTAGTTCATGAGTCCAAGGTAATTGAAGAGATACTCCACTATAATCATATTGGAAAACATCATTGTCATGATTGCAGGCAATGAATCCACTATTCTGAATGATACTGCCGGTAACAGTTCTGATGTGAAAATACGTCTTCTTGACAATCCCTTTGCCTTTGCATTCATTATATATTCAAGCTTTATCTCATCCTGCACTGTTATATACGTAATCCTTGAGATATAGATTGAAGGAAGAATGGACAATGTAACAAATGGAAGTATGAATTTTCTGAGTATGGAAACATCTCCCAGAAATCCCAGTTTTTGTGCTGCAAAAATATACAGAAGCATCCCCGCAAGCACAATAAGTACATCGGGAATGGAGAAAACTATAAGAGTTCCCATTGAATTCATTTTTCTGCTTCTGGATTTGTATCCTTCCATCAGGCCTCTGCCGATTCCAACTGCTATCGATGCCGCCAGGGCAGAAAGCATCAGCACAAGGCTACGTAATGCCGCTGCCAGAATTGTTCCTGCAATATCAGCACCTCCCGCAGTCTTTGATGAAACCTTGAAAATCTCCTGAAAATACAACAATGTCTTCTTGAGGGCAAGATATCCCGAGAAATTTGATACAAGCTCATTGTTCACCCTGCTGATGTTCAACCCCGGATCAAGGTTAGCTATAAAAACAAGCATGAACAAGGCTATCAGCACCGGGAGAATGATCCTGACGCCCCTCCTTATGCCCATGACCGGTTTTGAAAAATAGAAATCTTCAACGGTTCCCCTGAGCAATCTGGCGTTCGGATTAAATTTATACAGCCTTCCTGATATGATATTGAAAAGCAATATGATACCCATAAGAATCAGCACCAAAATAAATGGAAGATTTAGATACTCAATGGAAGTATCCCTGTAAACTTCCCTTTTAAGATAATTCATTACTACCATTGCAGCGTTTTGCAGACTGTCACGATGGACGGTGAACTCTGCGTCATTGTATGTGTTCTGCCTGTAAACTTCATCACTTAGCATTACCCCGGCTGCCTTGTAGTCTGTAAACCTTCCTGCAGGGCTGTATAAAGGTCCGGTCCCGGTAATTTGCAATCCGGCATCATCTGCATAGTTTATTATCTTGTCCTTCAGTATCTGGCTTACAATGCTGTCGGATGCCGCCCTCAGGCCTTCCTGGGTCTTTGC
>DAINQB010000100.1:0-5003 GCA_036743175.1 Bacillota bacterium | reverse complement strand
CGCTTGAATTTGTATGCAAGCCTCACAGGTTTGAAATAATTTTATTATAAATTGCTAACTCATCGAAATTTTCGAGCAGTTGCACTAGTTCACACATTGCTCAACAACAGCGGATTATAGAAAAAGATCTTGTCAGCCTCTTCCTTGTTCCTGTACCTCTGGAGGGTGGTGTATGCGTCTTTCAGTTGGTTGTAGGTTCTTCTGTCGTGTGCGTCAGTTGCGATGTATGTCACTGCATTTCTCTTTATAAGGTTCCTGGCTGCCTTCTTTGCAGTTTTTCCATAGCTTCCGGTTATACTGCCTGCGTTTATCTGGAAATCTGCATATTCCTGTACTTCGTCAAGGAACCTATCCATGTCCTTTTGTGCAAAAACATATCTTTCAGGGTGTGCCAGTATCGGCCTTATTCCCATGAGGTTCAGCCTGTAGAGTACTTCATTGACATACAGTGGGTAATTGAAGATGGGCAGTTCAACAAGGAGCATATTGCTGTTTCCAAGGCACATCCATCTGTTCTTCTCCATGAACTTCGGAAGTGAGTCCTCTATCATCACCTCACAGCCGTACTCAATCCTTATGTCCTGCTGCTTTTTGCTGTTCAGTTCCTCCGTCTTCTCCTTTAAAATGTCCTCGGTAAGGGGTGAAGAAAGAAAACAGTGGGGGGTTGCATAGATGGTCGTTATGTTGGTCTCAGCTGCTTTTTCAATCATCCCCAGGGATTCCTCAATGGTTTCGGGACCATCATCCACGCCGTGGAGGATGTGGGAATGTATGTCCGTGAACATCATTCTTCCGAAACCTCCTCGTCCTTGTTCAGGAATTCCATGAATTCCTTTTGTTTATCGGGGTTGGATGAATGTGAATATTCGTAGTATGATTTCTTTCTTCTCTTTTTCCTGACCTTTTTCTTTTCTCTTTCGGACATGTTTTCGCCGTATTCGTACCTGTAGAGGTAGTTGTAGTAATAGTAGTTGTAGTTGGTCCTTGAGGATGAGTCGAGTCGGTTCAGTATAGCCCCCAGTATATTGGCATTTACGTTCCTGAAAAGGCTTATTGTGTACTTTATGACTTCCTTTTCCACCTTGCCTGATGATATCACCAGAAGTACGGCATCCACCACCGTTGAAAGCACTATTGCATCGGTGAATGGTGATGAGGGCGGTGTATCAAAGAAAATATAGTCATAATCCTTTTCCAGGAGTTCAAGGAGTGCCTTGAAGTTGTTTGAGTTCAGAAGTTCCGCAGGATTCGGGGGTATGGGCCCCGAGAACATGACATCAAGGTTATGGATTTCACTTCTATGGATATTTGACCTGTAGTTCACAAGGTCGGTGATTGCAAGGCTCAGGCCCTTTGCATTGGATTCACTGAATATCCGGTGGACCCTTGGTTTCCTCATGTCTGCATCAATCAGGATCGTCCTGTGGCCCGCCTGTGCAAATGCCACTGCTATATTGCATACGGTTGTTGTCTTGCCCTCCCCGGGGCTCGCTGATGTCACCAGCATGCTTTTTAGCTTCTTGTCTACGTTTGAGAACTGTATGTTGGTTCTTATAACCCGGTATGATTCGGCATTGTTTGACTTTGAGTCGAAATGGGTTATGAGGCTTCGTTTCAAATCAGTCATCTTCCGTTACCTCCTGCTGCCCTTTTTTCAAGCTTCCTGTCCATCTTGTTGTTATCAAAGTTCAGTATAATCCCCATTACCGGAAGGCCCAGTATCTCCTCCACATCCTCGGGTGTCCTGATCTTGTTGTCCATGAACTCCAACAGGAATGCTATTCCTATACCTATTGCAAGTCCTATGAGTATTGAAAGTGTAATGTTCAGCATCTTGTTCGGTTTTGCCGGCTCATCGGGTACTATTGCAGCGTCTATTATCTGTATGTTCTCAATGTTCATTATTACACTTGCACGTTCACGGAAGACCTCTGCAACGGTGTTTGCTACATTGGTTGCCACCTGGGGCCTTTCGTGTTCCGCAGAAATCTCAATGACCCTGGTGTTGGTCCTGGCCTGTACGTCTATCATCTTAGAGATCCCTTCGGTCGTAAGCCCGGGTTCATATATCCTTTCATCCGCAAGGGATGCCACCTGACGGCTCTTTGCAAGCTCCCTGTAGTCATTTACAAGTTCCTCCCCAAGCATCAGGTCCTGGTATACAAGTGAATCGCTTGTAACACCTTCTGCCGTATTCCTTCCTACATAGATTGTGGTGTATGCCCTGTATATGGGCGTCACCAGGAAGAAAGTGAATACAGTGCCAAGTAGCAGTGCCAGTACTGTTATGGCGGCAATAAGCCACATCCTTTTTTTGAGGATATGTATAATATCCCTGATATCAAGCTCCTTCAATTGTTCTCCCTCACTTTTATGTTTATTGATATCTATATGAAAAGATCCCGGTTGATTCTTTTGATGTCCGCCGGAATGAACTCAGGTACTGCCTTTTGCAGCAGCTTTATTATGGTGTCAAGGTCGGCTGAATCATCTATGGCGGACTGTATCTCCTTCATATATCCTTCGATATATTCCATGTCATGGGCGGCTGTCTTTGCCACGAATATCTTTTCATGGTCGGTTTCCATGGCCTCGTCGTCCAGCATCAGCTCTTCGTACAGCTTTTCGCCCGGCCTGAGGCCCGTGTATTTGATCTCAATGTCAACGCCCGGGATCATGCCGTACATCATTATCATGCTCTCGGCCAGGTCCTTTATCTTCACGGGTTTCTGCATGTCCAGTATGAATATCTCGCCGCCCTTTGCCATGGCCCCTGCCTGGATCACAAGCTGGCAGGCCTCCGGTATGGTCATGAAGAACCTTTTTATGTCAGGGTGGGTTACCTTGATGGGGCCCCCCGACATGATCTGCTGCTTGAATATGGGTACAACACTGCCTGAGCTGCCAAGTACATTGCCGAACCTTACGGCTGAGTAGTCCGTTCCGTTTATCTTGTCGAAGGCCGAGATTATGAGTTCTGCGACCCTCTTGCTGGCTCCCATGATATTTGTAGGGTTCACTGCCTTGTCCGTTGATACAAGGACGAACTTTGCCGTATTGTATCTTGCGGCATACCGAGCGACCGTATATGTTCCGATTATGTTGTTCTTGAGTGCCTCTGCGGGGCTTTTTTCCATCAGGGGTACATGCTTGTGTGCTGCAGCATGGAATACAATGGAAGGCCTGTATTTGTTGAATATACCATCCACCCTCTTTTCGTCCCTGACCGAACCTATTTCCACATCGATGGGTAGATTGGGATATTTGTCATTGAGTTCTATCTTTGTAAGGTAGGCACAGTTCTCGTAGATGTCAAGTATTATGATTCTCTTCGGTTCAAATGCGGCCACCTGCTTTACAAGCTCGCTTCCTATGGAGCCCCCTCCGCCGGTTACCAGTATTGTCTGCCCTTTCAGAAACTCGTGGATCCTGAAGACATCAAGTACAACCTGTGGTCTTCCGAGCAGGTCAAGGGGGTCTATGTCAACTATGTGGTTGCGTCCCCCGAGCTCTCCCACGGAATTGTACTTCCGGAGTCTGCATTTTGTCCTTGAACATACATCCAGGGTATATGACACATCGTTTTCAGTGAAATATTCGCTGGCTATTACAGCCTCTGATGCCCTGGTTTCCTTGATAACGGTTTCCAGGTCTGTCAGGGTTCCCATTATGGGTATTCCGTTCAGCAGGCTTCCCCGCTGGTTGTACCTGTCAATGACCGCAACCACCTGGCCCTGGTTGTTGCCTTCCCTGTAGCTCTTGATGGTTGCCACGGCTTCATAACTGCCGCCGATGACTACGACACGGCTTAAGTTTTCCGTCTGATAACCAGTGTGGTGCATGGTGTTCTTTATGACCCTTGCCACACGGTATGAAAACCTAAACCCTCCTGACAAGGCACCCTGCACAAGGAATGCTATGGCAAAGGTACTGTTGGGCAGTCTTCTTCCCAATACAAAATTAAGTATGAATACTATAATTATGGTTACCAGGCTGGCCATTATCAGGGTGAGGAGTTCTTCTACGGATGCGAATTTCCACAGGCTTCTGTAAAGTCCGGTAATCAGGTATGCAATGAGCAGAATCGCTGAATATATCGTAGCAGTCAGGATGATTCCTGCTGCATATTCACTGATGTCGAATGAATTGAGCCTCAGGATTACGCCGAGGGTAACAGCGATGAATACAGCGATCACATCGATCACTGCAATGAATAATCCCCTTGTTATATATCTGCTTTTCTCCATCTCTCTCTTTTCGAACCCATAGCTTTTCCAAGGGACATCCTGCAGATTTTTCTGTTAGATGGCCTTGCTTGAAAAACTATAACCTCTCCACACATCCCCCGGGCCGAAACACCTTCAGATGCATTCGGATTTTGTCGGCTCTATCGTTTATGGCTTAAGGTGCAAAAAGCACACAACCCCAGTCATGTTTATTCTGTACTGTTTATTTTTGACTAATTCTACGGTATACCCCATACCTGACTTCCCTATAGCTGACATTTCTATCTCTCTTCATTCATTTTACATTATCGGTACCACCAATTCAAATATATTGGTATATCCGAATATTTAAATCAAATAAAAAGCAGTAAACCCTTTTGCTCGGGTAAACTGCCTATGGACCACCAGCTGCGCACCGGCCGAAACCTGTCGTACGCCTACAATGGAATTGTATCCCTATTCTAACACAATATTCTGCCCCTGGGTATGCAATTTGCACACTTTAGCAAATAACCCCTGGGATAATTTGTGTCACAAATTATCCCAGGGGTTATTTGCGATTTTTCAGAAAAATTTTATGTTGTTTTTGAAATAAGGCAATTTTTGATCTTTTTCTGACAGCAGTGGTGCCTTGATTCCGTATTCATCAAGCCGCCAGTCGATTCCTATGTCGGGGTCATCCCATCGGATGCCGCCTTCATATCCGGGGGCATAGTAGTCCGTGCATTTATACGAAAAGACTGCCTCTTCCGAAACGACAAGAAATCCGTGTGCAAA
>DAINQB010000099.1:0-5165 GCA_036743175.1 Bacillota bacterium | reverse complement strand
AGACATTCAGCGACGCCGGTAATTTATGCCCTCCCTGAAATGCTCTGAAATTTTTTTACAATCTTCGTCATCAAAAAGGAATTCATATGAACAACAGCGTTTTGCAATATCATTGTATGACGGATCCTTCCTGCTATAAATGCAGCTTAAGCATGAGGAATAATTCTTCTTCGCCAAAGCCACAAGGTCAGACTTTATTTTTCCTACTCCAAAACAATCATCATATGATGAAACCAATCCCATATAATTTGCAATACGATTGTTTTCATATGCAATATAGTTTGGCAACACGTCTTCCCTCATCCTTACAAATCTCTTGAACCAGTTCCATGGAAATTCTTTTGTATTACTGCACATACGGTATAGGTTCCGAGCAGCTTTTTCATTTTCAGTGTTCCGGGAATTAATATTCAACAGATAAGCAATATCCTGAATGGTAATGCATTCAATGTCATTGAAATACTGTGAATTCTGAAGAAAACTCCACACAGTGGTGTCCTGTGAAGCAAATAACAGAACTTTACTGAACTTTGCATATAGAAGTGATTTGTATTCCCCTTTATCTCTATTACTATCTATATTGAATGTGTTTTTTAGTTCCCTGTCACAAGCTTTATGCAATGCCTTTGCAATATCATCAGTCATGTTGAGGTCATACACCAGTCTAATATTATCAGCCGACTCAAGCAGCACCTTCAACTCTTTACCGAGGGCCTCATCCTTTATTTCATCAAAAACTTTTTCATGTATCAAAGCTTCTTTGAAGAAGCCCAGAATAATTTTAAGTTGTCCTTTGAATCTTATGAGCACTGATGCATCAAATAGTACAGGTGACTCAATTCTCATCCTCTTGTTCCTTGTCTGCAATTACAAAGCTGCCCAAATCAATATCCAACGGAACAGTAATTTTATTGACAATATCAAACTCATGCGGAGTTTTATCGTATTTCCCCAGAATCTGCTCCAGCCGGCTAAAAGACAGCCCATATTTGGAATACACCTCAACAGCTGACTTAGCCGCGTTCAGACTATTATATTTTCTATGGTCAGCGGTTCTTAAATATTGCAAATATTCACATATTTCATCGTCAAGATAACCGCAGTATTCCGATATCCTTCCTTCATCAACTGCCAGCTCACCAAATAAATCCTCTGTTATCAACCCTGCTTCAAACAACCTTCTTACAATCATTTTATATGGAACTTCGAAAGTTCGCTGTACCTTTGCAATTTCCAGCATTAACTCTGTTTTATCATAGTATTTCGAATGTAATCCACTGAATCGTTCTTTGATAACCTCCAATGGCAGCAAGAATGAAGCCGCAAAATAATTGGCTTTTCTCTCCTCGCGTTCAATGTCATTTTCTGACATGTCCTCTGAAATATCCTTGGAATCACAGACAATAAGTTTGTCGGAATACAAGCTTTGATAATCAATGACATGGTAAAGTTCATGGGCACAAATGAAGTTCTGCAGGCATCTTTTCATTTTTGAATTGACAAATACATGGGTCATGTCATCATTTTTATATGTGAAACCATATACATTGTTTGATTCTATAGGATATATGAAAAGAAGAACGTTGTAATTGTACTCCAGTATATCAAAAATCTTGCCTCCCAAAGGACTTGCCTCCCCAAGGCCCTTCATTCTTCTTTGCTCAAGGGCTTTTCTTTCGATGTTTTCAGTTTCTAGTTTATTCAGCATGAAATCCCCTCAGTATCTCTTCAGCATCTTTTTCAATTCCATGGCCTCATCGACCATTGAGAGTATGTTCTCTACCTCTGAAATATCTTCAGCTGACATCTTCTTGCTGTTGGTCATATACTGGATGACATAATCTGACTCATCATTAAGACCCAGAATTGTATCAGCGGATATATTATAGAAAGCACATATCTTTCTTAATTCCTCAACGCCGATAGACTTCCTGTCATTCTCCAACTTACTATATGTTGATTGATTGATATCAACAATCTTTGAAAATTCCTTTGATGAAATATTACTATCTTCCCTAAGTTTTCTGATAATACTGCCTATAGTGTCCATGTCTTCCCCTCCGTTAAGTCAATATTACATCAAAATTTCTATTTTGGCAATATTATCTGCTTTTTCTAATTTATTATTTCTATTTCTGAAATTGTTGATAGTAATCTCAACACAGCCCTGCCATTAACCGGTAGCATCAGCAACCGAACATTGTATACTTAAGGCCGTTGTGCTTGCAGAAATACCGTAGCTCATCATCCCAATAGGGACCCTTGAACTTCTTTGCAAATCTTTTTAGGAAAAAATCCAAATCATCAGTCCGACCGGTAATTAGCTCTGAGAAAGCTTTGGTGGTTTCAGAATCAAAGCTATAGAAGATTTCGTGTTCACCAGAAGGAATATATGGACCAAGGTCCTGCTGTTCTATCTCAAGGCATCCGTCCTCTATCCGTGCCCACACAACCGTACTTCCGTTTTCACCTGAACTACCGTACAGCGTTATACTTGACTGCCCTGCCGGTGTACTCTTCTTTTCAAAGCATTCCCTTATAATGTATTTTAATTTCTCCAATGGATATGGAAGATCATCAGGGCTGCAATACCCTACTTCCTCCACAGTAGCCAGCTCCCCGCGGTTTTCGCTGCCAACAGGAACGATTACCTCGTCCCACTTGCTGATGCTTTCATCCTCTGTCAGATAATGATATCTTTTTTCACCATCTTCAAATACAACACTGCACAAAATCAAGTCTCCCGGTTTACGCTTCTTTTTTAGTTCAATGTTCTCCTGAAGTCCGACCAGGTCCGTAAGTTTACTCCATCTGTCACGGTTTTCCTTGTAACCCATGTAAATACTTCCCCTGTCTCCCTCATATCTGGCATACAGCAACCATTTTGTCAGCCTTCTATAGTTTTCCGGGGGGAGTTCACGAGGGTTCCAATATTCTGTTTGAAGATTCTTCCAATCAGCCAGAAACTTTTTACTTTCGTTTATTGAAAGTGTCCGGAACCACTCATTAGAATGATTTATTATTTTTTTATCTGATACTATGAAGTGGTAATGGAAATAATTTTCGCTTAGATCATCAAACAGCATTACTTCGGCAAGCTTTCTTTCCTTGCCGGCACTGTCAAGCCCATGAAGATGCATTAGCAATTCAGTAACTATTCCCGTTTTTATGTATTCTGAAAAAGATCCTTCAACAAAATGCTCTGACCGAACAATATACTGCAAAAGTGCAAGGGTGCCTTTCTTATCTAAATCAGTAAGCTTAACATCGTCAATGTTAAGTTTATCAGGGTCAAACCCATTTTGTGCCAAAACATCTCTGTATGAAAACATTTCGTATTCAGGATTCATTCCGGCAAAGAAATACATCTCCCTTATGAATTCATGTTTTATGTCATCTCCATCCATTATGTATGGGATATATTTTGTAAGAAGCTTGAAAACATATTCTTCTTCACCTATGAAAGCCTCCCACTCATTGTATATGGCCAGAAGTTCCTCATCCAGATAGGAAAGTGCCCTGTCCTTCATGTCTTCAGGTATTCCGTAATATGCTTCTGCAATGCTCCCGGTTATTGCAGCAATCGTGTCACTGTCTCCTCCCAGGGATACAGCAATCCTTATTGCATCCTCAAACCCTTCTGACTCGATGAAACATCGAATTGCCTGCGGTACCGTTTTCTGACAGGTTTCATCAAATGAGTATTCATTCCTAATTGCATCAATTGTGAAATCGATGGGATAGTACTCCTCGTTTATCTTGTTATATATCTCAGACTTCAGATATCCCCTGCGTGCCATGTAAACGGCCATGGCAACAGCCTCTGCACCTTTTAATCCCTCCATATGGTCATGGGTGACTGAAGTGATTACTCCGGATAACAGCTGCACCTGATCATGTGTCCTTGCAACATATCCAACCGGACTTATTCTCATAGCCGCACCATTACCATAACTTCCATATGGTTTCGGGTCATCACCGAGAACCCACCTTCTGAACATTCCCCCATATCCGCAGCACGGATATCTTCTTCCGATTCCCCTCATAAACCTGATGGTGTTATCATTCAGCAAGCCAAGATATTTATGTTCATGTTCAGAAAGTCTTATATCAGGCTCAACAAAGTATTCAGTTTCCATCAATGCCTTTGCAACAGCCAGTGTCATTATGCTGTCATCCGTGACAAAACACTCATCCGTGAAGAGTTCGAATTCCTTGCTTCTGTGATTGTTGAACTCGAACCTTGAACCGACTATATCACCTATGATTGCTCCAAGCATACGAACACCTTCCTTCAGCTTGCCAGAAACTTGCCCGGTATCGGCCATACGGTTATAAGGCAGCTGTCCCTGTAGATGTACAGGTTGTTTCCGTGAACAACCAATTCATTACCGTCATTTCCCCGGTTTGACACTTCCTCAAGATACCTGTGTACCCTTCCCCTGGTGTCGCAGAACCGGACTCCTCTTTCGTAGACCATCTCAGCTATCCTGCCTACGGAATGCTTGCTGAGGCCCACTCTTTTTCTCATTCTCTTTTCCCCATGCCTTGTTACTGTGATTTCCATTTCAATACCTCCCATTTCCACTACTACATGTA
The DNA here is from genome assembly GCA_036743175.1 of Bacillota bacterium. Classification (GTDB taxonomy): domain Bacteria; phylum Bacillota; class Clostridia; order DUPQ01; family DUPQ01; genus JAFGQE01. The sequence continues at coordinate 566 of DAINQB010000099.1, read as the reverse complement.
CATTTTTTCACAGTGAGTGTGCCATGGTTGGTACTTATGAAAGTCCGGGGAAATAAATCATTCAACCGGAGTTATTTTCATAAGGACAGCGTATTCGGATAACTTAGCCACCTCAGTGACATCCGGGAGGGAATATACAGTTGATTTGTGGAATATAAGCCCGAAGATGTACATATCCTCTGAATCCGGAAACCCTGTCTTAGCTGTACCAACTCCAGTTGTATAATATCCGGTGTAACCGTTCTTTGGAACGTTAATCTCACCTATGGTGCTTCCAATCTTTTTATAATGAATGCCTGTTTTCATTTCCATGGTATCTCCGGCATCTTTAAGGGATATTGATATTCCTCCAAGATCCTTTCCCAGATAACTTCGAAAAGAGCCAACATCATGGGAATAGCTTCCGTTTTCCCATGCTTCCAGAACTATATCAAATTTACCAGGTCCGTTATAATCAATTTCATAATAACAGGATTGGTCATATCCCACATGCTCCCTTACTTCCTGGTCCAGAAAGAGCTCCCGACCCTTTATTCTTACTTCATCATGGTTCAGCAGACCGCAGG
>DAINQB010000098.1:0-5276 GCA_036743175.1 Bacillota bacterium | reverse complement strand
CGTCCTGCTCATGGAGTTTCATGGGATCATGAATCGTAATCCCATGACCTATTGCACTTTGCTCCGTGTGCGGCGCCACCACATAAACATCGCCATATTTCCTGGCCCTGTCAGCCAGAAGTCTTATACCATAGGAATTTATGCTGTCGTCATTGACAATAAGTATATTCATTACACCAGCTTCTTTCTGATCCGTCCTGATATCTGGTCTATGATGGTTACAGTAACCACAAGCACAATTATGATAATTGCAGCTCTTTCCCATGACCTCGTCCGTATTGCGAAAATCAATGGAGCACCTATTCCTCCTGCGCCTACAAGACCGAGGGTTGAGGCTGCCCTCATGTTTATTTCGAATCTGTACAAGGTGTAACTGATGAGTTCAGGACTTACCTGGGGTAAAACAGCTCTGAACAACACCTCGAAGTAATTACCGCCACAGGATTCCAGAGCCTCCTTGACACCCATGTCCATGCTCTCGATGGCTTCTGAGAAAAGTTTCGCAAGCATTCCTATGGAATGGATTCCCAGGGCAAGTATTCCTGCCGGAGCACCCGGTCCGACAACACTAATGAAAATCAGTGCAAGTATCAGCTCAGGGAATGTTCTTATCATGGTAACTATAAGTTTTCCAACCTTGGAAACCTTCTGCCCAACGATATTCTGACTCGCCAGCAACGCAAATGGAATGGATATTATTGCTGAAACAAAAGTTCCGCTGATTGCTATTGCAATGGTTTCCAGGATGGCATAAGGCAATCCGTCTATTGTAGTATTTGTCGCATATGCAAGGTCGGGATTGATGAATCCGTCAAGCAGTGCATTAATTGAGGACGCAGCAGTCTGCATTATGCCTTTGTATTCTATGCCTCCGAACCCCCAGAAAATCAATCCGAACACTATCAGATAATAGATTGTATGCAGTGTGGTCTTCAATGGATTGCGTTCTTTTTTAACAAGTATTTTTTCCATTACACCAACCTCTTTCTGATAGCCGAACTGACAAGGTCAATTATAAGAACAATGGCAAAGGAGAAGATTATTATCGTTCCTACCCTGTCAAAGTTTCTCCATGCCAGGTTATATTCCAGGGTCTGTCCTATTCCTCCTGCTCCTACCCACCCAAGTACTGCTGCCGCCCTGATGTTTACTTCAAATCCGTAAATCGTATATGAAGTATACTGGGGAAGGATCTGGGGAATTATGGCATATCTCAGAACATTCATCTTATTCGCCCCAAGTGACATCAGGGCTTCAACCTGTCCATAATCTATTGCTTCTATTGATTCGAATGTAAGTTTTGATATCAACCCGAAGGTAAATATTGCAAGTGCAACGACACCTGAAAAAGCCCCGAGCCCGAATACGGCAACAAACAATGATGCAAGAACCATCGCAGGAATCGTCCTGAGAATGTTAAGGATAAATCTAAGCGGGACATGAAGCCACTTGGTCTTTATGAAATTATTTGCAGCAAGAACTGCAGTAGGAAGGGCCACCAGGGCACCTATGAATGTACCGACAAGTGCCATCTGGATGGTTTCGAGCATTGGAGAAATTATCCTTGGAACATAGGAGATATCCGGTGGAAAAAACATTCTGCCGAGAAGCCTGCTTCCCTTATATAAATTGCCAATGACTTCAAACAAGTTGAAACCGGCAAACCATGCGCTTCCCACTATCAACAAGGTTACCGTCAGAATGGTCAGGTTCCTTCTAAGCCGTCTGGGCTTTGGTACGGTTATTTTTTCCATCATTCATCTCCGAGAATTTCATCGTGGGTAAGCGGTCTTCCATAAACCTTTTCAAGATCTGCGAAAAACTGAGCCTTCTTCATGTCCTTCCTAAGCACATCATATACAATTCTGCCCTCCCGCACTCCGACTACCCTGGTTGCATAATTCCATGCGAGGTCAACATGATGAAGGTTTGCGACAGTAGTTATTCCGTCTTCTGTATTGATTTTCTTAAGATAATCCATAACCTGTACTGTAGTTATGGGGTCAAGGGATGCGACAGGCTCATCAGCCAGCATGAGTTTGGGTTCCTGGGCCAGGGCCCTTGCTATGGCAACCCTCTGCTGTTGACCACCGGACAAATCGCTGGCTCTGTTATGTACCTTTTCCAATATGTCCACTCTTTGCAAAGCCCTGTAGGCAATCTGCTTGTCTTCCTCAGGGAAAAGCCCCAGTATAGTCTTCCATGTCGGGTGGTAGGCAACCCTTCCCGAAAGGACATTGGAAAGAACGGACATTCTTTTGACTATGTTGAATCCCTGGAATATCATACCTATCTGCCGGCGTATATTTATAAGATCCCTGCCTTTGGCCTTGGTTACCGATGCACCATCAAAGAACACTTCTCCTCCTGTGGATTCAATAAGTTTATTGATGAGTCTCAGCAAGGTTGACTTGCCTGCACCTGACAAACCGATGATTGCCACGAATTCCCCTTCCTTGATTTCAAGGTTTATGTTTTTCAATGCTTCCACCCCATTGGGGTATGTCTTGCTGACATTTACAAATTTAATCACAGTATTCTCCTGACAAAAAATATGGCTGTCTTGTACATATGATACAAAACAGCCATACAAAGTGCAAATCTAAAGTTGTATCAGCTTATTCAAAGCTACCCCACTCTTTTTGCCTTGCAAGATATGTCCTGACTTCATCATAATCTGAATCCTTTGCTTCTTCATAGCCTTCATGATTATAGATAGCCCTGATGATTTCAAGACCTGCCTCTGATTCAGCAATTGCAATGAACGCTTTCTTTATATCTTCCTTGAGCTTCTTGTCGAGGTTTGGAATTACAGAAATCGTGTCATTTGGAATCAGGCTTGTATTCATTATGAATACGCATTTATCCCTGATGTCCTGGTAATTGTCTTCATCCTCGAACAATGTCCTTGCATCCTTGAACGTGAAAGCTGCATCAGCTTCGCCATTGTAAACTGCAAGTACTGCATTGTCATGGCCGCCTGCATTTATCCATTCAACTCCGTTTTCAGGATCGATGCCATAGTCAGCAAGCAGGTTTGCAGGCCATACGAAACCTGATGTTGATGTGAAGGATGCAATGGCAATTTTCTTTCCGGCCAAATCTTCAACCTTTGTTATTCCGCTGTCCTTGTGGGCTATCAGCTGTGAATAATATCCGCTGACCTTTGGCTGGTCTGTCAGCTGCTTTCCATTTTCGTCAACATCATACCTGAGTGACTTGAGGATTGCTTCAGCTGATCCTTCGTCTGCTGCCAGAACGTATGCTGTTGTAGCGAGAAGACCAACATGAACCTGTTCTGAAGCCATTGCTTCAATAAGTGCATTGTAGTCCGTTGCTACAGTAACATTGACCGGCATTCCAAGTTCTGCCTCCAGAAGATCCTGCAGTGGCTTTCTCTGTGCATCAAGAACAGATGCATCCCTTGAAGGAATCAACTGGACTTCCAGAGTATCAGGTTTTACTGTGTCTGCACTCTGGCATCCTGCAAACATCGCTGCAAATAGAACGAGTGCAAGAATGATTGACAATACTTTTTTCATTATTTTCCCCCCTTGAATAAAATTGATTTGGTTCTATCTCTGAACACTTTTACATTATATCAAAGGCCATGGCCTTTGTTAACACAAATCACCGCAATATCATGTAAATTTTCGATTAATCATCCTAAATATAGTCATCGGGATAACCAAGCCCTTCAAAGGCAAAGGAAAGGCGTTCCTTCATCCGCGCCAGCTTGCTCTTGTCATATGCATAACTATTGGGCTTATACTGCTTTTCCGCCTCGATGTGGGCAATGAAATTCCCTTCGGCTTCAGAGTAACCGGGCAACCCAAGGGCTTCATAAATCATTTTCATATGAGCAAGCGGCTCTTTGATGAATTTTTCATACTTTATTTCTATGAGATTGCCCTCAGGTATCAGGTGTTTCTGTTCAAAGTACTTTTTATATAAGGCTTCATACACCTTAAGCTGTGTTTCCTCAAGTTCTTTGTCACCGGCAATATACTGAAGATCATAAAGAGGAAAGAAATTTTTATAGAGTTTCTGTGTTGAAAGGCATGTCTTGTACGGATTCCGGGCAATATGTATGAATTTTGCATTGGGGAAAATTTCCAGGATTTGTTTTATCCTGCCTGTATTGATAGGGGTCTTTATTACCAGCTGTTTCCCATCGGCAACATAGGTGGCCTTCCTCATCTCACTCAGATAGATTCTTCTCCAACTTTTATATTGATTTTTCCCTATACCTTCAAACAAGCCGAATTTGTAATAATACTTTTTGAAATTCCGTGGAAATGCAATGAAATGCACCATGGAATACAGCGATCTGTTGGCTACAGCATAATCCTCTTCCTGCGGCAGATCCAGCGCAACCTTTATATTATCCATTGGTCTTTGCTTTGGGATGACTTTCTTGCCGAAAAAATGAAGCACCGGCTTCAAAAATATATATGTAGAGGGATGATAGGTCTGCAGTATGTTGAAGTAACCGAACTGGCTGTCCCGTGTAAGTAAATTTGACAGAAATGTCGTACCGCTCCTCCAGTGCCCCAGGATGAATACCGGGTCTTTCTCAATCTTCACTTTCTCCACCTTGCCAAAGAAGAAAATCTTTTGAAGCAATATAAATGGAAGATTTATAATGTTAGATAAAAGCAGTACAATTACCTTTGGAATTTCCCTGACATTAATGACAAACTTGTTGTCAATCAAAAGCCTGACCATTACCAAAAGATTGCCACCGTGCAGATAATGAAGCTGAAGTTTCCTGAAGTAGTTCATACCGGTCTCCTTACCAAAAGATACTAACACAAGACAATGTCCATATCTAATGGAAAATTCCCAAATCACCCCAAAGAATTATAATCATCGCCTCTCCGGATGCAAATTCAGGGGCGCGATACTCCTTATACATCCACACCTATGAACTGCTTGATAAGTACACCTATCAGGAAAGAGAGAGCGGCAACCCCAAGGGAAATGGCAGCCATCTCCAGGAACCTCTTCCTGAAGTTGTAATCCCTGGCAACGGATATATAGTAATTGAAGACAAATATAATTAACACTGCAGCGGCCAGTGATACTCCCAGACTGACAAACGGGTTCGCTATTAAAAGATAAGGAAGAATAAGAAGGATTACTGTAAGAACATATGCAGCACCGGTGTAAAGGGATGCCTTCAGCGGATTGTTCCCTCCCTCATGTCTGGTGGACAGGTATTCACTGGCTGCCATTGACAAGGATGCACTGATGCCTGTAATCAGACCGGTAAG
>DAINQB010000097.1:2356-5324 GCA_036743175.1 Bacillota bacterium | reverse complement strand
ATTGCCTGTGCATCTTCAAGCCATACTTCTTCGTTCAATGCTTTGTAAGCATTGTACTGTTCTTCTGTCCATGCATCTGAAGCTGACCATTCATGGTCTACGCCTGCAGCATACATGTCATCCCACATCTGGTCGTATTTTGCAAATACTTCATCAGATGTCTGGGTACGATAGTTGCTTACACCAAGGATGGGTACTGAATACAGTGTGCTTGATCCAACATATGCCGGGTCACAGTATACATAGTATGTGAAAATAATGTCGTCAGCTGTAACCAGTTCGCCGTCACTGAACCTCATGTCGTCACGGATGGTCCAGAGGTATGTTGTCTGGTCCTTGGCTTCATCATAGTTGACTTCGATGTCTGCCGGTCCGGTATAGAGGTAGTCTGTTCCGTTGTAATTGATGGTTTCCCCTTCAATTGCATTGTAGATCGTTCCACCTGTACGGTCCGTGGTAAGCAGTGATATCTGTGTCATTGACACTACGTCGTTGTCGTATCCGGTATCAGCAAAGAACGGACTGAACTTTTCACTGAACTCCAGATAACCTACTACCAACGGTGTTGTTGACCTCGGTCTTGGTGTTGCCGTAGGAGTTGGTGTTGCCTGTGGTGTTTCTGATGCCCCCGGAGTTGCCGAAGGAGCAGGTGTCTCAGATGTTTCCGCGGTCTTACATGCTGAGATGACGCCCATGAGCATCACTAAAACCAGAAAGATACCAACTACTTTAAGCATCTTTGATTTTTTCATTCTAATTGACCTCTCTTCTAAAAATTTATCAAACCAATCACTTGGATTAGTCCTCTTTCATTATATCACTAACTATAGATATGTAAAAACATAAATATAGTTATAGCATTGTCTAATTTTGCCACAGTTGAACATACTTGTCAATATTTTAAAAACAGAATGTTAATAATCATTCGATGCATAATCATCTGCTTTCCTGCTTCCTCTGGACTGAAAATAGTTTGTACCTGCCACTCCTGCGATTATCAGAATGGATCCAACTGTTTTTGCCGGTGTAAAAAATTCACCCAGGAACACTATTCCCGCTACTACCGATATGACTGTAACAAGATTTGCAAATAGCGAGCCCTGTACAGCCGGTATTCGGGACAATGTGAAATTCACACAAAAGAAAGCAATCGTTGATGATAAAATCCCAAGATACAGCATTGATAGGATTATCGGGAACTCCTTCAGAGGTGCAAGATACGCATAACCCTTTATTAATGAATCCGCTAGACCCAGTATATTGAATATGACTGCCCCTGTTATCATCATGACATAGGTTATCTCGATCGGTTTGTATTGCAGCGATGATTTTCTGGAAAGTATATTGTAGAAGGCTGATGCCAATACCGCCCCTGCAAGCAGAAGGTATCCGATAGGTCTTGTAGCTCCTGCCCCTCCGTTCATTTGGTTTATACCTATGACAATGACTCCTGAAATGGAAAGCATCATGAAAAGCAGCTGCCTGCCATTCAGCCTTTCACCCAGGAAAATCCATGAAGCCGCAGCAACCGCTACGGGAATCATGCCTATCATCAGGCCTGCTTCACCGGTCTGGGAATATCTTACTCCATAGATTTCGAAGACAAAATAAAGTATCGGCTGGAAAACAGCAATCGGAAGAACCTCCTTCAGCATTTTGAAGGAAAATCTGAACTTAACAATCCCGGTCAGTCGCATCAATTCAAATGTTATTGCGGCGATACCAAACCGAATGCCCAGAAGCTGGAATACTTCCATGGAACCGAGGGAGTTCTTGGTTATCAGAAAAGAAAAACCGAATATTGCGGCAAATGCCAGACCGCTCAGATACGGGGCAGCCCCCTTTGTTCCTGTCATCCTTCACCTCACTGTGTTTACCGGCAAATGTTATCACAGTCGGATTCCATATACAATTATCTGTTATACTTTATTTATAACAGGAATTTCAGGAGGCAGCCGATGAACCCGAGGGAACGTGTACTTTGTTCGCTGAACCATGAAAAACCCGACAGGGTGCCCATTGACCTGGGCGGAGTCGTAACGTCATTCACAGACAGTGCCTATGGCAATCTGGTCACACATCTTGGAATCAGTGAGCCCTCTGCATTGCTTGGCGGCTATAATCTGAGAATTGATATTGATGAAGACATCCTCAGGCATTTCGGAGTTGACACAAGGCATGTCTATACCAATCCCCTTGAGGGCTGGGAAACCACATATTTTGAGGACGGTTCATTCGACAGCGAAATAGGTATACATTATAAAATCGTTGGTGATTATTCCGAGATGGTATACCACCCATTTGCAGACCTTGGAATAGATGAACTCAGGGAAATCAGATTCCCTGACATGAAACATCCAAGCCGCTACAAGGGTATGCGGGAAAAGTGTGAAAAGATAAAGGCAGATGGTTTCGCTGTTGTATCAGGTTCACTGGCTTCAGTTTTCGAATTGTCGATGTATACAAGGGGTATGAGTAATTTCCTGATGGATCTGATCGTTGACAAGGATTTTGCAAATCTTCTGACCGATAAAATAGTTGATATGCAGCTTGATTATTACAAAGGCCTTCTTGATGAGGTCGGCGACTCATTCGATGTTGTGTGCATGGCCGATGACCTTGGAACACAGACAGCCCCGATGCTTTCACTCCCCCTTTTCAGGGAAATGATAAAACCAAAGCTGGAAAAGATATACAAATATATACGCTCACGTACAAGTGCCTTCATCTTCCACCACACCTGCGGAGCCAGCTATGATTTCATAGGTGATTTGATAGACATTGGCATGGACATACTGAACCCCGTCCAACCGGGTGCAGCGGGAATGGACATGGCAAAAATAAAGAAAAACTTCGGGAAAAGGATTTCATTCTGGGGAGGTATGGACATACAGCAGGTACTTCCCCATGGAACTCCTGAACAGATAAAGTCAAATGTTCACATGGCAATTGATACACTTGGAAAGGG
>DAINQB010000097.1:0-2256 GCA_036743175.1 Bacillota bacterium | reverse complement strand
CGGGAATCCCTTCGGCTTATATTTAAGAATGATGAATTCCGGCTTGTTTCATATAAGCTGGGAACAGACCGTACGAAAGCCATGTCGGATTATGCATTGGAAATTTCAAAGGATATATCGGAATTCAAGCCTGACGGATTCATACTGAAATCCAGATCTCCCAGCTGCGGACCACGTGATGTAAAGGTATATTCAGATATCGGGAAAGCTCCTCCGCTGCCAATGAAAACCTCAGGTATATTTGCCGGCGGAATGTCATCCGTCTTCCCTTATATATTGATGGAGGATGAAGGAAGACTCATGAACTTCACTATAAGGGAACATTTCTACACATTTGTTTTCACCATGGCTGATTTCAGGGAGACAGTTCTTAAGGACCAAAACATGAAATCACTGATTGATTTTCACAGCAGGAACAAATATCTGTTCATGGCATATTCACAGGCAGCACTTAAAAAACTCGGTGTGATTGCAGCCAATCATAATAGAAATGGTTTTTCACAGGTATCAGAAGAATACCTGGGCCAGCTGCAGACCATGCTTATGAACACACCTTCGAAGTCAAGATACATAAATGTAATGCTTCATATACTTGGATACTTCAAGAATCAGTTGTCTTCTGATGAAAAGGCACATTTCCTTGAAATGCTTGAGCAGTACCGCGGTTCCCGTATACCCCAGTCAGCAATCATGTCCATGCTTGGTTCCTGGGGCGTCAGATTCAAAAGTGAATATTTAAAGGGCCAGACTGTTTTCAATCCATTTCCAAGGGAGCTTGCAAGGGTAACTGATTCCGGAAAGGGAATCTAGCTACCGGCACAATAAGGGACCGGGTTTCAGTTCCTTGTTAGGGGACTTCCCTTTTCAAATATGTCCGTAGTTTCAAGCCATAGGATATAAGAAGCACTCAGTTCATCCTTTGTGATTCCCATGACCGCCATAAGCACTTCACCAAAGGTTTGATCATTCTGACTGTAGAAGTTCATATTGGCGGCACTGTCATTGAAGGGTCGTTTGCCTGCCTCATACCATAGCTCCATGTATTTGTCATGGCCATAGGTTTCTATGAGATATGCCGCATACATATAGTTGGTGTTGTACCAGTCGTATATTTTCTGAGTATCTGTCTCATTTCCTATATTAGTATTTTCAAGCTCCGAAATGGTTACCTGCACCGAATCCTTGTCAAGGGCTGAGAGTATTGTTGAAAATTCATGTCCGTAATATGCGTTACCATAATACATTGCTATTCCCTCATAGAACCATACCGGAAGATTGTTGTTGCAGATGTTTATGGTGATGTGGTGCACAAGCTCGTGCTGGATGGTGGCAACATATTTCTCCACATCAGGATGGCCTGTGTATAATTTCACCGACTCATTAGGCTCTCCCCATCCTGTAAAAAGCCATGCATTGGATGGAACCGTTCTCTGTCTCAGCAGTTCCCTGTCTGAAAACAGCTTTATTTCAAAATTAGAGTGAGGTCTCTCTGAAAAAATAGGTTCCAGGTTATCGTAGGCATTGTCAGTCATCCTTATGAAATCATCGACCCTGCTCTCCCCTTCCATGTATTTGATAGTGAATCTATCGGTTTTTGCACTTTCAAAGGCATATCCGTAGTCAATCCACTTTCCATCCTCAAACTTGAATAAATTCGGATACGAAAAATCAAATCTTTCATTGTTTGTATGCGTCTGGTGGATTGTCGCCACTATGGTTTCGCCATCAATCCTTTCAGTACCTTCGACATACATATCAATATCCTTTATGCCCTTGAAGGCCATTTCAGTGAACCATCTGATCTGTTCATTGCGGTAATAATAATCATTTTTTGTTACGGTAGTCATGTAAAGATCCTGGTCCCCCGATTTTATCGCCTCGAGCTTGGTCTTCACATTTTCTATGACGCCTTCTTCCATGTCGTTCCCGCAGGCACCAAACAAGGCAATTAGAATGGCCAATACAACCAGCAATGCTGTAAGTTTACGGATATTCATCATACCAAAACCTCCACCAATCCATGGTTGTATTATACTACATTATAAGAAACTGATTACCAGACTCAGTCAAAAAGAGCGAATACCATTTTCAGGATTCCGTCATCATCATAAGAAACCCTGAAAAAGCTCCGTTTTCAGGTGCAACCTCAGGTTCAACCATTTCCTTCATTTTCATGAATTCTTTTCTGTATGATTCATAGAATTCATAATCGGGTTTGGAATTGTAAACAACACCTTCAAGTTCAAATATCCTTAT
>DAINQB010000096.1:2252-5528 GCA_036743175.1 Bacillota bacterium | reverse complement strand
GTCTTTAAAACCTTCTGCATGAACGGTACATATATTGCAAAGAGCTGAAGACCTGCAGTAATCACAAATGCCCCCCACAGATATGGAGTTTTTAAAAGTGATGCATCAAAACCAAATCCATTTTTCTTCCGGACATTGAACACATGGAAAAGCTGAACAAGGGCCAATGCCATGAATCCTATTGTCCTGCTTTCTTCAACGGAATATCCCCCATTCATTGAAGCAAGATATACAAAGAGCGGACCCAGTACGATTATGAAACCCTGGTAGAATATCCTGGCTTTGTAGCTTCTTGTCAGGATAGGTGTTTCCGGTTTTCTAGGCATCCTTTCCATGGTCTTGTCCTCGGGCACCTCCCATGCCAGTGCAAAGGCAGGAAATACATCTGTTACCAGATTCAGCCACAGTATCTGAATGGCTACGAGCGGTGCCGGCACACCGATGATTATTGAGATGAAGATCAGCATTATTTCGCTCAGATTGCATGAAAGCAGGTAGTGAATGAATTTCTGTATATTGTCGAATATGACCCTTCCCTGCCTTATTGCTGTAATAATGGTGCTGAAGCTGTCATCAAGCAGCACCATGTCAGAGGCTTCATTCGCCACAGAAGTACCCCTTAGACCCATGGAAACCCCTATGTCAGCCTTCTTCAGAGCCGGGGCATCATTGACCCCATCTCCTGTCATTGCTACAATTTCATTGTTTTTCTTCAGAGCGTGTACTATGTTGAGTTTGTTCTCAGGGGACACACGGGCAAACACTGAGCTTTCCCTTATTATTTCTGATAACTTGTCTTCGGGAATTTCATCCAGCTCGGAGCCTGAGACAACCCTTTCATTGGAATCACCTATTCCCACCTGACAGGCTATGGCTGCCGCAGTGTCCTTCTGGTCCCCCGTTATCATGATGACCCGTATTCCCGCGGACCTTGCCTGTGCCACCGAGTCATATATGTCAGGCCTTGGGGGATCAAGTATTCCTGCAAATCCAAGGAAAACCATGCCCTTCCTAACCTCATCTTCAATGTCATTTTCTGTATCAGGATTATTCTTATGTGATACTGCCAGTATCCTGAGTCCCTTCTTAGCCATTTCGCTGTTTATCTTCATGAGCTCTTTCTTCTTTGCCTCATCAAGCTCCATCCGGGAATCCCCTTCAGCCATATGACTGCATAAACCAATTACAACATCAGGCGCACCTTTCAAAAAGATTTCAGTCTCTCCGCTTTCTTTTTTCAGGCACGCAGCCATGAACTTCTTATCAGAATCAAAGGGCAGTTCATCTATTCTTTCATATCCCTCTTCTTCAGCAATCCTGTCTGCATGTCCCTTTCTGGCGGCGGTTATTAGGGCACCTTCAGTGGGGTCTCCTATAACCTTCCAGTTGTTATCATCGTCATCAGACACAACTGCATTGGATGAAAGAAGACCTGCCATCAGGAAAAAAGACAGTCCTTTGTCCTTTTTTACGTCTATCTCTGTTTCATCCTCAAGGAATTTCCCTGCGGGTTCATAACCTGTCCCTGTTACATCTATCTTTCTTCCGGGCATGTATATTTCCTGCACGGTCATTTGATTTTCAGTAAGGGTACCTGTTTTGTCCGTGCATATTACAGTGGTTGAACCAAGGGTCTCAACGGCAGGCAGGTTCTTCATCAGGGCATTCTTTTTTGCCATCTTCCGCATTCCGACTGCAAGGGTAATTGTTGCAACTGCAGGCAGTCCTTCAGGTACAGCCGCAACCGCAAGAGCGATCGAGGTCTTGAGCATCTCAACCAGAGGTGCACCCATGATCATACCGACAGCGGCAACTACTGCCGTTATTACAAAGGTTATCAATATGAGGAACCTGCCGGTCTTTGCCAGCTGTTTTTCTATTGGTGTGGATTCATCCTCGGTCTCACTCAGCATGGTTGATATAAGGCCCATCTGGGTTTTCAGTCCCGTACCTGTGACAATGGCTTTCCCGTTCCCCCCTGTCACCATGGTCCCCATGTAGACCATGTTGAGTCTGTCTGCTACGGCTACCCTGCCTTTTTTGTTTATTCTATCCGGATTCTTCTCAACAGGCTCAGACTCACCCGTAAGCATTGATTCATTCACCATTAGATCGTCTGCCTCAATGATACGGCCGTCTGCATTTATCCTGTCCCCTTCTTCAACTATGATCAGATCCCCCGGTACAAGTTCTGCTGCATTGGTTTCAGTGATCTCCCCGTCACGAATGACCTTTGCAATAGGAGTAATCATCTTCTGGAGCTCTTCAACTGATTTCTCTGCCCTGTATTCGGTAATGAAACCAAAGAAAGCAGTAAGCAGTATTACTACAAGAACAGCCGCACCTTCCACAACATCACCTATTGAGAAGGATACTCCGGCTGCAATAATCAAAAGTATTATTATGATGTCCTTGAACTGGCTTGCAAGAATCCTCCAAGGGGACACACTGCTTTTTATTTCAATGCTGTTCCTCCCATGTTCCATGAGCCTTCGGCCGGCTTCATTTTCAGATAACCCTGACTCAGGGTCCGTGCCCAGTTCTTCATAGATTTCTTCCGTAGTCAAAGCATAGTATTCTTTTTTTTCTGACATTTTTCTCCTCTTGCTTGCTGTCTTTTGCATAATGTGAACGGCCGCCCGGCCTGTGTTTCAATAATTTGAACACTATAATTATATATGATTGGTCCATAAGGCTCAAACAAAGTGCAAACCGCCAATGGAATTCCTGATTTCAGCTTAACAGAGTACCAATGAATCAGTCTTTTTTCTTTTTCATGAATCCATCCCTGATCCGGTTATAATCACCTTTAAAGAAAATACATTCTTTTACACATACCGTACATCCCCTGTCCTTTGAGAATGGTACGGAACACTTTTTGTAGTCAATATGCCTTTGGCTGCCATCCTCATATATGACGGTATCCTTGTAAATGGCACCGGCCGGACATTTGTTTACACACCGGTTGCATGTTTCACAGAAATCCGGTATCCATGAATGTTCATTGCTTTCACTCAATGGAAGATTCGATATGTCGGTATATATAGCAGCAAGCCTTATTGAAGGGCCGAAGGATGGGGTTATAAGCATGCCGTGCTTCCCTATATGGCCCATACCGGCCTTTTGCGCAAGAAGAGGATAATTGACCTCACCTCCAAGAGCGGGTCCTGCCTGGGCATTGTAGCCCCTTGAGTTCAGGAATTCCTTTATCTTGTTAACGGCACGGTTCAGCACATAATATGTCCTGAATATCTCCTTTTCAGCGCTTTTGGACGG
>DAINQB010000096.1:0-2152 GCA_036743175.1 Bacillota bacterium | reverse complement strand
ATGTTTTTTATATCCTTTATGATTGAAGCACCTTTTGGTGTCAGATAGCATCTGTAATTCCTTCTGTCACTTTCATTTACTTCCCTGCTTATCAACCCATCTGCTTCAAGTATCTTCAGTGCCTTTGTTACACTTGCCTTTCCTACATTCTTCAGCCGTGCAAGTTCAAGCTGGTTTATGCCTGGTTTTGAAAATATATGCATGAAGTATTCATACTGACCCTGCCTGATTCCATACCTTTCAAGCCTCAAACCAATGTATTGATTGACATTTGCCGTTATACCGCGTATAAGGGAACCGAAATCCTGTGCTTCCATGATAACCTCCGTTATTACTTGGAGATTATATAATTTATTAGTTTACCGGTCAACCATTATTGTTCCATGCTTTATAAAATTTAAACAAATTAAGTTGAAATGGTGTACCGATTAACAATTGCTTTAAACATCTTTCAACCTGGTCTGAATCTCCTTTTCCGGGAGCCTTAATCTTTGTGATTTTTCAAGGAATTTTTCTAATATTGCTATATATCTGCTTCTTGAAATAGCTTCTGTCTTGTATAATTTATCCAAGATTCCTATGCTCCCTATGACAGGAACTTTTACATTATACGCTGCCTTTCTAAGATTATTATCTCCTGTTAAAAGCGTCAGGTTTCTGGACTTTGCAATAGCCAAGGCAACAGAATCATGAATTGATAATCTTGGGAACTTTTTACTGAATTCCATAATTAGGAAAGTTTCAAACCCCTGTAGTTTTATTGGAATTAATCCTAAAGAAAGCAATAACATTCCAAACCCTGGAGGATCAATCAATTCCCTTTCAATTGTATCAGTATACATTAAGAAATCTGTATCAAGTAAAAATAGGTCTTCAAGTGCATTGATTTTATGATAAGCATCAAACACATTGGTGTCACAAATACATTCCATTTCAAACCGCCTCAGGATAACAGACTTTCTCTATTTCCGAGGGAGTTACGTGTAGAATCTCAGCACCTTTTCTAATACTTATTTCCTCTTCAGATACAGCTCGAAATACTAGTTGTTTGAATAGAGTAGGTTCCTCCTCCATTATTCTTGACGGTTCTTCTTTCCTCCAGCCCCTGACAGATGCTGTTCTGCAGTATTTTTCATAAACATTTTGAGTTATTATCTTGCAGTCCCTGGCTCTTCTGGCAAGACACCCCATGGAGATGCCATACTCCTTTGCAATCAATTCAGCATCACCTAGAAGATGTGTTCTTTTGGGCCCCAGTTCTCTTAATGCATCTGTGTAACCAAGTAAAAATACTCCGGCAACCTCATCACATATTCTTTCGTCATGGGAATCATTGTCTACTCCAAAAAACATATGCACAAGCTCATGAACTATGGTAAATCTCTTTCTTTCAGGTGTCATGGATGACTTGACCGCAATATATGGTCTCCCTGAAACACTACCGTTTATTCCAGAGAACTCCCTGATATCAATATCAAGATAAATAATCAAAATACCAATATTCTCCAAACGTGATACAAGATTTCCAACGGGTCCGCTTTTTGCAAATAACAGTCTTTCCCTAAGTATGGAGGCACTGATTTCCGGATCATCACACAACTCAAATAAAGAGCCAACAGAAATTTCTGGTAAAACTTTTTCACCGAGAATATCAACTACGCTATAGAATCTTCCAATATATTCTTCAACCGACTCTCTGACCAATTCCTGATTGCTTTTTGTGAGTCTTGTATTTCGTCTGAATTCTCCATGCATAAAGATAAGATCCTCATTGCGTCTTGCAAGCAAATCTGTAGTCCTGACACCCAGGCTTTCGGCAATCTTATATATCATCCCTGAATCCGGAATTCTTTTATTATTTTCATAATTTGATATGGCCATGCTTGTGACTCCGATTGATTCTGCCATTTCCCTAAGACTAATATTTTTTCTCAGCCTGTAAAACCTTATATTCTTTCCTATCATAGTATCACCCTCTGTTTACATTATACCTCATTTATAATTTTTGTAAACACTTAAGGTATTAACATTAACTGTCTCGGTTTATAACTAAAAGCATTTTACAGTATCGAAAACGGCTGTCCCGAACCCGTCTCCTTCTAGCCAAAATAATCTATTTAATATCACTCAGGCAACTGAAAAACATTATACT
>DAINQB010000095.1:0-5565 GCA_036743175.1 Bacillota bacterium | reverse complement strand
GGTATTCCTCGCCCAGTACCTCAAGGTTTTTGGATACTCCTGATATGGTCATTATCGGAGTCTTAAGGTTATGGGCAATTCCACCTATCAGATTTCCAAGGGAAGCGAGCCTGTCCTTTTCCATAAGGATTTCCTGGCTGCGCTTAATTTCTTCCATCTGGTTTTTAAGTTCTGTGATATCTTTGATCAGAATAATGGTTCCGAGATAACTTTGTCCTGAGAAAATAGGTGTAATCTCAATATTGAAGTGTAAAATATTACCTTCTTTAACTATTGAGTCTTCATACTTAACAGTGGAACCTAATTTGATTGCCTCGATGTTAGCTTGGTTCAACCTGTTCCCATCGAAGAATGAAGCGGCATCATCAGCAATTACCTCAAGAAGATTCTCATTCCTCCTTACGGCAATGATATTTGTAAACATATCGGTGAATGTCCTGTTGAAATCAATTACCTTCCAGTCACTGTCGATGATTATATAGCTGTCCGAAATCAGATCATTGATGCGCTGCAATGCAATGGGTGCTATATTTAGGAACTTGAACTTGAATATAGCAAGAGCAAAACATAAAATCGCAAATGAAAATGTTATTGGAGTGTAATAAACAGGCAGCCGGACCACGCTGAAAGTAACCAGAATGTTTGTAATGAAGGGTATTGCGATTCCGCTCATGATAAGGATGGATTGCTTTGAAAAGAAACCTGAGTTCTTAATGGAAAAATGAAGCAGGAATGATAACCCGGCAACAATATATATATAGGAAATAATTGTGTGCGGTAACAGGTACGGCCCGTAAACTGCAGCATCATTGAAAATGGAGTATTCCACGAAGAACAGATTATGGGTTTTGTTTGTCGCTATAATTATATAGTCAACGATGGGAAAGATCAGCAGAATGACATCCCTCAAAGAAAATCTGAGTCTTGTTCTGACAAAGACAAGACCGGTATACAGTAAACTAACAGGCAGGAAGCAAAGACCGAAATAGTACATGTTGACAAAAACCATATTTGTATATCCGGTGTTTATCGTCGAATAAACCTCAAAAATATGACCAAGACTCCAAACGAATACAAGAAATATATTGATTGAGAAGATGTAGTGCAGTTGTTTTTTCTTGCGCATGAGCAACATGAAAATCAGCAAGGCGAGAATCATCAGTGCTGAAATATGAAGGAGAATGAAAGAAATATCAAATTTTAGGATTTCTGTTACCTCCTATCTTTTATCTGATTTCACACAAGCTCCGAATACTGCATGAATTGCTTTAAATGTCTTGATCCTTGTTTCAGGAACCTGGAAATCATCAAAATGCAAATCTGCCCCCCTATAACCTAGTTTTTTCAGCTTATGGAAATTGCAAATGGAATCCTTGTTATCTATTTCACCAATCGAGGGATTAATTCCCAATTCAGAGGCAGTCAGAAGACTTGACAGAATGCATCCTGTTATAAGTTTTTCCGATGTGAAATGTGAATGATACCGCGACAGAATACTATCATCGATACCATCAGGTATATATAGCTTATTTGTTATGGTCCCTGAAACTTCCAGTACACCACCCTCGGTTGCGAGAATATCTCCCCGGGTCAGTATTCGTTTCTGGGCAGATTTCGAATTGAAACAGTGTGGACCTGAGTCGTCAATTATAAGTGTTCCAGGAAGCAGTCTCTCTACTTCAAGAACATCAGGAGCATTGGTTGCACCTATGATAAGAGAAGAATTATATACTTCATCCGGCAGCCTGGGACCATCGGAATATGAAAGACGGATTTCACCTTCATAACCGAGGTAACTGCGAAGCTCATTTTTAAGTTTTTCCATTTTCCTCATGTTGCCGGGAAGGTCACATAAGATTATTGAAGAAGGGTGCGGAAGCTTGTCCAGAATCAGTTTTGTAACCCCTGAACCAATTGAACCGATGCCAAGAACACAAATATTTTCACACTCCATGCTTCTGCCGCTGTCTGCAAGCAATTTAACGAGGGAAAGGACAACGGTTGCCACAGTAGTCGGGTGTCCGGTAGTTACTTTGATGTCAATACCTGATTCCTCAATGGATTTGGCAATATCAGCTCCGCGGTTTGTTGCCGATGGTATCAATCCCGTGAGGGATATTGCCCTGGCACCGCACTTGGCTGCAGTTCTTGCAGCTTCTGTGCACAAAGCTATGGCTCTTTTCCGGTCATTGTAAAGGTCGTTGATTCCAACCGGTATTGCGATGACTCCAATATTTCCTTCATCAAGCTTCATATGCTTGTACATGACAGGTTTTTCAGACAGTATGCTGTACCAAAGAGGATTATTGTCGGGCACATAGGTAATTGCCGCACTGTCAACAGGGCTGATGTATCCATTCTGGATTTGTTCATAAATGCTTTGGCTGATAAATTGATCATCAATATCGTAGAACAAAGGTCTGACTATGTGCATCCGGCTTTCTGATATATGATTTTTCAGATCCCGCACAACAGGAAACTTATATACATCATTGATTTTGACATCGTAACCCTTTTTATACAGGTTTGACACAAGGTCGATTACTCCAAGGGAATCGCCTCCCAGTTCAAAGAAATGGTCGTTGATTCCTATCTCTGCATATTTCAATATGGATGCGTATGTTTCACAGAGAATGTTTTCAAGTCTGTCGGTCGGTGCTTTATATTCTCTTGAGACTGATGCTACCTGATTAGGTTCGGGCAGCGAGTTTCTTGCAACCTTGCCGCTTACAGTAAGCGGGAAGGATTTCATCCTTATGAAGTAGGATGGAATCATGTAAGCAGGAAGCTTTTCAGACAAATCATCCCGAATCTCTTTTATGTCAATATCTGAGTCAGCTATGTAGTAAGCACATATCACCGGTTTTCCGGATTCGTCTGTCCAAACGGATACAACCGCTTCTCTGATGTCGTTGAAATTCTGTATGTGTGTCTCTATTTCACCGAACTCAATCCTCAGCCCGTTAAGTTTGACCTGAGTGTCGTTTCTTCCGATGTATTCAATATCTCCCTGACTGTACCAGCTTGCCAGGTCGCCTGTCCTGTACATGAGCTTTCCGGGTTCAAAGGGACATTCAACCAGTCTTTCATCAGTAAGATCCCGGTTGTTGATATATCCATCCATCAGGCCGTCTCCGCTTATGCAAAGTTCACCCACGGTACCGATTGGCATGGGATTAAGATATTTGTCTACAATA
Organism: Bacillota bacterium; assembly: GCA_036743175.1. Lineage (GTDB taxonomy): Bacteria > Bacillota > Clostridia > DUPQ01 > DUPQ01 > JAFGQE01. Next base: position 2,368 of record DAINQB010000095.1, on the reverse strand, counting down.
TATATCCTTGTGTTCGGAAGCGGCCTGCCGATGTTGATTGTATCTGTATGCGTCAACTCCTTGAAGGTTGCAAAAACTGTGGTTTCTGTCGGTCCATATCCATTGAATATCCGGGCTCCTGACACTTCCTTGAGTTTTTTAAGCAGAGTTTCCTTGAACACCTCTCCACCCAGAATGATTTCCTGAAGGTCTTCGAAACCTGCATAGTTGTTTATATTATTCAATATATAAGTCATTCTGGTCGGGGTAGTCTGCAATATATCGACTTTGTATCTAAGCATCAGCTCATGCAGCATCTGCGGAATCTTTTGCTCGTTTTCATTTGTCATTATCAGACGCATACCCTGTGTTATCGGCAGCACTGCCTCTGAAACGAAGAAATCAAAGGATTCAGTTGCAATTGAGACAGCTGTCTTTGATGGATTTAGGTCAATAAGACATTTCATTGCAGGAACGAAGTTCATTAGATTTCCCTTCGTCAGGGTAACTCCCTTAGGTCTGCCTGTTGAACCGGATGTATATATGATGAGTGCCGGATCCAGCGGATTGCATTCAATGTCAGGATTTTCATAAACTTCTTCTGAATCCGAAAGATTCTCTAGGTTGATGACATAGCCCGGATAATCCAGGAGCCTGAATATTCCATTTTCAGTTATGATAGCCCTTGAATCACTGTTTTGCAGCATATAAATAACCCTGTCTGCAGGCAGATTGCGGTCAATGGGCATATATGCCGCACCGGATTTCAATATTCCGAATATAGCTGTGATGATTGATGAAGAACGCGGAAGCATGAATCCGACCACATCACCGGGTCCTATTCCTTTTCCAATCAAATCCATTGCTACTGCATTTGCTTTGTTGTTCAGCTCCCCATAACTCATAGGAGTGTCTTCAAAAATAATGGCAGTTCTTTCGGGATTATTGGCTGCCTGGATTTCAAACAAGCGATGTATTGGGAGCTTATTCACGAAGTCGTGTTTTGTATCATTGAATTCATGGATTATTTTTCGTTTTTCACTTTCTGAAATCATTTCAATGTAGGGTATCTGCCTTTGCGGGTTGTCTATGAAATGCCATAGAAGCCTTATTACGTGATCGTGCAGAAACTCTATTTCCTTCTTGTAGAAGAGTTCGGTGAGGTAATCGTAATTGATAATTATATCTCCGTCATCCTCCCGGTCATTAATATGAATATAGAGTGTTTCGTTCTGGGTGGAATTCTGATGCCAGCGGCCTTCCTGAAAATGATCACTGTCTGTTTTTATGAATTTTGCATTCTGATATGAAATAACAATATCATAAAGCTTTTCAAGGCCCGGGTTCTTATCACGAAGTTTCTTCAGAAGCATCATGTATGGATATTTCTGGTGCCTCAGCAGTGTCATCCATTCCTGGTTGATACCTTCTGTGAATTCAGCGTAGTTCTTACTGTCATCCACTTCGACAATCAGGGGGACGGTACTGACATACATACCCATTGTGTTTTTTTCACGGGTATTCTTTCGGTTTAAAACAGGAGTTCCGAAGACAATCTTGTTTATTCCCAATGTGCGATTGATATATACAGCCATTGCACCCATATAAAGGCTGAAGATGGAGGTCTTGTGCTTCTCGCAATGAGGGCGTATCTTCGTGCACAGTTTTTCAGGAAGTTTGAAGGTCAGCCTGTTGGAGGCCAGTGATGTTGAAATCTGCTTTCTGCTCTTAAGGGCAGTAAGTTCCGGTATGGTACTGAATCTTTCAAGCCAGTACTCCTCATCCTTCTCGAATCTCGGTGAACTGAAATACTCAGCCTCACTTTCAAGATACTCAAGATAAGAGGGTTTTTTATCAGCGGACAATGTTACACCATTGATAATATTAAAATAGTTGGAAATAAGTTCATTGCCAAGATTCACCAATGTCCAGGCGTCTGAAATAAGATGATGGAGCTTGGCAAAGAAACCCGCCATATTATCATTGATCTTTATAATTGCGAAGTAGTACAAAGGCGAATCCATGCCATATATGGGTTCTTCGTTCATCATGGAATCCCACTTATATAATTCCGAGATATCCTTGCCTGAGAAATCAATGAAATCAAAGGCAGCCGGTTCAAAGGGTGACACATACTGGAAGGCATCCCCGTCAATTTCAGTGATTCTTAGCCTGAGTGTTTCATTCTTTGCGATGGAATGGTTCAAGGCTTCGTTGGCAGCCCTGACATCAAGTTTTGTCTCAAACTTAAGTGTGGCAGAAATATTGGCCATGCCGGTAGAGGGATACATTTTTTCCAGATACCAGATACCCTTTTGAGGATATGAAAGGGGATAAAGACCCTTTTTGACAACCACTTCGTTTACTCCTCTTATGTACATTAGCTAAT
>DAINQB010000094.1:2523-6439 GCA_036743175.1 Bacillota bacterium | reverse complement strand
CCACAAAGAAAACAACCCGGTTTAAAAACCGGATTGTTTTCGATATCTGGGACTATAACAACAGTAAATCTTCCAGGTCTCGGAGGGTTTCGCACTGTCTGATTTTCATGTAATACGGAAGCTTCGTCTTTTGTTCATCCAGTCTCATATTGAGGTCAATATTGCTGAAATATTCAACGGTGGATCTTTGTACTGCCTCCAGGAGGCTCGCTGCGGCATCCTCTTTCGTTTCTCCGCTTCCGCTTACACCAATTTCATTCAAGGTTATCTTTTGCAGTCCCGTCTGTGTATCGCGTTGTACGACAGGTTTAAATGTGTAGGCATACAGTATGCCCTCTAGTAACTTTGCCGCCAGGATCACCGCTGAATCCGAATGTCTCTTCTTTTTGTTCGTGCTTTTCACAATATCAAAATTGTAAATAACATTATCAAATACTTCGCTTATGTTGTTCCTTAATTCTCTGAAGCCGATGACAGTATCCTGAAAAATCAAATTTTCCTTGTCCATCGTTTCTTTTGTTGTCTCCTCTTTTGTAAAAATTCATCTTTTGTAATGTGTACGACTTACCCCCATGTCGTCTTTGTAATGTATCAATTTATGAACATTATATTCTATTGTGTACACTATGTCAATTGTGTACACAATAAATTTCAAACTTTTTTCTTTGGTGAATTGTTCATCCATTGACATTAAGTGTAAATAATGACAAAATGGTAAGTGATTTCATTCGAGGGGGATTTGCCAGATGAAAAAATCCAATTTTGTAAGACGTCTTGATCCATTGGGAAGAATAGTGCTTCCGAAGACTTTCCGTGACAATTTGGATATAGCCATAAAGGATGATATTGAGATTTTCATGGACGGCACCTCCATAGTTGTAACCAAGCATGAACCCCGGTGTGTTTTCTGCGGTGAAACAGAAGGCATTCGTAGTTTCAAAGACCAGATGGTATGCCGTGAATGTCACGATGACCTTGTGGGAATGAAGTAGTTCATCAGCGGGACTGAACCCGCTTTTTTTATATTTATGTATGAGTTCATGAAAGAAGCAATAATAGAAGCGAAGAAGGCTTTCCTGGAGGATGATGTTCCGGTTGGTGCAGTGATTGTCAGGGACGGTGTTGTTATATCCAGGGCACATAACCGAAGGAACATTGATAAAAATGCAATCCTTCATGCTGAAATCATAGCAATAGACAATGCCTGTAAAGAACTTGGTACCAGATTGCTGGATGAATGCGACCTGTATGTCACCCTGGAACCCTGCCCCATGTGTGCCGGTGCAATCATACAGGCAGGTATTAGACGACTGTACTTTGGTGCCTATGATGCAAAGGCAGGTTGTGCCGGGTCAGTCACTGACCTTTTCACGCTTTCATTCAACAGCACCCCTGAATATTATGGCGGCATAATGGAAGATGAGTGCACTTCCCTTCTCACTGATTACTTCAAAGGGAAACGTTGAATCTTTACATATCAGAATAATTAAATTAAAATATAGTTCGCGTGGAGAGGTGTCCGAGTGGTCGAAGGTGGTTGACTCGAAATCAGCTGCAGGCTAACCGTCTGCCGGGGGTTCAAATCCCTCCCTCTCTGCCACATTTTGTCCGAAAACCCTGGAAAAACCAGGGTTTTCATTTGATGTGATTGGAATTAGTTGCTGACTCTAAAGCAACCAAACGGGTACCAGCCAGTTGTCCTTATCTATGGGGATTAAATCCCTGGCCATACAAATAACAGCTCCTGTTCCTATATTCATGCCCGATTTTTCCAAAACCTTGAAATTTTTTACTGCATCCTTCTTTGGAGCAGCACTTTTCTTTATTTCAATTGGATACAATATATTATTCTGCTCAATTATTATATCTATCTCCTGTTTCTCTTTATCACGGTAATAACAGATAGGTGCTTGCAAACCAAGGTTTTGATATCCCCTGATTACTTCACCTACCACATATGTCTCAAAGAATGCTCCGCTCATGTTTCCAGTCTCCAAACTCTCCGGATTATTCCATTTCAACAAATATGCGCACAATCCGGTATCCATGAAATACAGATTTGGTGATTTGATTATTCTATTCATTCTGTTATTAAAATAGGGTTCGACCAGTACGACAATTCCTGATGTCACAAGAATCGAGAGCCACTGTTTGGCAGTTGGTGATGAGATACCTATATCCCTTGCAATATCTGCTAAGTTAAGCATTTGGCTTGTTCTTGCAGCACAAGCTATAAGAAACTGAAGAAACAGCATTTCATCTGCGACCTGGGTTAGTTCCTTGATATCTCTTTGTATATATGTGTTTACGTATGTTCCGTAAAAAATTTCCGGTGAAATGTCTCTGTCATAAACACCTGGCATCTGACCCATATATATCCTATTATATATTTCCTTCAATGTCTTGGGTTTCCGTTCTTTCGACATTTTCATAAGTTTCATAGGTTCCATGAGGAAGGCTTCTCCTTCATAGCCATCCAATTCTGCACCGGTAAATCCCTGCATTCTGACAATGCCAACGCGGCCAGCCAAACTTTCACTTACGTTTTTCATCAAATGAAACATCTGAGAGCCTGTCATCCAAATATCACCCATTTTTTTATTTTCATCAACATAGATTTTTATATACTGCATAAGATCAGGCGCATATTGTATCTCGTCAATAATCACAGGCGGTTCATATCTTTGTAAAAATAATCCCGGTTCATTGATTGCCATATACCTTGCATTGGCATCATCAAGGCTGACATAGTTCCTGTTCTTGTCAGCCATTTTGGTAAGCATTGTGGTCTTTCCAACCTGTCTGGGTCCGGTAACAAGAACAACCGGGAATTTCTTACTCATATATTCAACTGTTTTTTCACAAGTTCTATGCAAATACATATATCAATCTCCAACTTATTTAAAGTTTAACTTTATTATAGTCGATTTTGCAATTATGTGCAAATTCTTATCCTTGAAAAACTGCAGTATGTAATGAACGTATCCATGAATCAAACACTTTTCATTTGCATTCATTTTATGTATAATTGTCTCCGGTAAACCAAATATAATAATGAGAGTGTATATATGAAAAAAGTATTGATTCCCGTTGTAGTTTTCTTTGTTTTGGTATTAGGTTCAATAATATTTTATGTTAATGCCAGTTTTCAGATCACACAATATAGCAAGGCTACCCGATTTCATACCAGCACTTTGTCCGATGGTGGAACACTGACAGTGGACTATAATGGTGTTACAACACAGGTAATAGGCAGAAACATACAAAGGGTCGGCTGGGTCCTTGATATAGCTGATAAAGACAGGGTTTACAAAAAGCCTGCCATCAATGAAGATGAGGCAATATACTTCCATTTTTCAGACAGCGCAGAATACATAATGGCCCAGGATCCTGAAGACAGCGACAGTGTATACATCTTCTACGAATACAAAGGCAAGAAACTTCGCTTCCATCTGACTGGATACAGGGCCTGGTATTGGGCAACCGAAGCAGTTTCGCCTGACGGTATATATATTGAAAATATAGTTATCGAATAGATAAAAAGAAGGAGCAGATACAACATAACATCTGCTCTTTCTTTTATCCTATTATCTTGTTTATCTGAACCAAACGAAAACTGCAAAAAGAAGGAATACTGCAGCAAGGGCAACAAACACCAGGCCAATCAGAAAACTCGACCACATGGCATGGAACATCATAGCCCTGGTTTCTTTTTTTGTAAGGGTCAGCTCTTCCCTTTTGACAGAATCAGTCTTTTGGGATGAATCATCATCCTTTTTTTTCCTTGTTGCCTTCCTTACAGTGGAATAACTGTACAATGAACTATCAATCCCACTCATATCTGCTATCTGTCTGCCGTCATCATCGTTATATGATTTCTTTACCATGGTTCTCCCTATCATTTTTCTTATGGTTT
>DAINQB010000094.1:0-2423 GCA_036743175.1 Bacillota bacterium | reverse complement strand
AATTCATGGGGATACCTGTCCTTGTGATATGGCTGCAATCCGCAGTTTTCCATTATCTCGTCAAGATAGTCATAGTACTCATTATCTGGTACAATCTTATGTTCCTTGACGGCCTCACCAATGATTTCTCTGATCGGCAGACGAGGTGAAAGGCTTGAGAACGGGTCCTGGAATATAATCTGGATCTGTGGTCTCAAGGCCTGCAGTTCAGATTTTGAATAGTCATAGATTTCCTTGCCCTTGAAAAGTACCTGTCCTGAGGTTTTTTCTGTGAGTCTGAGAATTGTTCTTCCCGTTGTTGTCTTTCCACAACCGGACTCACCAACCAAACCCATGGTAGTGCCCTTTTCAATTTTGAAACTAATCCCATCAACAGCCTTTACATGCCCTACGGTCCTTTGCAAAAGTCCTGCCTTGATTGGAAAGTATTTCTTCAGCTGATTGACTTCAAGGATATATTTATCATCATGAACTATGGGTTCAAAGCTTGTATCTATTTCCACTGTTTGGTTCTTTTTGATTTTCTTTTCACTCATTCTCTTTTGCTCCCTTGTCATATAGATAGCATGAAACGAAGTGGGTCGGTGACAATTGTATTTCACGCGGATATTCTCCGAAACAAGCTCCGAATCTCTTTTCACAACGATCCCTGAAGTAGCAGTAATCAGGCATGTCAACAGGATTTGGAACTTTTCCCGGTATGCTGTACAGCCTGTGGACATCCTTCTTCATTCCCGGTCTTGCAGCCATCAGGCCTATTGTATATGGATGACTTGGATTCTTGAAAACTTCAACGACGGTTCCTTTTTCAACCACGCGGCCTGCATACATGACTACAACATAGTCAGCCATGCCTGCAATTACACCAAGGTCATGGGTTATGAGCATTATACTCGAATTAATCTTGTCCTTAAGATCCCTCAGTATATCAAGTATCTGGGCCTGGATTGTTACGTCAAGTGCCGTTGTCGGTTCGTCTGCAATTATGAGCCTTGGGTTACATGCAATGGCCATAGCGATCATGACCCTTTGCCTCATACCTCCGGAAAGTTCATGAGGATACATGTTATATACCTTCTCACTGTCCGCTATGCCAACCAAATCAAGCATTTCCAAGGTTCTCTTCTTAACCTTGGATTTACCTTCCTTTGTCATCTTGACCTTGCCGTCTGAAGCCTTGGTTATGTCGCTGTTGTCATGGAAAACATCAAGGCTGTGAAGGGCTATAACCTCATCAACCTGTGTTCCGATTTTGAAAACAGGATTCAGACTTGTCATTGGCTCCTGGAAGATCATTGAAATGTTGTTTCCACGGATGTTGTACATTTCCTTGATCGGGGTCTTTGCTATGTCATAAACAGACTCTCCGGTATTGAATCTGATTTCACCTTCCACTATCTGTCCCTGTGGCCTTTGCACCAGTTTCATGAGGGAAAGACTTGTAACGGATTTACCGCATCCGGATTCACCGACTATACCGACGGTTTTTCCAAAAGGCACATCAAAGGATACACCGTTGACAGCCTTCACGGTTCCAACATCAGTGAAGAAGTATGTATTGAGATTGTCGAATTCAACAACGTTGTTGGGGTCCTTCATTGTGGTTGTATAATAAGACTTAGGAACATTCTTCCTTTTATTCTGCCTTTCCAGTTTGTTCATTATCTTTCTGTTGCTCTTGGTAATGGCACGGGATTCCTTAGCGGAAAGATAGTTGGGATTTGATGATTTCTTTACAGTATTTTCTTTGTTCATGTTCTTTCCTCCTATCTCTTCATCCTTGGGTCAAATGCATCGCGCAAACCATCACCGATGAAGTTGAATCCCAGAACCGTAATAAGTATACAGAAACCTGCTGGTATCCAAACAAACAGATAATTTGTCATGACATGAGCATTTGACACTGCGTTTATTATATTTCCCCAGGAAGCAAATGGGAATTTGACACCTAGGCCCAGGAAGCTGAGAGTTGATTCCATAAGTATTACACCACCCAGGCTCAGTGTACTGATGACTATGAGCTGCGGCATAACATTTGGAATGAGATGCTTGAATATTCTCTTTGAGACTGATATTCCGGTTGCTTCTGCAGCTATCATGAATTCCTGCTCCCTGAGGGAGAGAATCTGTCCCCTTACCATTCTTGCTATTCCCGGCCATCCCAGGACAGCAAGAATTACCATCAGATACATCATTCGCACCAGAGGATCAACCCTTTGCTGGTCCATCATGAAACCAAGTATTATTATTATAGGCAAACTGGGTATTGAGTTGAATGTGTCAACTATCCTCATTATGAGGTTGTCAACCCATTTACCGAAATATCCGGCGATTCCACCAAGTACAATACCAATTGCTGTTTCAATGATAACTACTATAAAGCCAATTATCAGTGAAACCCTTCCGCCGTACATGAGTCTTGT
>DAINQB010000093.1:0-6475 GCA_036743175.1 Bacillota bacterium | reverse complement strand
CTGGGAGCCCAGGCTGTTGGATTTGAAGGTGTTGAAAAGAGAATTGATGTCATAGCAACGGCCCAGAGACTCAGAGCAAAGGTACAGGACCTTGAGGAGCTTGAACTCAATTATGCTCCGCCGTTTTCTTCTGCAAAGGACCCTGTCAATATGGCCGGATATACAGCAGAGAACATCCTTGCAGGTAATATGGACAATATAACCTGTGCACAGCTTCCTGATTTCAAGGATGCAATTATCCTTGATGTAAGGACTCCCGGTGAAGTCAGGATGGGTGCTGTACCAGGCTGCCTGAATATACCTGTTGATTCACTGAGGGAAAGAATCGGTGAGATTCCCACGGGAAAACCTGTGATTGTATATTGCCGCGTTGGAATAAGGGCATATATTGCATGCAGGATACTGATGCAGAACGGATTCAATGAAGTTTATAATCTGGCAGGCGGTTATATTTCCTACAGCACTTTGAATTCTGACTATACATTCAAGGCTTAGAAACATCATTTATTGACAAAAGAGGAAACAGTACTAGTATAATGAAAGTGCTGTTTCTTTATTTACAGCAATATGGGGGCGACATGATATCAAAGGACATATGGAAGAAAAACGTAGAATCCTACAGCCGGGATACAGTATTTACACATAGATTTGCATATTATTCTGCTTCTTCATATACGAAATGGATTGAAGCCCTATATAAGGATGAGATTATTTTCATCGGTGGTGGCAAAAGTTTTCATATCGATGACTTTTCAAGGATGGATTTCGGGGAACGGGAATGCAATCATCCTGAATGGATACAACAAATTAACAGATTCCACTGGATGACCTATGCTACTGTGGAATTTATTAAAACCGGTTCTGATCATATGGCCAGGCTTGTACATGATACAATTCAGGCATGGATGGATTACTGGCCGAATTATGGAGACAGGACTGACATTTATCCTTTCAGACAGCATGAATTCTGGGATCCGATGATAAACACACCTATAAGGCTGGGATTTGGAAAGGGCTGCGGCTGGGTCGGTTGTCTTCCTGCCTTCTTTGACCATCCATTGTTTACAGATGAATTCATAGAGAAAGTTCATGACAGTATCATTTGGCAGCTCAAACCCATGGTCTTCAACAACAGGGAAAAAGGCGGTGAACATAACTGGCGTGCAAATGAGCTTGACTGTCTGTTGTTCATGTCATGTGTATTTCCTGATGCACGAAACTATATTGAATATGCAGTTGAAAATCTAAATGATACTTTCCGGGCTCAGTTTGAGAGGGATGGTTCACACATAGAACACACACCGGACTATCACATGTGGATGATTGAACTGTTTTCAGGAATATATCTGCTGGGGGAAAAAAGACCGGAGCTTGGAATTGATTTTGACGGACACAGGATTGTAAAGGCCCTTGATTATGCAATTGACTCGCGTTCACCTGACAGACGCTCCTTTGGAATAAATGATTCATGGCCCTGGCATCCGGACAATGACCCGGACGGACCGAGACATGAGAAAATGCGAATGAGAATATGTGAAACCATTGGACTTGATCCGGAAGATAAAGGTACTGCAGCAAAGCTTGATTCAGCATATCCTGATGCCGGTCAGTACTTCTTCAGGAACCACAGGAAAGAAGGTGGGACTGCATTCTTCTTTGACGCCGGGCGATGGGGTTCATGGCACTGTCATCTTTCGAGGAATTCATTGAATCTTTTCCATGGAAGCAGAATGCTTCTCATTGATCCGGGTTCCCTTGATTACGGAAACAATGAGATCAGGGATTATGGAAAATACTCTACTTCCCATAATACTGTAACTATAAATGGTCTTTCCCAGTGCATATATGTAAACCCTGAGGTTCTTGAGAAATGCTTGAATGAAACAGTAGCACTTATTATAAGCAGCTATCAGGGCGGATATCAGGATCCTGTCAGTGACAAAAGACCGGTACCTGCAGAGCATGAAAGAATATTCATATGGGTCCGGGACAAGTTTGCCCTGGTTTTTGATAATGTGAACATTTATAACAATAGAAATGAAAACCACATTGCATGCCACTGGCAGCTTCCCGATGGGGAGATATTCCATGATGCCACGGATAAGTCAGTTCACACATGCTTTGATGACCACAATGTCCATGTAAGCTGCATCTATTGCGAACCCGATGCCAAAAATTGCATCCATGAAGGTGAGACCGACCCGCTCCTTGGATATGTGAGCAGAACCGGAGGGAAGCTGAGCGGAGGAAAACCTGCACCGATGCTGTCCACGGAAGTACTTACGGAAGCCGAATTTACAAGGTTCTGCCATTTGATTGTCCCTTATAATGGAACAAGGGTGCCCTCAATAAACACCAGCTTCGAAAAGACCAGGTATGCTATGAAATTCAGTATTTCAATAGATGGGGATGACTATGTTGTTGCGTCCCATTATTTTTCGAGGGAGTATTTCAAAACCAATTCAGCAATAAGGAATATAAATGACACGAAGACATTTTCACGGGTATATGTCAGTGGAAGCAGAAATGGAAATAGGTTCATGGAATGGACCTACAAATAGGAGGAAATATGTCATATCTTGACAAGTATGCAGTAATTAAAGGAAAACCGATGTCACCTTTTGGTGAAAGGGTCATGGCGGAAATAGGTTATGCACATAAACTTTCCAAGGCAAAGGGCGGTAGGTTTGATGAGGTTATTTCACGCGCAGTGGACTTTATGGCGGAAAAAATCAATGTCGAGGGAATCATAACCGATGCAGTCGCTGCCAAGGCTGAATCAATTCTGTCAGTTCTCAGTGCAGAGGCTAAGAAATATAAGATAATGTGCGTCGCCCATGCACACATCGATATGAACTGGATGTGGGATTACCCTGAGACAGTTGCTATCACAACAGAAACATTCAGAACGGTCCTTGGGCTTATGAAGGATTTCCCGGAGTTCAAGTTTTCACAGTCCCAGGCTTCGGTATACAGGATAGTAGAGGAAAACGATCCACAGTTGCTCGATGAAATCAGAAGGATGGTGGTCAAAGGCCGATGGGAGGCTGTTGCTTCCACATGGGTTGAGGCAGACAAGAACATGACTTCAGGTGAAAGCCAGGCCAGGCATGTGCTGTATACCAAAAGATATCTTGAGAAACTGCTGGGTATCTCGCCTGATTCGATTCAGATTGACTTTGAACCGGATACCTTCGGACACAGTGCAAATGTACCTGAGATTCTAACCCAGGGTGGAATAAGATTCTACTATCACTGCAGGGGCTATGATGGGCATAACATCTACAGATGGAAGTCAGCATCCGGAGCTTCGCTGCTGGTTTACAGGGAACCGGTTTGGTACAACGAACAGATTGACAGTGACATGGCTCTTTTCGTGCCGGAGTTCTGCGATGCAAACGGAATTGATACTTTACTCAAAGTCTATGGAGTGGGCGACCATGGAGGCGGGCCTACCAGGCGGGATCTTGAAATGATAACCGAAATGCAGAAGTGGCCGGTTTTCCCGGAAATCACATTCGGAACATATGCGGAATTCTTCAGGTTGCTGAATTCACGCAAAGAGGAATATCCTGAAGTCACCGGTGAATTGAATTTTGTCTTCACGGGATGCTACACATCTCAGTCAAGGATAAAAAAAGCCAATAAGACCCTTGAAAACAGACTATATGATTCTGAAGTACTTAGCTCAATGGCAGCAATTGAAAATACCCGTCACTATAATCCGGGTAAATTCTTCGGAGCATGGGAAAAGGTTCTATTCAACCAGTTCCACGATATACTTCCCGGGTCGGGAGTGATAGATACAAGGGAATTTGCAATGGGAAACTATCAATATGCCCTTGCAGCCGCAAATTCCGAAGCATCAGGGGCCATGAGGACAATTGCTGAGAACATTGATACTTCATGGGTTCCTAAGTTAGAGATGACGGATTGCAGGACTATTTCTGAAGGCGCCGGTGTAGGGTTCGGCCTGGACAGACATAAACTTCCGGAAACGGAAACCGGAAGGGGAATCAGCAGGATAAGGCACATCTTCAATCCAACCCAGTTCACCAGGAATGAACCGGTTGAAACAACACTCTGGGACTGGCCGGGAGATCTTGAAAGACTGACAGTCATGGACCATGAGGGCAACCTTGTACCTCATCAGCTGATTGACAAAAAAACAGTCCATTACTGGGCTCATGACTATGTCAGGCTGTTGATTCATGCAGAAATTCCACCATTCGGGTACAGCACATATTGTATAACCCAGAGTGAAATGAAGGATATTCCCGTCAGCCTGCCTAACTGGGAGCGTCTGATGGACAAAGACAGTTATATTCTGGAAAACGACAGGATCAGGGCAGAACTTGACCCATGCAGTCTGGCGCTTAAATCACTTCGTGACAAGGACGGAGGAAAAGAACTCGTGGATCCGAAGGGAACCGGGGGCTGTTTCAATCTTGTTGATGAGGATACGACAAAGGGAATGTCTTCATGGGTTGTAGGAAGATATAAGAAAGTTACTCCTATATGTGAAAACCTGGTTGTAACAGAAAGACACATCAACACTGATGCAGTCAGACAGTGGATTTCATACAAAGGTAACTTTGGCAATTCATCGTTGAAGGTAACGGTATCACTGGACAAAGGAAGCGATGTCCTGGTCTATGATACAGAGTGCGACTGGCATGAGAAAGCCGAACATAAAGTGACTGTACAGCAGTTGAATTACAGTATTGCTCTTTCACAATCATATGATAAGTATGTTTATGATATTCCCATGGGTACAGTGGAGAGACCTTCGCTGGGACATGATGTTCCAGGGCTGTCATATGCTGCAGCTGTAAATGACCGCGGAGGGGTGATGCTGGTTTCTCCGGACAGATATGGATTCAGGGGGAACGACGATTCGCTTTCAATCACATTGGTAAGAAATTCCACGAATCCCGATCCATATCCTGAGAGCGGAATCATAAGGTTCAGATTTGGAATTGCCTTTGTAAAGGAGCCCGGGAGCTTCAATCTCCAGGAGGCGGGAATCAAGTTCCTCCATGCACCTGTTGCCATAAGTGGTCTGGTCAGGGAAGGAAGCAGGGAACCCAGGACCTCGTTATTTGGCATCTCCAAAGGGAATGTATGTGTTTCAGCTGTAAAAATGGCTGAAGAAAATCCAAATGACATGATAGTCAGGGTTTATGAACCAACAGGCTGTGATCAGGAAATCATCATGACTTTCAAAAAAACGCCTGTCAGGGCATTTTTTACTGATATAAATGAAACGGAGGAATCAGACGATCTACCTGTAAGTGGAAATACTGTCATGTTCGGTGTTGAAGCTTCGGCCACAAGATCAATTAGGATAATATTTTAGAGTTTTTGTGGTTTGACCCCCGAAAAATGAGGGAAAGATACGAATATATATGATGTACAGCCTTGTTCAGCAACCAATGTTTTCTGGCAGGGCTGTCTATTTTAGGGAAAAGGGGAAATCTTATGAAGAAAATATTTGTAATTTTGGTAGTCATGGCACTGATGGTGTCTTTGGCACTGCCGGTTTTTGCTGCGAAACCTGATGTACCGCCCGGACAGATAGTAAAGGCAGAAGTGCAGGAAAGAAACATGATTGCGAAAGAGGAGAGGCTTGAATTCAAGAAGGATAAGGAAAATGGGGCCGTCTTCTATGATTTTTATCTCTCCGGAGATGTAATGCCTGTTCCGCCGTATGGAAGCCTTGATATCGAGGATTCAGATGTTAAATCAAAACTCATTGTCAATGAACCTAATGGCACAAATGCCGCAACTGTAACTGGAGTAATGAAGGGACTGATGCCCGAAACTGAGTATATGGTGTATGTTTCAAATGGTTATGTCCCATATAACGTAACGGACGAATGGAATGTAGTAGGTGATTATGTACTGGAACTGCATGTGGGAACCGCCACATACACCCATGATGTTTCCATTACATCCCAGGAAGACGGTGTAATCACTGGTACTGATGGTTATCCGGCTGGTGAAACTTATACTCATGGAGGTACTCTTGAAGGAGAAATCGATGGGAATAACGTCACTTTCACCGTAGAGTATACTTTGGGTAATGTCGGATATATTTACAATGTAATGCTGGAGATTGATGAGGACGGTTTCCTCACAGGCACCTGGCAGAACGGCGGAACCGGGGATTGGCTTGAGCTTGAGGTTCTTGAGGGACAGGCCGTGAAAGTCGCTGAAGGAAATTCATCATGGACCGGTTTGCTCAATGCGGATCTTCTGCCTGCATTCTCATTCATGACAGATGAAGAAGGTCATGCCGGCTGGCATGTAAACATTCCCTGGGAAGCAGTGGTATGTGAAGATGGTTACTTCGAGTTTTCAATCTGGATCAACAGCATTGTACCAAGCGGAACTCTGCTGATCAGTGAATCCATAATGGTTGAATGTGAAGAATAGCGAATTATATTTTCAAAAAGCGGGTGAGACCTAAGGT
>DAINQB010000092.1:0-6550 GCA_036743175.1 Bacillota bacterium | reverse complement strand
ATGATGGAAGCCATGGTATCCACTGAGCTTCTTGTCAATATATTTACAAAGGACATGCCGCTGCATGACGGCGCTGTCATTATAAGGGGAGACAGGATCATGGCTGCGGCCTGCATACTTCCGCTGACCGAGGACAGCAGCCTGTCAAGTGAACTTGGCACAAGACATCGGGCAGCCATAGGTGTGACAGAGGTTTCCGACTGCATTGCAATCGTAGTTTCAGAGGAATCAGGAAAAATCTCATACGCCCACAAGGAAACTCTGGTCAGAAGGCAGACAAAGGAAACACTGAGGAAGGTACTTGAGATGCACCTGCTTCCGGATAAGGAACACAGGAGCAAATTGAATTTTTTAAGAGGTAAGAACGGTGCTGGAAAGAATAAGACATAATCTTGGCATAAAAATAATGGCTGTCGTTTTTGCAGTACTGATTTGGTTCATCGTATATATAAATGACAACCCCATTGAAACGCGCCATCTTATCATCCCTCTTTCGGTTCTAAACGAAGATTCCCTTGCAAAAGACAATCTCAGGGTACTGAATGAGTACAGCACTGAGGCAGAAATATATGTAAGGGGAAGGAAGGCGGACGTAGACAGCGTAACAGAAAGTGATTTCATCGCATATCTTGATTTCAGTTCAATAACTGATGAAAGCTCAGAGTATATTGAAATTACAGACCTGCGTTACCTTGGCGACCGTAATATCTCATCCGGACTTTCAGGCAGCGGCAGGATTGGTGTCAGCATAGACAGGATTGTCACCGGTGAGGTTCCAATAAATGTTGTTCTTACGGGTTCTCCGGCAGACGGCTTTTCAGTCATAGGAACCATACTCAAACCCGCAAACTTCATAGCCATAGACATTCAGTCCATTGTCCGCAATGTGGACTCGGCAGTCGTTGAAGTGGACATCAACGAACTCAGGGGAACTGAGACCATTCGCAAACTATGTGTTGTCTATGATGAATTCGGCAATGTCATAAATGAACTCAGCAACAAGACTGCCATTGATGTAACTGTGAACATAGCAAAGAGCATTCCTGTGGATGTAGTGACTTCGGGAATACCCGCCCAGGATCATCTTATGATTAAGGCAGAAGCCACTCCCTCGGAAGTCCTTATAACCGGAAGTGAAGTCGACCTCGCAAAGATCAGCAGGATAACCACAACTCCCATAAGTGTCAACGGAGCAACCGGCACATTCAGTGAATCCGTCAGTCTATCGAGTCCTCCTTCAGGAACTGCATTCGTTGGCTCCGGCAATGTTGATGTTGAGGTTATGATAGAAACCTTGTATGAAAAATCCATTTCAATCAGTGCCGGCGATATAACCGTAAGATGGGGAACCCCTGCTACAAAATTCTATTCGGTCATAGACAAAAACTACAGTGTCACTGTCAAGGGCAGGCAGAGCATACTCGACGCGGTAACCGTCAACAGTCTCACGCCGTACATCGATGTAAGTTCAGCAGAGGATGGTGAGTCAAACCTGCCACTTAGATTCCAGAGCCTCGGAAGCCTTGAGCAGATAACATTCCCGCTTGTGGAAGTATATGTGGAAACCAAGCTCAAGCTTGATGTGAATACCAACCTGATTACTGTGAATGGTTCAAGCGTGGACAGATTCATCTATACTTTCCAGTCAGGAACAGAAGCCATAAATGTACAGGGAATTACTGCAGACCTTGAAGGGTTGAACACGGCAAATCTGAGGATGTCCATAAGTGTTCTGGGGCTTGAAGCCGGAACCCATGAAGTGCCTCTCTCACTTACTCTTCCCGATGGTGTAACCCTTTCATCAGAACCAAAGGTTACAGTTGTCATAGCGGAAAAACCCAATGGGTGACTTTGAAATCCGTAACATATCAATATCCGTTGAGCAGGCTTTTCATGAGGGTCTTGAAGAATCCCTTGTAACGAGCATTTCAAGGGTTCTGGGGAGCAAAGAATTCAAGCTGAAGGGAATCCTGAGGAAGTCAATTGATGCCAGACACAGGTCAGGGGTATCATATAATATTTCTGCCCTGGTGGCAGTCGATGGACATTTGAATACCGGGGGAAACATTTTTCCATACAAGGAATATGAATACAAGCTTCAGGAGCAAGGCACAGAAGAGCTTCACGAAAGACCTGTCGTAATCGGGAGTGGTCCCTGCGGGCTTTTCTGTGCATATATTCTTGCAGTCCATGGGTTCAAACCCATGGTCATTGAAAGAGGTTCAGGGATACAGGAAAGAAGGAAGAAGGTTAGAGCCTTCTGGAGCGGTTCAGAGCTTGATGAAGAATCAAATGTACAGTTCGGTGAAGGCGGGGCCGGAACATTCTCAGACGGGAAACTTGTAACCAGGATAAACGATCCAAGGAGTCGGTTTGTCCTTCAGAAAATGACCGAAGCCGGTGCAGACAGAAGAATTCTTTATGAATCAAAACCGCATATTGGCACTGACCGGCTCATTGGTGTCATCGAAAACATAAGGAATGAAATAATAGGTCTTGGCGGAACTTTCCTTTTTGATACAAAGGTCACGGACATCACTACGAAGAACGGAAAAATTAAATCAATAAAAATAAATGATTCAGATGACATTTCAGCTCAGGTCGTCATTGCAGCAATCGGACACAGTTCCAGGGATACCTACGGAATGTTATTTAAAAATGAAATAGCAATGGAGCAGAAGCAGTTTTCCGCCGGTCTCAGGATTGAACATATGCAGAAGGTTGTTGACGAAACACAGTGGGGCAGGGACAGGCAATATATCAGGGAATCAGCAGAATACTCCGCCAATTGCAAAATGCCTGAACGGAATGCATATACATTCTGCATGTGCCCCGGTGGTGTGGTTGTGAATGCAGCCAGTGAAAAGGGCATGCTTGCAGTGAACGGAATGAGCTACAGCGGCAGGGATGGCATAAACTCCAACAGTGCATGGGTGGCTGAAGTGAAGGCGGGTGATTTTCCATCATCCCATCCACTTGCCGGCATCGAGCTGCAAAGGCAGATGGAAGCCATGGCATTTGGTGCTGCAGGGCGAAGCGGTACCGCACCGGTACAGAAGCTGGCTGATTTCATTGAGGGGAGAAAAAGCAGTAACTTCGGAAGAATAAAACCTTCATTCACCGGAGACACCGTATTCTCCGACTTGAACGGAGTGCTGCCGGTATACCTGTCAAAGGCCCTGAAAGGGTCCCTTCGAAGTTTTTCATCAAGGCTTCCTTTCTTCAATGACCCTGATGCAGTTCTTACAGGAACCGAGACCAGGACCAGTTCTCCGGTCAGGATCATCCGGGATGAAAACATGCAGTCGCCTGGAATAACGGGACTGTATCCGGCAGGGGAAGGCGCAGGTTATGCCGGTGGAATTATGAGTGCGGCGGTCGATGGCATCAAGGTTGCGGAGGAAATAGTTAAAAGGTATAATTATCTGGGATAACAATAGCTGAGGTATACAAATGAGAAAGCTTTTCGGCACCGATGGAGTAAGAGGCATTGCAAATCAGGAGCTGACGTCAGACCTGGCGTTCAAGCTGGGACAGGCAGCTGCCTATGTGCTGGCCGGTGAATTAAGTCATAAACCAAGAATCTTAGTAGGAACTGATACAAGAATTTCATGTGACATGCTGGAGTGTGCCCTTGATGCCGGTCTGTGTTCGGTGGGAGCCGACGTTATAAGCCTTGGGATAATACCGACTCCGGGAGTAGCCTATCTTACAGCCCTTCACAAGGCAGATGCAGGTGTTGTGATTTCAGCATCCCATAATTCCTATGAATTCAATGGAATAAAGTTCTTTGACAGTGAGGGTTACAAGCTGCCCGATGAACTGGAGAAAAAAATAGAGGATTTTGTCTTTTCTGATACAACGCTGCCCCACAAAACCGGCTCCAGGATTGGCCGTATTTACAGGGAAAACGGATTTTTGAATGACTATATAGATTATCTGGTTTCCAATGCTGATTCCGATGTATCAGGTCTCAGGATTCTGCTGGACCTGGCAAACGGAGCAGCCTTCAGGGTTGCACCCGAAGTCTTCAGACGCCTTGGTGCTGAAGTTGACATCATGAATGGTGAGCCGGATGGAATAAACATCAACGAAAACTGCGGTTCAACACACATTGAAGGGCTTTGCACACGGATGTCTGAAGGAGGACATGACCTTGGTTTTGCCTATGATGGAGATGCAGACCGGATGATAGCAGTCAGCGAGGACGGCAGGGTCATCAGCGGTGATAAAATTCTTGGGGCTCTGGCTGTGAATCTAAGAAAGAAGAGAAGATTGCAAAAGGATACACTTGTGGTCACCGTAATGAGCAACATGGGACTGGATGTCTTTGCACGGGACAATGGTATAAACATAATAAAGACTCAGGTCGGTGACAGGTACGTTGTCGAGGAAATGCGAAGAAACGGATTTTCCCTTGGAGGAGAACAGTCAGGCCATGTCATCCAAAGGGATTGCAATTCAACCGGGGATGGAATACTTACTTCACTGCGGGTTGCTGATATCCTGATTGAAGAGGGGACAAAGGCTTCACACATACATGAAATATTTAAAGAGTTTCCCCAGGTGATGATGAATGTTCAGGTGCCCAACAGCAAAAAGAAATCAGTATTGGAAGACAATGATGTCTTTGATAAAATAAAGTCAGTGGAAGATGAACTCAAGGGTGAAGGCAGGGTGATTCTCAGACCTTCAGGTACGGAACCGCTTGTCCGTGTGATGATGGAAGGAAGGGACATGGCCCTTATACAAAGAAAGACAATGGAAATGGCTGAATTCATAGCCCTTAAATTTGGAAAGGAGGATTAGAGGCAGAGGAAAAAGAGTCAGCAGCGCCAGGACCTTAAAAAAGGTTGACGAGGAGGGGACTTATCGAAATATTCGGCGGATGGTTCCCCGGCTCCACGGTCGTAAGGAAAGGCAGAAAAACTGCAGGTAACTGCAAAACAAAAGCCGGACCGGGTGGTTTCTTCACAGGCATTTCCTGAAGCAATAAAGACAGGAGAATTTAATATGTGTGGAATAATTGGCTGTACAGGCAGTTATGATACTGCTGCAGTGCTGCTGAGTGGCCTTTCAAAACTTGAATACAGGGGATATGACTCCGCCGGTATTGCTGTTTTGTGCAACGACGGAATAAAGGTCATTAAATGCAGGGGAAGGCTTGCAAACCTATCGGCCCTTGTCGGCAGCAATCCGCCGGTGGGTTGCCGGACGGGAATCGGGCATACAAGGTGGGCAACCCACGGAGAACCCAATGACATCAACTCACATCCCCATGTGAGCAGAAACGGAAGGTTCTGTGTGGTCCATAATGGAATAATTGAAAATTATATGGTAATCAGGGAAAATCTGAAAATGGCAGGGTACGATTTTACCTCTGAAACGGACTCCGAGGTCATTGCACATCTCCTTGAGTTCAATTATAAGGGAGATGCTGTGGCATGTCTGAGGGAAACCGTATCCCAGCTTGAAGGATCATATGCACTGGGAGTGTTATGCAAAGATGAACCGGGGATGATTTTCTCAGCAAGGAAGGACAGTCCACTGGTACTGGGGATCACTGAAAAAGGAGGCCTCATAGCATCGGACATACCGGCAATACTCGGGCATACAAGGGACATTTTCATTGCCGAGGACGGCGAAATTGCAGCAATAGGTGAACATGCAATCACTTTCTACAACCAGCTGGGAATTGAAATCGAAAAGGAACCGGTTCATGTAGACTGGGAGGCTGATTCAGCTGAAAAGGGTGGTTTCGAGCACTTCATGCTGAAGGAAATCCATGAAGAACCGGTTGCAATAAGGGACACAATCGCAAATGATGCCTTTGACAGGATGGATATCATACGGCCGGACAGGATTCATATCATTGCCTGCGGAACCGCTTATCATGCAGGGGTTGTCGCTAAGTATGTGATAGAGGAGACGGCAGGAATACCTGTTGAAGTGGAGGTTGCAAGCGAATACCGCTACAGGACTCCGCTGATAGGGAAAAATCACCTGACGGTGGTGATTTCCCAGTCAGGGGAGACGATTGATACCCTGTTTGCAATGCGAAAGGCAAAGGAACTGGGATCAAGAATAATTGCAATCGTGAATGTGGTAGGCAGTTCCATAGCAAGGGAGGCTGACGAAGTATTTTACACCAGGGCAGGCCCGGAGATAGCGGTGGCTTCGACCAAGGCATATTCAACCCAGCTGACAGCCATGTATATGCTGGCAGCAAAGCTCTCAAATGGCAGGCTTGGCCTGGATGGACTTAAAAAGATTCCTGAACTTATAAAGGGGATTCTTTGCTGCAGGGAGGATGTTCAAAGATTTGCATCCGATCTTTTCAGCGGGAACAGTATCTTCTTCATCGGAAGGGGACTTGATTATGCCCTTTCCATGGAAGGGTCCCTCAAACTGAAGGAAATTTCATACATACACTCAGAGGCATATGCCGGCGGAGAGCTGAAACATGGAACCATAGCGTTGATTGAGGAGGGAACCCCTGTGATATGCAGCATGACACAGCCGCATATATTCCCGAAGATGATAGGGAATG
>DAINQB010000091.1:0-6692 GCA_036743175.1 Bacillota bacterium | reverse complement strand
CAGTGCCAAGAACATCAACAAAGGCCTTGATGGGAGCAACATTACCATATATAGTACAGTTGGCGGACAAGGGTATTGGTGCCCTTGAAAACAGCAGACCGCTTATGAAGGGACTTAACGTGCACAAGGGCTTGCTGACCAACCAGCCGGTCGCTGAGAGCCTTGGCATGAAATATACACCATACAGATAGGAAGAACATGAAAAAGCCTAATATACTGTTCATATTGTCGGATCAGCACAGCCCCCATGTCATAGGATGCGGAGGAAATGAAGTTATTGATACTCCAAGCCTTGACAAGCTTGCATCAGAGGGAATTTACCTTGACAACATGTATTGTCAGAATCCACTGTGCGTCCCAAGCCGTGCCTCCCTGATTACCGGACAGTACTCAAGGACAACAGGGATATATGACAACATGCACATCATGCAGGCAAATATAACGACATTGCCGCGTACATTGTCAGCCGCAGGTTACGCTACATGTCTCATCGGAAAATCCCACTTCAACGGAGAGCAGTTCCACGGTTATCAGCAAAGACCATATGGCGACCTGTACGGTCAGGGACACCAGCCTGACCCTCAGAGGGAGCCGAGATTCGGAATAAATGGTCTTGGTGATGTCCTTGGAAATTCAGGGCCTTCTGAAATGCCCATTGAACTGACTCAGACAGAGATATGTGTATCCGAGGCATGCAAGTGGCTGCAGATTCACAGGAGCTCCAATAAAGACCAGCCTTTCCTGCTGAGTGTGCATTTTGACAAACCGCACTTTCCGATAAAACCACCCCGAAAGTATTTCGAGAAATATAACGGCCGCCTGAAACTGGCTGATGTGCCTGAGGGGTATCTGGAAACCACCGTGCCTTTTATAAAGGAAGCCATTGACCATAACGAAACGGGGCATCACTACGGGAAGGACTTTGACATTCAGCTGCGTGCCCTGGAGGCGTACTACGGTTGCGTGGAATGGGTTGATGATGCCGTAGGCAGAATAATGGAAACCCTTGATTACCTTGGCTACAGGGAGGATACCATCGTGATTTATTCTTCAGACCATGGTGAGATGGGAGGAGAGCACGGCACCTGGCAGAAAACCCTTTTCTTTGAGGCTTCAGCAAGGGTGCCGATGATCTTCAGATGGCCGGGTATGATTGAACCGGGTACCAGAACAAATGAGATTACGGGTCTATTGGACATTTTCCCGACAATTTGCGAAGCAGCAGGCATTGAAATACCTGAAACTTGTGAGGGCGTGAGCCTTCGCAACCTACTGTTGTCCGGACAACCCCTGGAGAGGGAGGGTGTGTTCAGTGAAAGTGCTGTTCTCAGGGCAACTGAACATGCGGGCTGTATGTATCGCACAGGTAAATGGAAGTATTGTTATTATCTGGATGAAACAGAAGAGTTATATGACATCGAAAATGACCCGGGAGAACTGAACAATGTTTCCGATGACAACCCGGACCTTGTTAAGGAGTTCAGGGAAAAGGCACAGGCTTTCTGGAAACCGGAGGAATACCTGGAGCGACTTCGTAAAACCCCCATAATGTCCAGGGAGAAGCATTTCTATGAGTATTCCAATCAGTTCATCACAGGAGATGGCAGAATCCTTGATGCCAGACCATGATTATAAATTCTTTTTACGAAGCCTGGAACAAGCATAATCCGTTCCAGGCATTTTTATGCCATTACATTCCCGGACAGAACCGGGTTTTCTGAATGCCACGGTAATCTCGGCGACTTCGCTTTGAATCCTGAAGATTGACCAGCCCGGTTCATTTGTTTTCAGGCATATGGCAGTCGTGGCATATCCCTTGAAATACCTCTCATATATGCCAAGGTGCGTTTTAATCATCTCAATGGTTTTTTCATCAAGTCCTGTCAGGTCCCCGCTGAATCCGGTCTGGCCAAGATATATGAGGTGACATAGAGTCGCCGTGTCACAACTTTCAAAATTATCCCATGTAGGACCCTTTGGGACTATCAGATGTCCTTCTGCACGATTTAAAGGAGTGCCATATCTGGGGATCCCCTTGACACAGCGCACCACAATCCACTTGCTTAACATGGATGGTGAAAACCGGCATAGGGAATTACTGAAAATCTCCACGATATCCCGGGGTCGTACAGTATCTGACAGAAACTGGGTATCAAAATATCTTGTGCTTTCCAGGTCTGCACGCATGGCACCGCTCTGACAGCCTTCAAGGACAGTCCCAGGATAAGCTTCCCTGATCAGTTCAACCATTTCGTAGAACCTGGACATATGCCTGAAGAAATTACTCTTATGCGGGTCGTTTTTAAGTGGGAAGTTAAAGTCAAATTTCAGCCACTTTACATCATATCTTTCAATGATTTTGCAGATAGTACGGTATAAATAGTTGAATGTAGCAGGCCTCATGAGATCCGGATAAAAAACCCCTTCATCAGACTTTATGAACCATTTGGGATGTAGTTCGATTACCGGTGTCCCTGCACAGACTTTCTCAGGTTCAATCCAAAGGCCAAAGTCCATTCCGATTGATCTGACATATTTGGCAAAGGACTTCATTTTTCCAAGAAAACCTCCTGCTTTCTTCTCGCGCCAGTCTCCGGCTGCCTTGCTCCAGTCGTCATTTTCAGGTCCGTACCAGCCGGCATCGACGACGAAAACCCGGGCACCGAGTTCCTTCGCTGCCAGTGCCTGGTTTTTGAGGTCATCGGCACTGAATTTATCAAAATCATAGAACCAGCTGTTGTACACTGTTGGAAGATTGACTGCTTTTTTTGAGAGGAATCTATGGTTCAAATATTTCTGGAATTCTTCATTGCAGGCATTTTCATCATCGGAAGGAAATTCGTGGATAAGTATTTCAGGAAGTGTGATTCTTTCCCCGGGTTTAAGCTTCATTGAAAGACCATCGCTGAGAAGCCCTGACTTTATGGTATGGGTGTCATTGTGCCTGTTGAAATCAACGGATATTTCCCAGTCACCGACTGCAAGTACATGAAGGGTCACAATA
Organism: Bacillota bacterium; assembly: GCA_036743175.1. GTDB lineage: Bacteria > Bacillota > Clostridia > DUPQ01 > DUPQ01 > JAFGQE01. Next base: position 3,688 of record DAINQB010000091.1, on the reverse strand, counting down.
CCTTTGTCAGTGTAAAGTCTGACGAATGGATTGTATTCTGCAGTGGTTCTCGCACCATGTGATTTAAGATGAATCACACCCGGTGTTTCAATCATTACAGTACGGTTTTCGCTGCACCAGGATGATTCCTGGTACATTATGTTGAATATTGTACCTGTATAGGAAACATTGTAAAGACATTCGGTGATGAAAACCGGGGCCTTCTGACGATTATGGAGTGAGTCTTTTATTTCAAATATATTATATTCACCGACATGGTTCATTACACTGGAATTGTCAATCAGATATCTGTTTATACCCAATTGCAGCTCATGGACATATGTATGCATCTTTCCTCCCACTGAATCTCTTAATTGGAATTATAATATATTCACGAAGATTGACAAAGGACTTTTATTCCGTATAATGATAGTAACAACTTTGACCGGGAGGAGTACCCTCGGCAGAACCCTAAGAGAGGAAGCGGCAGGTGAGAAGCTTCCGGGGAAAACCAGGAGAAGGTCGCCCGTGAGTTCCGGATATGAAACAAGTAGTTTCCGGCGTTGGCCCCGTTAAGGCTAAGAGTGTTTCCGGATATTTGCCGGGAATTGATTTTGGTGGTACCGCGGCTTTGTCGTCCAATGGATGAGAAAGCTTTTTTATTGCCGGAAATGAGGTAATGATGGATTTGTTTTTGAAGATTGCAGGCATTGTACTGGCCATAGCCGGAGCAATAGTGGTTTTTGCAGCAAAACCAATAGTGAAAGCCCGTAACATGGCCGAAAAGCAGGTTGTCGGTCTTGAAATCGACGGGGAAGCACTGGAGAACCTGAAATTGCAAAAAGCCATTGTCAAGGTGAAGATGATCGGAGGCATTATATTTTTACCGGGGATGCTTTTGATACTATACGCATTCAGATAGGAGCAGGGGATGAAATTACTTGGAAAGACATATGAACCACAGAATATCGAGGATGGGATTTATAAGGAATGGATGGAAAAAGGATATTTCCATGCAGAGGTCGACGAGACCAAAAAGCCTTTTACTATAGTGATTCCACCTCCGAACATAACAGGTCAGTTACACATGGGGCATGCCCTTAACAACACGCTTCAGGATGTCGTCATAAGGATGAAGAGAATGCAGGGGTATTCAGCCCTGTGGCTTCCCGGAACCGACCATGCCAGCATTGCCACGGAAGCCAAGATAGTTGAGGCGATGAAGGAGGAAGGAATTTCCAAGGCGGATATCGGGAGGGAAGGATTCCTGAAGAGGGCCTGGGAATGGAATGATAAATATGGAAGCAGGATAGTTGAGCAGCTCAAAAGGCTCGGAAGTTCCTGTGACTGGGACAGACTGCGCTTTACAATGGATGACGGGCTTTCAAAGGCAGTTACAACTGTATTTGTCAGGCTTTATGAAAAGGGCCTTGTTTACAAGGGTGAAAGAATAATCAACTGGTGCCCGGTGTGTAATACATCAATTTCCGATGCTGAAGTTGAATACAGTGAAAAGGAAGGCAGCCTTTGGCACATCCGATATCCAATAAAGGACAGTACTGAGTTTGTGACTGTGGCCACTACCAGACCTGAGACAATGCTGGGGGACACGGCAATTGCAGTTCACCCCGATGATGACAGGTACAGACATCTGGTAGGGAAAACTGTTATTCTCCCATTGATGGACAGGGAGATTCCCATCGTAGCTGATGAATATGTTGAAAAGGATTTTGGAACGGGAATGGTAAAGGTTACCCCGGCCCATGACCCGAATGATTTTGAAATAGGTGAAAGACATAATCTTCCCATCATCAAGGTCATAAACGATGATGCAACCATGGGGGATTCAGCCGGAAGATTCGCAGGTCTTGACAGATATGAAGCCAGGAAGAAGATTGTTGCAGAACTGGAACAATCCGGGCTGCTTATAAAGACAGACAGGCATGTCCATAATGTCGGCGCTTGTTACAGATGTGATACAGTCATAGAGCCATTGGTATCACTTCAGTGGTTCGTTAAAATGGAAGGCCTGGCAAAACCTGCGGTTGAATCTGTATTGGAAGGAGACATCAAATTCATTCCTGACAGATTCGTAAAGACCTATCTCAATTGGATGGATAATATAAAGGACTGGTGTATTTCGAGGCAATTGTGGTGGGGACACCGTATTCCCGCATACTATTGTGACGACTGCAACGAGGTTATTGTATCCGTTGATGAACCCGGGGAATGCCCCAAGTGCAAGGGCAGCAATCTGAGGCAGGATGAAGATACCCTTGATACATGGTTCAGTTCCGCACTGTGGCCATTTTCTACACTGGGATGGCCCGAGGAAACTCCGGAACTCGGGTATTTCTATCCGACCAACGTCCTGATAACCGGTTATGACATAATTTTCTTCTGGGTTGCCAGAATGATATTCTCGGGCCTTGAGTATATGGGGCAGCGGCCTTTTGAGTATGTAATGTTCACGGGGCTGGTGAGGGATGAATTAGGCAGAAAGATGTCAAAATCCCTTGGCAACGGCATTGATCCCATCGATGTAATTGAAACCTTTGGTACGGATGCTTTGAGATATGGTGTAATGGTGGGAAATGCAACAGGCAATGACCTAAGGCTCTCGGAACAAAAACTGCAGGCCGGCCGGAATTTTGCCAACAAGATATGGAATGCAGCACGATTTGTATTGATGAACTTTGATGATGAACCTGATTTGGGCAACATAGCAAAGGATAACTTCACTGATGCTGACAAGTGGATATTGTCAAGATTGAACAAGACGATTGCTGAAGTAACTGCAAACCTTGAAAAATTTGAAATAGGAATTGCCTTGTCCAAGGTATATGAGTTCATATGGGAGGAATTCTGTGACTGGTACATTGAACTTGTAAAACCCAGGCTGTATGACAAGGAAAGCGAGGGAAGGCTTGAGGCACAGTATGTGCTTAATAAGGTGCTTTGTGATTCAATGAAGCTTCTCCATCCCTTCATGCCTTTTGTTACAGAAGAAATATATAAGAGTCTGATAAACGATGATGAGAGCATAATGGTATCAAGCTGGCCGGAATACTCCGATGAGCTGATATATGAGAAGGAAGAGGATTCGCTCAGGTTCATCATGGATGCTATAAGAGGTATCAGGAATGCAAGAGCGGAAATGAGTGTGCCTCCTTCAAGGAAAGCCCGGCTGATATTTGTTTCAAAGGATGATGTCATCCGGAAACTGGCATGGGATTCAGCTTTATACTTTGCAAAGCTGGCAAATGTATCAGAAGTTGATGTCAGGGAAAACGAGGTTGGCATTCCAAAGGGTGCAGTTTCAGTCGTGATGGATGGAGCGGCTCTTTTCATTCCTCTTACCGATCTTCTTGACATTGAAAAGGAAATGAAAAGACTCGAAGATGAAGCAGCGAACCTTGAGAAGGAGATTGCAAGGGCAGAAGGGAAACTTTCAAATGAGAAGTTTACAAGCAAAGCCCCTGCAGAACTGGTTGAATCCGAAAGGGAAAAGCTGAGGAAGTACACGGATATGCTGAAGGAGACCAGGCACAGGATAGATGGACTCAGGGAAATATAATAAGCTGCCTGCATCTGTTGGGGGTTGGCAGGCAGTATCAATGAACGGGCTTTCGGGCCCGTTTTTTTTACCAAACAATAGCCGAATAATTACCTCTGAGGTGAATATTCACCTCAGAGGTAATTATTCGGC
>DAINQB010000090.1:2187-6787 GCA_036743175.1 Bacillota bacterium | reverse complement strand
AAGGTCAATCTTGTATTCAGGGAGAGACTTACGGGAATAAGGGTCATTCGCGCATTCAATAAGATTGACAGGGAACGCAAAAGATTTGACGAAGCCAGCCTTGACCTGACCGAAACAGGTATAAAGGTAAACAGGATAATGGCATTCCTCATGCCTGCACTCATGCTTATCATAAATCTTGCAACAATTGCAGTTGTCTGGTTTGGCGGTCATAGGATTGACAGCGGTGCAATGCAGGTCGGAGACCTCATGGCATTCATACAATACATAATGAGAATAATGTTCTCACTTATGATGCTCTCAATGATGTTCATAATGATTCCAAGGGCATCTGCATCAGCAGAGAGAATAAACGAAGTCCTTGACATGTATCCTGAAATAAATGACCCTGAGAATCCAGTGGAAACCGACGGCAGGAAGGGTTACATTGAATTCCGTAATGTATGTTATAAATATCCCGGAGCAGAGGAATGCGCCATCAAGAACATTTCCTTCAGTGCAAAACCGGGTGAAACAACCGCTATCATCGGAGGTACTGGTTCAGGTAAAACTACCCTTGTAAGTATGATACCAAGGTTCTATGATGCAGAAGTCGGTGAAATCCTCATAGATGGAGTGTCAATCAAAGATATGACACAGGAACATCTTAGGAAGAAAATCGGATATGTACCCCAGAAAGCAGTTTTGTTTACAGGCAGCGTCGCCGAGAACATACGTTATGGTAATCCTGAAGCAACCATGGAAGAGGTTGAGAGTGCCGCAGTTGCCGCACAGGCAATGGAGTTCATAGAGGAACGCGAAGGCAAGTTTGAATCAATTATCTCTCAGGGCGGTACAAACATCTCAGGAGGACAAAAACAAAGGCTTTCCATAGCAAGGGCACTTGTCAGGAAACCGGAGATATATATATTTGATGACAGTTTCTCAGCCCTTGACTTCAAGACCGATGCAAAACTAAGGGAAGCATTGAAGTCGGTTACTTCTGAATCCACTGTGATAATAGTCGCGCAAAGAGTCAGTACAATCATGAATTCCGACAGGATAATCGTACTCGACAATGGAAGCATCAGTGGAATTGGAACCCACAGGGAACTTCTGGCGGGCAATGATATTTATCGCGAAATTGTTGCTTCACAGCTGTCAGAGGAGGAATTGTCATGAAAAAGATGAATGAAAACAACAAAATGAATATAGAAGAAAAAAAAGAGCCAATGAAGGGTTTCAGCGGACCACAGAGACCGGCTGCCGGAATGAGGATGGGCCCCGGAATGCGCGGACCTGCTGAAAAAGCAAAGGATTTCAAGGGAACGCTGAGACGTTTGATTACATACCTGAAGCCTTTCAAGACAAGTTTGATCATCGTGTTGCTGATGTCCGTACTCGGTACTGCATCCGCCATTGCCGGTCCAAAGATTCTTGGAAAGGCTACAACCGAATTGTTCAGGGGACTCATGATGAAGATGCAGGGAGTTCCGGGAGCTGCCATTGATTTTAACAAAATTGCAATAATAATGGCATGGCTGATCGGTCTATATATAATCAGCTCCATTTTCAGTTATGTAAACATGTATATCATGGCTGCAGTTGCACAGAGATCCGTATACAACATGAGGAAGGAACTCAATGACAAACTGCAAAGACTCCCGCTGAAATTCTTCGATGACAAGGCCCACGGAGATGTTCTCAGCAGGGTAACGAATGACATGGACAACATCAGCAGCACCATGCAGCAAAGCCTTACACAGCTCATTACATCCATAGTAACCATGCTTGGGATCATCATCATGATGCTTACAATCAGTCCATGGATGACTCTCATAACCCTTGTAACGCTGCCGGCCAGTGCCTTTGCTACCAAAGCCATCGCAACCAGGTCACAAAAACAGTTCAAGATACAGCAAAAAACCCTGGGACAACTGAACGGGCATGTTGAGGAAATGTATACAGGCCACAAGATAGTCAAGGCCTACGGCAAGGAGAAAGACTCCATTGAAGAGTTCAACCAGATAAACGAAGAGCTTTATGAAGCTGGTTGGAAAGCCCAGTTCATATCAGGCATAATAATGCCAGTAATGGGATTCATCAACAACATCAGTTATGTAATCGTTACGGTTGCAGGAAGCATCTTTGTTACAAAGGGCACGATTTCAATCGGTGATGTGCAGGCTTTCATTCAATATTCAAGGCAGTTCACCCAGCCCATTGCACAGACTGCCAACATCGCGAACGTCATACAGTCTACCATTGCATCAGCTGAAAGAGTATTTGAGATACTGGATGAAGAAGAGGAAATCCAGGAAACTGAAAACCCTGTCAGACTTGAAAAACCTCGTGGTGATGTAACTGTTGAACATGTATCCTTCGGCTACAGTGAAGACAATATCCTTATGAAGGACATGAACCTTGTGGCAAAACAAGGCAGTACCATTGCCATAGTAGGACCTACGGGAGCCGGAAAAACAACCCTTGTAAACCTCCTGATGAGATTCTATGAAGTGAACAGCGGAAGAATCACCATAGACGGGGTAGACATCAAGGATATGCGACGCGGTGACCTTCGGAACATTTTTGGAATGGTTCTCCAGGACACCTGGCTTTTCAATGGCACCATCAAGGATAACATTGGCTATGGTCTTGAAAATGCAACCGATGAGCAGATCATTGCCGCTGCCAGGGCAGCACATGCAGACCATTTCATCAGAACACTGCCCGATGGATATGATACCGTGCTGAATGAAGAAGCTTCAAATATTTCACAGGGTCAGAAGCAGCTTCTTACAATAGCAAGGGCCATACTTGCCGACCCGGCAGTACTCATCCTTGATGAAGCAACAAGCAGTGTTGACACAAGGACTGAAGTATATATACAGCATGCAATGCTGGAAATGATGAAGGTTCGGACAAGCTTTGTAATTGCGCACAGGCTGTCAACAATCAGGGATGCAGATACCATCCTTGTAATGAATGAAGGTGACATCATTGAAACCGGAAACCATCACGAACTGATGGCGAAGAACGGCTTCTATGCAGAACTTTACAACAGCCAGTTCATGGGACGTAAAATATGATGTTTGACCATTGAAGACCGGGGTATCATAGATACAAGTACTTTAGTTTTATAATCACTTCCCGGTGATAAAGATAAAAAGGAGATGTTGGATGCATCTCCTTTTTCTTTACATAATCGGGCCCAGTGTATATGCTGATAATATCATTGGGGGTAGAAAATGAAAAAAATCAAATTGAAAAGGATATCAAATCCTGAACTCATTCCAATCATAGTATTTTCATCGGTGGTTCCATTGATTGTCTACAACAAGTTCAGCAACCTTTCAGAGGTTGTTTCAAAGAGTTCCCTGGGTCTGTCATTTTCCGCGGATCCGTTTTCATTTTATAAGATGGTCCTAATAATTGCCTGTGCCGTACTATCATTGATCATCCTTATACCAAAGATGATAAAAAAGGAAATAAAACCCAGATTGAATATAATTGCAGCGGCACTCTCCATATATATCATTCTGACAATTCTTTCAGCTGTCTTTTCTGAATACCCCGGAATCGCATTCTTCGGAGGACCCGAGCGAATGGAGGGAGCCCTGACCATTCTTTCATATATCATAATGTTCATATATATCCTGCATGTAGTGGATGATTACCGAAAAGCCAGGACAATCTTCCATTCTATGATGATTTCAGCAGCAGTGATTTCAATCATAGGAGCCATACAGTTCTATGGCATGGATCCCTTCAAATCAGAATTCATAAGAAACATACTCAATATGACTCCAACAGCTAGGTTTCCCTATGATGTAAATACCGTACAAGGCATCAACACTTCATATTCAACCCTGGCAAGCACCAATTATATGGCTATGTATCTATCACTCATAATACCCTTTGCACTTGGTCTATATGCATCAGCTAGAAACAACGGGGCCAGACTTTCCTCAAGCCTCTTGATTTATCTTCTGCTGATATGCCTTGTGGGATCTGCTTCCGGAGGTGCATATTACGCAGTAGGCCTTTCCATGGTATTTATCCTTTTCCTTTCCTTTCCATATATAAAAAGGAATGTCATCAACATGGTCATGATGTCTGTTATTGTCATTGGCCTGATGCTGGTGACCAATCTTTTCATGGATAATCTGATTGCAAGGCGTTTGAACTTCACGACAATGTCCTATGAACTTGCCATAGGAACTGAGGCAAATACTTCAATCTATATTGATGATATAGTTCTGGGGAACGATACAGTATCAATCTACACCACCGACAAAAGTTTTACTGTCATTAACGACGGAGAAAAACTAGTTGCACTGACCATTGAAGGAAGTGTAATACCCACATATATTCTTGATGAAGGCGACCTTGAGATACCCGGGGATGTCTATCTGTTTGAAGATAACTCATACTCAGATTACTTCATGCAGGCCTTCGATGGTTACGAAATATTTGCAGTGAAGGCCGGTGCCCGTGAAATGTTCTTCTACATGACCGATGATGGAATTATGGTACCGGGAATGGCTAATGAACTTCAGAAGATTGAACCCATAGAAAGAAATCAGTTTATATATGAAAATGTAAGAACCTTCCATGGCCG
>DAINQB010000090.1:0-2087 GCA_036743175.1 Bacillota bacterium | reverse complement strand
AATGTCAGTACATCAACTGTATTCTGGACCATCTTTGCCCTTGGAGTAACCTTGAACCATCAGGTCAGGCACCATGAAAACGGGCAGACACATGAGAAATGTCTGCCCGAAAAAGAACCTGTGTGATATCAGCTATTTCCCAATGCCTCTGAAACACGCTTCAATATGTTTTTCCTCATATTTATGTTTTGTAAGAGCAGAGACAACCAGTGTTACAATTATGGATGTTGCCAGTGACACTATTATCGGGTCAACCACATTTATCATTCCCTCAACTATTGCAACCTTACCAAACAGCAGCTCAGATACCTTCAGGACAGCGGATTCCTTCGTGTGTACGAACATCATCCAAAGCATACTGACAGTGAATCCTGAGAGCATTCCGGTGATTGCAGCAACCTTTGAAATCTTCTTGCTGAACAGAGCTCCGAAATACATGGGAAGGAACGCTGCTCCGCAGAGTCCGAAGAACAGACCGGTGCTTATTGCTATGGCATCGTTCCATACTGTAGGCAGCCAGTAAGAAAGGAATATTGTAAGAACGATTGCAACAAGGACACCAAGCCTGGATATAAGCATGCCTTTCTTGTCATCCTTTCCTTCCGTATTGAATAAATCTCGTCCTACTGCTGTTCCTATTGCATGAAGCTGGGAACTTATGGTGGACATTCCCGCAGCAAGCAATACTACAAGGAACACAGAAACAAACCACTCAGGCATGTTGTTGTTCAGGAACAGTGGAATAATTCCATCGGTTCCACCTGCAGCCGCTACGGCAATCTTTCCTTCAGCCTGTACGAAAAGCACATTCGAAAGTGCACCTACTATAAAGGCAACTCCCGTCATCATAAGAATGAATATTCCACCGATAGGGATGGCTCTGTTGAGTTCCCTGTCACTCTTTACAGTCATGAACCTGACTGCCAGCTGAGGCTGTGCCAGAACTCCGATTCCTACTCCCATGACAATGGACGAAACAACCACCCACCAATAATTTGAGAATAACTGAGGCATGGCCGTCCACCCCTGGAAGCCCTTTGACTGCATTCCGGCAATCTGTTCAGCTATGGCAGGATTTGAGAATAAATCCGTCAGCTTCTGATGTGCGGCGGTTACTCCACCGAGTTTTGCGTATATTGCCACTATCAGGATGGACATCCCTATGAACATTACCGTTCCTTGGAATGCATCGGAATACATGACCCCCTTGAGTCCTCCGAAGAAAACATATGCCGATACAATTATTGCAAACACAAACAGTGCAATATTGTAATCGATGTTCAGGCTTCCCTCAATGAACTTTGAAGCACCGATCATAACCGCCGAAGTATATACGGGCATGAACAGGAAAATGACAATGCCTGCAAACTTCTGTATGAACTTTGAGTTGTATCTTTTACCAAGGAATTCAGGAAAGGTATGGGCATCAATGTTGTGTCCCATTTTCCTGGTTCTTTTACCAAATACAACAAATGCGATGAAGACACCGAGGAAAATATTGAGGAATGTCAGCCAGAGAAGACTGAATCCGAAAACCCCTGCGGTTCCTCCGAACCCTACTATAGCTGATGTGCTTATGAAAGTAGCGCCATAAGACAATGCCATTATGGCAGGATGTATCTTCCTGCCCCCGATAAGATAATCTTTTGTGGTCTTTGTATTTCTGTATCCGAGGAATCCCAGATAGCCTACGACTCCGAGATAAAGTACGACCATTATAATTTTAACAACCAACTGAATCCCCCCTTAAAGTTTTTCTTCAATGACATTCTCTTTTTCCTGCCATTTCATTTCTTCTTCGATTTCCTCGATTTCATCCTTGCCGCCACCTTTGTTCCACATCACAATGCCATAGACCAGGCAAAGCAAAGCAGAGGCTATGCAAAGGACATATGCAAGAAAAATCGATACATCAGGTATCCCTAACATCAGATTCACCCCCTATTTAATTTTGTGATGGAGTCAGTTGTCAAACACTGAACTACCATACTACCGTACTGCTTCAGAAAATATTAAATTTTCCATTTATCCGTGCTACTTGCAGAAATTATACCAATGCATCAATAAGCTGTCAAACTTTATTGTCG
>DAINQB010000089.1:0-6842 GCA_036743175.1 Bacillota bacterium | reverse complement strand
TCTAAGTCCCCTTGTTCAATTATATACATATATTTTCCCCTCAACAAGCTCAGGAAATTTACAATTGAACAGCAATCCCTGGGACTATTGTTCCATTTGACGCTTTTGTTGAACAATAGTCCCAGGGATTGCTGTTCCTAAAGATACTCTTTTTCATGCTTATTGCAGATTTCGTTTACTTTTTTTCTACTGAGACCTGTCAACCGGCTTATCTGCAGCATTGATATTCCGCAGTAGTTGGCTTTTTGGATGAGTTTATCCCTTTCCTCAGTATCAAGGTCCTCAATCCTCCCAGTTTCAGTGAATTGCTCAAGCAGTTCATTGAACAGCTTTTCAGACTCATATGGTGTCAGTCTATGGAGTTCAAGCTTACATTTCATATCATCGTGTTCATTGTTGTTAAGGAAGTCAGTGAACGGCAAGTCGGTGTATTCGGAATACTTTTCCAGTACATAATCAAAATCTACCAAGTTACAAAAATCCAACTCTTTTCTTGATGATGCCCATACATATTCATGTATATTTTTTGTTATTCCGGCTGCTATTGCATTTCTCAGTATATACCTTAGAAGAGTTACAAAGTATAGAAGGTTCAATACAATCTTGCTTTTGAACCGATCCTCGAAAACATGTCCTTTGTGCTTATATTTACCATTGAAGTATTTGGCATAATAATCAAGTAGACTGTTCATTATATTAGGCAGATTTATCCCTTTGTCTTTTATCAAAATATGAAGGTGATTTCTCATGAGACAATAAGCTGCAACAGTAAAGTCGAATTCAACCTGAAGGCTCTTAAGCTTTCTGAGGAGAACAACTTTGTCTATTTCTTCAGGAAATATGACCATTCCATCATTTCCTCTTGTATATGCGTGATATGTTCCATCCTTTTCAAGGATTCTTCTTTTACCCATATGAAAAAGATACAGCAGAAATTGCTGATTTAACATAAACTGAGAATTAATTTTGCCTCAGAATTTATACTGCTGGTATAAATGTGCAACAATCCCTGGGACTATTGTTCAACAAAAGCATCAAATGGAACAATAGTCCCAGGGATTGTTGTTCCACAAATAAACAACGGGCCATGAAGACCCGTTGTTGGTTTAAAGCTTAGAATCCGTAATATTCAACTGCACATCAATCTTCCTGATATGTCCATGTTGAATCAGTTCGCAGATAGACACCTGCTCCGTTTATCCCATACACTGTGTATAGATGCGTTGATGCTGTTATATGGCCGTACCATGCCGAATTCAGTGAAATAGAACTCCCAAGAAATTCCATCCGGGTGAGATTGTTGCAGCCAACAAAACCCTGTGCATTGACCGTTGCCGATGAATCCTCAAAGGTTACACTTGCCAAGTCATCTATATATCCGAATGCCTGCGTTTCAATGAGAGTAATGGTTGCAGGAATGGTTATCGCGGAAAGGGCATCACAATTTCTGAAAGCGCCGTATTGTAACTGCTCAATCTTTGAACCAATGGTAATGGAAGCAAGTTGTACTGAGTCACTGAATGCATATGTTCCCAAAACAGTTATTTCATCAGGAAGTACTATACTGGTAAGTCCGGTACTTGAAAATGCATAGCTACCGATTGTTGTTAAATTATCGGGAAGACTGATGCTTGTCAGTGATCTGCAATTAGTAAATGCATATGACTCTATGGTAGTTATGGTATCTGGTAAATTCACTTGTTGTAGTGATGAACAGTAACCGAATGAATAATATGGTATCGTTGTCCATCCACTCTCAATTGTAACCGTTTCAAGGCTGGAGCAATTTGAGAACACGCATGAACCGATAGACGTAAGGGTTGAAGGTATTGTCATTTCCGTAAGCGCATCACAACTCTCGAACATTCCGGTCTCGAATGTTGTTATGGTTGATGGAATTGTGAAATTAACCAGAGAATCACAATTTTTGAAAACTCCTCTTTCAAGATATGTGACACTTGATGGAATATTTACGCTTACAAGATTGCCGCAGTCCCTGAAAAGCATTGCTGGAAGTGTTGTGATTCCTGAAGGTATTGCAAGGGATGTAAGTGAATCGCAGTCATGGAACATAAATGCTCCAAGCTCAGATATTCCCGTTCCGAATGTAACGGATGAAAGTGAAGAGCAGCTTGAGAATATGTATTTCGTATCATCTTCACTGACATACTCGAATGAAGCAGGAACATGAACAGATACAAGATTATCACACTCTGCAAAGGCATATCTTCCAACGTAGCTTACACCGTCAGGAATATATACTGAAGTCAGGCTTTCGTTGCTGTGGAATGCAGTCCTGTCAATTGTCTCCAGTGAATTCGGCAGATGAAGTTCGGCAAGATTGTAACAATACTTGAATGCTCCTCGGCCAATGTATGTAATTCCTTCCTGAAGATACATGCTGGTAATTGTTTCCATTCCCAGGAAAGAATCATCCTCAATACCCGTTACAGCAATACCATCAATCATCTTTGGTACTACAACATCTGTTCCACCGTCAATGTCATACGAAGTTATTCTTCCTGTATCCGGATCGAATCCAAAATATTCTGCAGGAGTCTCTACTATCTGAGGTTCCGGCGGAAGTGAAAGAAGCTTCATTCCGGGACCCGGGCTGACCACTGCATAATCATAGACGATTATCATTGAGTTTTCACCTATGACTTCACCGCTCATTATCCTTGCACTTGCAGCATTTACGATTACATCAGGTGCAAGCACTGTTATCCTTCCAAAGAATCCGTCCAGGATTACATTGTTGTTTCCGTCAACTATGACGTCACCCATTATGGTGTCGTTGCTTCCGTCAATCCTCAGTTCCCCATTGACTCTCTTTATGACTATATCCTGGAGATAGGATTCACCTTTAACAAGGATGGAGTTCCTTCCGCCGCCCCTTATGAGGGTTCTTCCGGTTACTTCAACATCCTCCATGTAGACTTCTCCGTCACCGACTCCGTCGCCTATAAGGAGGTCTCCGTCTATGGTAAGACCCAGGAGGTTTACTCCTTCGACTCTTAGCATTACATTACCTTCGTAGGAATCTGTATAGTCCCCTGCTTCGTCTATGTAGGTCTTTACAAGGTTGTCCATGACTACAGCAAACTCGGCCCTGGTGATATACCCTTTTGGATTGAGCATACCGTCATAACCCTGTACATAACCATTTTCAACAAGGCATGCGAAGGCTTCAACCGCCCATTCGCTTATGTCATCCCTGTCATCATATGCATCAAGGACAGATACATCTCCGTTGTAGAAGCCGAACGCATCCGCAAGTGCAGTGAAAACCTGTTCCCTTGTCACCACTTCACCGGGATAGAGGTATCCCTCATTGTCCGGATCGACGGTTCCCATCATGACAGCCTTTGCCATGTCTTCGTAGAACCAGTCATCCTCTGTTACATCAGGACATTCGCTGATGTCAGCCATGTCCACGGCACCGAAGGCCCTGTTGATTATGGTTGCCATCTGTGCCTTTGTAAGGTTGTCATCAGGCATCAGGTCGCCGTTCCAACCTATCATAAGACCGTTATCCACAGCCTTGTCCATTGCTTCTTCAAACCACGCTTCCGGACCCGCGCTTATGAGCGTAGGAACAGCTTCTGTCTCAGCAAAGACTGCAGCAGGAAGCATGCTGACTAAAAAAGCAATCGTCAGTAATACAGCAAAAATTCTTGTCTTCATGTTTTCTCCTCGTATTTAGTTTTGATTTTGTCTTACCCTGTTAATATTTTATCATAGTAATAAGAATGTTTACTATATTTGTGCACTATTAATTTTTCTTATGCTACTTAAGATATTCTAATGCATAAGAAGAAGTAACGCATATTTCTCTGTTTAATGGATTATTCCAGAATTTCAAATTCCAGATCATAAAGATAGATCTGTGTCTTGTCCAGTGAATGCCCTTTTATAAGGCAGAACATGATGGCTGCATCCCTTTTTCTTGCGGGGTACAGAATAGGTTTTTCAGCAATTATCAAAAGCCTTTGTGTGCTGTCAAGGGACAATTTAAGCGCAAATGCAATCCTGATAAGCTTATCCCTGCTTGGGCTTCTTCTTCCGTTGAAGATCTGATATAAATAACTCTTCTCTATCCCGGCGGACTTTACCAGTTCTTTTTTAGTCATCGATTGATTGACCAGTAACAAATCAAGATATTCCGGCAGAGTAACCGTAATGAACTTACCCTCGTTTTCACCAATGTATTTGTTCAGGTCCTTGACACCGGAAATATCTTCGTAGAACTTACTTGTTATGTCTTTTAGCATCTAATTCAACTTTCTGAAACAGTATCCTCTTACAATAAATATACCAACAATTGATTCTATATGGTGTGCTATATGCACACTGACAACTTTTTTCTTTAATTACAAAAATATTATATCAATTAACAAGTACGATAAATGGCACCAATATTGTAATTTGAATGATTTATGTTATTTAATTAAGCCCAAATACAAAAATTTTTCATGCATAACCTCAACAAGTGATAAAATATATTTCATGGATACTCAGATGAATGACCATACCCCCTTGAGCAAGCCCTGGTATGCCCTCTTCGTAAAGAGCGGCAGCGAGGAAAGAATACGACGGGACCTCATGAACAAGTTCGGGGATGAACTTGACTTTTACGTCCCCAGAAAACTGCTGAAGGAAAGGAAGAACGGCAAGTGGCACAAAGCCATCCGCCCCCTGTTCCCCGGTTATATACTGGTCAATGGCGAGGTCACCAATGAAGTCTATTACAGGCTCAAGGAAGTACTTGATATCTATTTCATTTTAAAGGATGAGTCGCGACCCGTTGAAATTTCAAATGAGGAGATTGATCCGATACTGCATCTGATGAACCTTCAGACCGACGGTGTAATCGGCGCTTCGGACATAATTATGGAGGGAGATCTGATTTTCGTCAAAGCGGGCCCCCTTAAAACATTTGAAGGAATGATAGAGTCAGTCAATCACCGCAAAGGCCGTGCCAAGGTCCGGTTCTTCGTCGGTGGACAGGAGAAGATGGTGGAGCTGGCCGTAAATATCTTGTCAAAGAATTAAAAACCGAACATATGTTTGCTTTTTCTGCCGGAAGCTGATAGAATATCTTCATGGACATCATGCAGAAACTCAACATATTGGCTGACGCCGCAAAATATGATGTGTCCTGTGCTTCCAGTGGAGTCGACAGGGCAGGAAAAGCCGGCAAACTCGGTAACAGTGTTGCCGGTGGAATCTGCCACAGCTTCACATCAGACGGAAGGTGCATATCCCTTCTGAAAGTCCTCTATACAAACCATTGTAAATATGACTGTGCATACTGCCAGAACCGTAAAAGCAACGATATACCGCGGGCGACATTCATGCCCGAAGAGCTTTGTGAACTTACCTATAACTTCTATCTCAGGAACTATATCGAAGGGCTCTTCATATCCTCCGGTGTAATCAAAAGTCCTGACTATACTTCCGAATTGATCTACCGTACGGTCCTGATGCTTCGTGATCAATATGGTTTCAACGGCTATATCCATGTAAAAGCCATACCCGGCACCTCGAAGGAACTTCTTGAAAGGCTGGGCAGGATTGTCGACCGAATGAGTGTCAACATTGAGCTGCCAAGCGAGGACAGCCTTAAACTTCTGGCCCCTGACAAGACCAAGGAGGATCTGGTTGCACCAATGAAGCTTATAAGAGACAAGATAGTCGAACGCGAGGGCAACGCAAGATACATAAGAAGTACACCAAAATTCGTTCCGGGCGGGCAGTCCACCCAGATGATAATCGGTGCTTCGGGAGATACGGATATGAAGATTGTGAATCTGACCGAAGCCATGTATGACAAGTACAAGCTCAAGAGGGTCTATTTCAGTGCATACATCCCCATAAATTCCCATCCCATGCTGCCATCGGTTGATTCCGCACCTCCCATGCTCAGGGAACACCGCCTTTACCAGGCGGATTTCCTGCTGCGCTTCTATGATTTCAAGGCTTCTGAAATTTTAAATGAACGGAACCCGAATTTCAGCAGATACATTGATCCAAAGTGTCAGTGGGCCCTGCTGAATCTTGATAAATTTCCGATTGAAATCAACAAAGCTTCATATTATGAGTTACTCAGGATACCCGGCATTGGCCAGACTTCTGCAAAAAAGATTGTGCAGGCACGTAAATTCAGCAGGCTTACCATCGATGACCTGAAGAAGCTGGGTGCAGTTGTTAAACGGGCCAGGTATTTCATAACCTGTGACGGCAGGTACGACCCCATGCTTAAGTTCAATGAAATGGATATTTACCATGGTTTACTGAGCTCTTCTGACATGATTGACAACCAGTTGTCATTTTTTCACTCAGAGTCTCCTTCGCTTTTCCTGAAGGAGGGTGTTGTATGATAATCTACATCTGTGACTCCACTTTCGAAGGTCTTCTGACAGCAATATATTTTGCCTACAAGGAAAAAGCTGAATGCAGGTTTGTTTCCGGTGATGTTTATCAAATGGCCATCGGGGATGTTCCTGTGCAGGTAGAGACTGACCTTCAGATTTTTACAAGGATGGAGAACTATATCGCAGGAACATGCGGAATAGAGAACCTGATGACAATGTACCGGGCCTATCTTGGGGAACTGCCCGACATTTCCAATCAAATTTTCGGTTTTTTCAAGGTGGCAATAAAGAATAAACTGAATACCCAGTACATGCACGCAGACCCCAGGGTTTTTCCGGTACTGGCTGCAGAGAAGACCACTGCCCGTGAAAGCCATAAGATGCTTGGATTCATCCGGTTCAAGAAAATCGCCGATGACATGCTTTATGCGCCATATCAGCCCACATCGAATGTCACTCCCCTTG
>DAINQB010000088.1:2578-6899 GCA_036743175.1 Bacillota bacterium | reverse complement strand
TTCATACAGGTACTGGGCTGGAACAAAGTCATAAGCTATATGAAGCATGAATTCTTCACTGTCAGAAACAAGAGAAGTTTTGTCGGCGGCCATTTTTCAAACAGGACACCAAGCTTCCTGCTGTTCCCTCTGAGGGTTTGGCTTGGAGCGGTCTGGCTTTTTGAAGGCATAAAGAAAATAGGAGAAGACTGGCTTTCAACACCAAAGCTCGCAGGCTTTTTCGGAGGTGCCAATGCATGGTTTGATTCAATCCTGGGTTCTGCATCAACTTATGCAACTGACGCAGTGACAACTGCTACTACTGCCACGGATGCAGCATCATCCGCAACAGGAGCAGTTACCGAGGCAGTAGGCAGCGTTTTCATAAACTGGAACATACTTGGACTTTTCAAGGTAATACTTGTAAGTGGCAAGACCTTTGCAGAATCAACACTGAATGATTTCGCATTCAAGCTTGATGTGCCTTTGATCAACTGGTTCATAGACAAGGTCATTCTTTCCGGTGATACAATGCAGATAATTGCACAGGTTGCGATAGTAATAATTGAAATACTCATAGGGCTTGCATTGATCGGAGGATTGTTCACATTCCCGTCATCGGCTGTTTCACTGATACTGCAGCTGATGTTTGTTACCACAACAGGCCTTTATCTTGGAACATTCTGGATGATATTCGCTGGCATAGCAATGCTGTTCGGAGCAGGACATGTCCTTGGACTTGATTACTATGTAATGCCATTCCTGAAGGATAAATGGGCCGGGACAAAATTAGCAAGGAAGACGTACTTGTACAATGATTGATAATGTTAAAGACATAAAAAATACATATGACCTTGAAAGCGCGGTTGGTCTTGTAAAGGATGAGATAACAAAGGCACTTGAGAGCTCCCCTGCGGTCATAAGGGACTATACAAGTCACCTTAGCAAGGCGACTGGAAAATTGATACGCGCAAAATCCCTGCTCATATGCTCACAGGATGAAGACGAGCAGATTCAGGAGAGAGCCGTAAAGGTTGCAGCTGCAATTGAAATATTCCATCTGGCCACCTTGGTCCATGATGATATCATCGATGATGCGCCACTGCGCAGGGGAATAGCCACCCTCAACAGGAAATATGGGACCCGCACGGCAGTAATCTGCGGGGACTATCTCCTTAGTATGGCCATGGGAATGATAACAAGTGTATTTGACAATGACAGGGTACCGGAAATCAAGATGGCAAACCTGCTTGGAAAACTGTGTCTTGGAGAATTGACGCAGCATATCAACAATGGGAATTACTCTCTGTCAGTCATGCAGTATCTTAAGATAATTGCCGGTAAGACAGCAGCATTGTTTGAGGTGTCATTTTATCTCGGTGCACATCTGGCTGGCAACAACCATACGGAATCCAGGAAATATGCAAGGATCGGCCGTTACATCGGCATGATATTCCAGCTGACTGATGACTGCATGGATTATGAGGCAAGTGAGCAGGTCGCCATGAAACCTGTGTTGTCGGATTTTGAACAGGATGTTGTAACACTTCCTTTGATTTATGCACTTAAAGCATCGGAAGACCTGAGGAACAGGGCAAGGAGCGGAAAGCTCAGCAGTGCCATTGTAAACAAGGCTGTAAAGATGACCGGAGGCCTGAACTTTACAAGAACACTTGCAAAACGATACAAAAGCAAGGCAATTGGTATTCTGGAAGGACTGTCTCTTGATAATGCCAGAAAGAACAATCTGTCCATGATATTGGAAACATCCTATAGAACTTTTTAAAGAGGAAAGGGCATGAAAGGCGAAACAACCATTCAGAAATTTCTGAGTTATGTAGAAATAAAGACCAAGATCACCAGTGTGCTTACATTTTTACTTGTGCTCGCTTATTTGTTCCATGAAAGAATAGCGGTTGACTGGAAGGTTACCCTTGTCTTTTTCCTTTCAATGTTCCTTTTTGACCTTACAACAACTGCTCTGAACAATTACATTGACACAAAGACAAATCATCAGACTCTGGTATTCAGGAGAAGCGGAGCACTTGCAATATTCTTTGTACTGCTTGCCATGAGTATAGCATCAGGCATATATCTTGTAATTCTTACTGACATAATTGTACTTCTTATAGGAGCGGTTTGTTTTGCTGCCGGAATTCTTTACACCTTCGGGCCGGTCCCGATTTCAAGATTGCCTCTTGGAGAGGTTTTCTCCGGCATATTCTATGGATTCTTCATTCCATTCCTCATACTGTATATAAATCTTCCTTCTGGTTCCATCATGGTTCTGGAATACAAGGAAGTGATAGGGAAATTATATTTCACAATGTCAGTGAAACCGGTACTTTCCATTATACTGCTGTCTGTCATACCGATGGCAGTAACTGCGAATATAATGCTGGCCAACAACATCTGTGACCATGAAAAGGATATTGCGGTAAAAAGATACACTCTGCCCCACTTCATTGGTGATAAAGCAGTCACACTTTTTGCGTTTATATACTATGCAACATATGCTGCGAATATTGCATTGGTTGTCTTTGGCATATTGCATCCGATAACGCTGCTTGCACTGCTGACATTCCCTGTTGTGCAGAAGAATATAAATGTATTCAGGAAGCTTCAGGACAAGGAGACAACCTTTGGAGTCTCAATAATAAATTTTATAGTTATTATGGCTGCCAATATCCTGGCTGTATTCGTCGGTGGTCTTTTCATGAGGTGGTTCTAGATGAAATTCATAAAAAGAACAGACTTCATAATAATAGCGGTAATATTGCTTGCCAGTATTGTATCCATCGGTGTCTATACACTGGTGACCAAGGATTCACCGGTTTATGCTGAAATATATCTTGAATCGGAACTTATGATGACCATAGATTTGTCAGAAGGAATTGACAGGCATTTTTCACTTGAAGAAAGACCGGCAGTCATATTCCACCAGACAGTGGATGGAACCATAAGATTTGAGGAATCGGATTGTCCTGACAAGGTTTGCATAAACGCCGGAGCTCTATCCATACCAGGACAGTTTGCTGCCTGTCTGCCCAATGGTGTAATACTTAAGATAGTGAGCAAAGATGCGGATGCTGATTCACCGGATATGGTGATTGGAAATTGAGGAGAAGTAAAGTGAACGGAAACGGATCTGCAGACATCAATATAACCAGCAAAAGAACCAGGACATTGGTTCTTACAGGTCTGCTTTTTGCAGTTGCAATAGTTGTAGCATTGCTTGAGGGAATGCTTCCGCCTATACCTGTTCCTGTTCCCGGCGTAAAGGTAGGGCTGTCCAATATAGTTGTAATGTATACGGTATTTTTCCTTGGGGCAAAGCAGGCTTATGGGATATCTGTTTTGAAGGCACTTTTCGTTTTGATAACAAGAGGAGCGATTGCGGGAGCCTTGAGTCTTGCCGGAGGAGTGCTTTCCATAACTGTGATGCTGATAGTAATTGGTTTTTCAAAAAACAAAGCATCATACGCAATGACAAGTATATCAGGTGCAATATCCCACAACATCGGCCAGTTCATTGTAATTTCCCTGATATACACAGGAACCAACATGTGGTTCTATCTGCCGCTTCTTGTTATAGCGGGAGTGGTAACAGGTCTGCTGACCGCAGGCATACTAAAGGTAATTTTACCGGCTGTAAACAAGCTGGTTAAATAAAAACAGGAAAATGTGGAGGAGAACATGAAAAAAGTATTAGTAATCGGTTTGATTTTGGCAATGCTGGTGACAGTAATAGCCGGTTGTGGAACGAAGGACACAAGTGAGCCTTCAGCAACACCCGCAGGAGAAGCCAGCCTTAAGACTGGTGTGTCCATAGTAACATCAGTCGCAAAATCCAAGGAACCGGGAGAAGCAGACGGAGTAGCCCAGGCCAACACAGTAATAATTGCAGTTACCCTTGATGACGCCGGTGTCATTCAGGATTGTGCAATTGATTATGTGCAGTCAAAGATTGGTTTCAATGCAGAAGGAAAGGTTACAACGGCACTTGACACTGTATTCGGAAGCAAAAGGGAACTGGGCAATGCATATGGCATGAAGGCAGTTTCTGGAATTGGCAAGGAATGGTTTGAACAGGCAGATGCCCTTGAAGCATATGTTATTGGAAAGACCATTGACCAGGTTAAGGGAATAGCACTTGATGATTCAGGCAAAGCAACTGATGCTGAACTTGTTTCATCAGTTACAATCGGCCTCGGTGATTATATCAGCGGTATCGAAAAGGCAGTTGCAAACGCAGCAGATCTTGGCGCAAAATCCGGAGATAAGATCGGAGTCGGAACAACAACCACCATGGATAAGTCAAAGGACGCAACTGACGAAGCCA
>DAINQB010000088.1:0-2478 GCA_036743175.1 Bacillota bacterium | reverse complement strand
AACGCAGCAGGTTAAATTCCACTGGTTGTGGTAATATAAGGTATCAGGAGGCAGATCTTCTGCCTCCTGGTTTTTTTGAAAAATGAAGAAGCTGATAATATATATATCAATAATAGCATTATCCCTGTCTCTGGTATCATGTAAAAGCACTGAAGAAAAGCGCTACCAGGCACAGTTTCTTGAGCTCTTCGATACACTGACGCAGGTGATAGCCTACACGGCTGATGAAGATGAGTTCTCAGATTATGCAGATGAAATATATAGCCAACTGGATGAATATCATAAGCTGTATGATATCTACAATGATTATCCCGGAATAAACAATATCAAGACAATCAATGACAATGCGGGAATTGCTCCCGTAGAAGTGGACCAACGAATCATAGATCTAATTAAGTTCGGTTTCGACGCATATGACAGAACATCCGGGAAACTGAACATAGCATATGGTGCAGTACTCAGGATATGGCATGATTACAGGGAAGAGGGAACCGATGACCCGGAGGCTGCTAAACTCCCACCAATTGATTTGCTTGAGGAGGCCTCCCTTCATGTGGATATCAAAAAAGTCATAATTGATGAAGTTGCATCTACTGTATTTCTGGAGGATCCTCAAATGAGACTTGATGTTGGTGCCATTGCAAAGGGTTATGCTGTGGAAAGAACAGCATTGGCATTGATTGAGGACGGTTTCACTTCAGGCTTGATAAGTGTAGGTGGCAATATAAGGTCCATCGGAGAAAAACCCGACGGTAATTCATGGAATCTGGGTGTTCAGAATCCTGACAGTACATCCGAAATTGAAAACCTGCATATTCTGTTTCTCAAGGACACATCATTGGTCACCAGTGGTGACTATATTAGATACTATACCGTGGAAGACAGGCAGTATCATCATATAATTGACCCTGAAACATTGTATCCGTCTGATTATTTCAGAGCGGTTACCGTAGTGTGTCATGATTCAGGCGATGCAGATGTACTCTCTACGGCACTGTTCATGATGCCCTATGAAGATGGTCTTTCATTGCTCCAGGAATATCCGGGCAGCCATGCAATGTGGGTACTTAAGGACGGCAGTGAACTCTACAGTTCCGGATTCATGGAACTGACCGAAAAGACCGGTCCCTGATAAATCATATAAGTTCATAACTTGTTCATACTTCTATTAATATGTCGTGATTATGCCTCTTTATCATTGGATTATGAAAAAAAGGAGCATGAACATGAAAACAAAAAGCATATTGATTACTATACTGGTTTTGTTGGTCTCGGTATCCTTGATCGGATGCAGTGTGGTAGAAAACAGTACTGTCAATGCAGCGGTATCTTCCACAGCGACACCCAATGCCCTCCCTGGTGAAACTTCCTCAGATGATAGTGATGCAGTCGGTACAACGGTAGCATTATCATCTGTCGAAGGGTCACTTCTTGATATATCTGAACTTTTCACGGAAAGAGACATTGAACAGACAGCGGACCTGACTGATGCAATATATATTGAACTGTCCGATGATAAAACATTTACAATTGACAGCGAAGGAGTCTATATCCTGAAGGGCGATGCGAGGAATGCATCTGTTATAGTGGATATCGACGAAGAATCAAAGGTACAGCTTGTACTTGACGGGGTAACCGTAATCAACGAAAGCTCTCCTGTAATCTATATTAAATCAGGTGACAAGGTATTCATTACTACGACTGATTCTTTGAATTCAATGGAAGTCACAGGTAACTTTGAGGCAGACGGAGACACAAACCTTGATGCAGTTATATTTTCAAAATCGGATCTTACCCTTAACGGTCAGGGTACCCTTGAAATAGTATCTGCAAAGGCAAACGGAATAACATCAAAAGATGACCTGAAAATAACCGGTGGAACATATGTCATTGATTCCTATGCAGATGCAATCGAGGCAAATGACTCCATTCGAATATATGACGGTAATATAACAATAGAGACCAACAAGGATGGATTGCATGCAGAGAATGAAGAAGATACATCGCTGGGTTATATATACATACACAATGGAACCTTGAACATAACAGCAGCAGATGATGCAATCCGTGCTACAAGCCTTCTTCAGATAGACGGAGGAACCATAAGTATTCCAAGGTGTTCCGAGGGTATCGAAGGTACATACATTCAGATTAACGGTGGAGACATCGACATATATGCCACCGATGATGGAATAAATGCTACTGCAAAAAGTTCATACGATGTTGTCATTGAGGTCAACGGAGGAAACATCAATGTATCAATGGGAAGCGGTGACACGGATGCATTTGACTCAAACGGTATCATTTATGTAAACGGCGGAACTATAAATATAGATGCCCAATCGGCATTCGATGCAGATTACCTGGCACAGTTGAACGCAGGAACAGTATATGTAAACGGACAGCAGATAACCCAGATAACAGTATCCATGCCTGGAAGGGCACCCGGCAAAAGATAAAAACCCTTTTTCATATTTT
>DAINQB010000087.1:4665-7338 GCA_036743175.1 Bacillota bacterium | reverse complement strand
ATTGAACGTATCTTTCCCTCATCCTTCAGTTTCATCAGCTGCTCGATGGGTTCCTCTACCGGAACCTCCGGACTTGGCCAATGTATGAAAAATACGTCTATCACATCGGTCCCCAGCCTGGAAAGACTCATTTCAACGCTGCTTCTTGCATTTTCCCTGGTCAAACCCGTGGCTGAACATTTGCTGGACAGAATCACCTTTTCCCTGAAGCCTTTGATTGCCTTTCCAAGGACCTCCTCCGAATGACCCCCGCCATAGCCTGATGCAGTATCAAAGAAATTGATTCCATGTTCAAATGCCGTAACCACTGTTTCCTGATATACCTTGTCTGCGAGACTCAGTCCCCACTCCTTGCCTGCACCCATGGCCCAGCATCCAAGTGTTATTTCAGATATCTCAAGATTACTTTTTCCTAACTTTCTATATTCCATGCCTTCTCCCTGTTGCTTTTTCCATAACATGATACATCATGGATAAGATTGTTTCAACGCATTGATGTCATAACTCAGGAAACACTTCCGCAGCGAAAAGCCTGAAAATCTCCGGATCAAACTGTTTTCCTGAACCTTTCCTAAGTTCTGCAAAAGCCCTTCTTTTTGAGAACGGCCTCCGGCCGCCCGGTCTGTTTGTCAGATAATCATATGCTTCCGCTATAGCTATTATCCTTGATTGCAACGGTATTTTTATACCGTCCAGCCCCTGGGGATAACCTCCTCCGTTCCACCATTCATGGTGACTCAGTACATAGTCAGCCAGATCAGCTGTTTCATTTGAACTGGACAATATCCTGTAACCTGTTTCAGGATGCCTTCTGATGTTTTCATAATCTTCATTTGTAAGTGACTGTTTCTTAAGGAGAAGATTCTCCCTGATTGTCACCTTGCCGATGTCATGGTAAAATCCGGCTTCCGTCAGTTCCTTCAGGTCAGACTTCGGAAGATTCAACGCTTTCCCTATCTTGTTGCCTAGAAGTGATACCCTTTTAGCATGTTCTGCCTCCCAGGGACTGATTTCAAATAGGGTCTTTGTTATAATCCTGATTGCCTTTGAGCGATGCCTGGTTTTCATAACCAGTTTATTTCTGTACATGGAATCCTCAGCAACCTTGAAAAGGTCGTCCATGTCCTGTCCCTCATCAGTTTTTACTGCATATCCCAGTGAAATCGATACGGGAAGTCTGGTCTCTTCTCCGGAAAACCTGCTTTTTTCAATCCTTTCGATTATTCTTTTTGTATCTTCAGCATTTGTACCCGGCAGAAGGATCATGAATTCATCTCCTCCGACCCTCGCAATTATGTCATCCTCCCTGCAGGAATCCCCCAGTATACCCGCTGTATTTTTCAGAATGTTGTCTCCTTCCACATGGCCAAATGCATCATTGGCCAGTTTCAGGCCGTTCACATCAGCCATGATGACTGACAAAGGATAATTCCTTTTGACATCAAGCCGTGAAAATTCTTCCTCAAGGAAACGTCTGTTGTACAGGCCGGTTAGATGGTCGTGGTAGCTGATGTGTTCAATTCTATCGAGATGCTCCCTTCGGGCTGTGATGTCCTGGCAGGTTGCCAGGACTCTTTGC
Source organism: Bacillota bacterium (assembly GCA_036743175.1). Taxonomy (GTDB): domain Bacteria; phylum Bacillota; class Clostridia; order DUPQ01; family DUPQ01; genus JAFGQE01. The sequence goes on along the minus strand of DAINQB010000087.1, from coordinate 5,759 downwards.
GGCCGGTACTTTGTCCTCTCTATCATGGCTTTTATAAAGAGAACCTTTCCGTCCGTAGTGTCTATTTCAACGGAAAATGTGCCATCACCCCTCAGTGCAGAGTGAAATGCATCCTCGTACCTGATGTAAGACTCTGCAGTCATATATTTTCTTTCCTCTGCCGGTGCATGTCCCTCCTTTGCAGAATCCGTCCCGAACAGTGCATACATGCCTGCAGACCATTTCACCTTTCCCGAAACAAGGTCTTTTTCAAAATGACCTGACTTTGTTATGAGTTCTGCTTCCTTCAATGACCTCTCGCTGTCTGCCAGTGCTTTTTCCATCCTGAGTTTTTCAGTTATATCTTCACCCGAGGAAAGAATACCTGTTATATTTCCTTTTGCATCCTGAATGATACTGTTGTTCCAGTGAATGAATCTTATGTTCCCGTTTGAAGTCAATATTGGATTTGTATGTTCAAGTCTTGGTTTATTACCTTCAATCATTTCCCTGCGAATGGTTTCCTCCATGGAGTCCCTTATCTCGTGGGGAATGAACTCATCTATCCATACTTTCCCGATGATTTCTTCCCGGGGAAGTCCAAGTAACTCGCTGCATTTTCGGTTGGCAAGCCTGACCCTTCCTGTTTCATCCAGTACTATGATTATGAAGCCTGCAATATCTATGTATTTCTGGAACTTGTTTCTTTCTTCACAAAGAAGACTTTCTGACTCAATCCTCTCGGTAAAATCAGAAACAGCAAAGATCATTCTTTCAGAACCTCCGTTCGCAGGTACTTTCCTGCCGGTAAGATGAACGATACGGTCTTTTGTTTTTCCTTTTCCTTCAACCGAAAGATTAAAAGCGGCCTGATTGGCACCTTTTCCTATTTCTTCAAGACCTTTGTCCAGTGGTTCCCTGTCCCTGACGTGAACCAACAGCTCATCCAGACCGGATAATTCTTTTTTCCCACTGACACCAAAAAGTTCAAAGGCTCCGTTTGAAGCCCATATCCGGCCGGTAAGGACATCCAGTTCAAAACTGCCGGTTCTTCCGGTGCTTTCAGCCAGACTGAACCTTTCAATATAATCATGGAGGTCTTTTCCCAGTCTCCT
>DAINQB010000087.1:2849-4565 GCA_036743175.1 Bacillota bacterium | reverse complement strand
TCAGATGATAAGAGACGAAACCGGGCTATTCTGCCTTTGTTCCGCAGTTTGGACAGAATACAGTCCCTTCTTCCAGCGGGTTGCCGCAGCCCTTGCATTTTACACCTTCCTCTTCAGGTTCGGGTGTTGGTTCCGGCTTAGGTTCATACTTGAATCCGCACTTGGGGCAGAAAGCAACCTCATCCTCATTCTCAGCACCACAGGAAGGACATACCCTGATGTGCCTCAGTTCAAGGATTTCTGTTTCCAGATCCTTGATTGCCGCCCTGGCTTCCTCTATCTGTCTGCAAAGCTCTTCTGCTTCGTCAAAAGTTTTTTCACCATTTTCGAACTTTTCAAGTGCCACTTCACCGATTTTCCTTATGAATCCGTTTATACTGTTTTCATGGTCTTTTATCTTCCCCTTGACCTTCTGGATTTCAATGAGTTCCTCGGATTTCTTGGCAGTATTCTTCGCTGCCTGGCCTATTTTCTTACCAAATTCCTTGAATTTTCCTGACATGACACCCTCCTAATAATTAATTATTTATAATATATCATACCCAAGCACAGTTTAAATATAGCAGATGTCCGGTATGAAAGCCATTTGTTTGTATTCACATCGTCGGATAAATCATATCACATAACCGTTTGATTATACAACATACCTGCTTCCCGGTTGTCATCCGCTCTTCATCCGAATTTCCTTACCATCAACCTGTACTTCATACGAATATGCCTAACGATCCCACTGTCTTTGAATTCAACGGCATATTCTCCTTTTTCCCTGTTGACATCAAGAACAATCCCTTCATTCCAGACAGGATGGATTACCCTGTCACCTGCTGCAAATGTATCATCCTCGTCCGAAGAAGGACCACCGGACATCCTTCTTCTTGTGACCTCAAGTAAATCCGGATCGAGTTTTCCTTCCCGCACCACCATGTTTTCCTCAATTTCAAGTAGAAACCTGGATGGATACTTGAATGCCCCGCCATGGAGTGCTCCTTCAGATTCAGTCAGATGCAGCTCCTTCATTGCCCTTGTGACAGCCACATATGCAAGCCTTCTCTCCTCTTCAAGGGCCTTCATCCTTCTTTCCTGCAGGGATCTGGCATTTGGAAGGATATCCTCAGACATTCCATATATGAACACATACGGAAACTCCAGGCCTTTTGCAACATGTATTGTCATGAGCCTTACTCTGTCGGAATCATCCCCGATGTCGGCATCCGTATAAAGTGAAAGCTCCTGCAGGTACTGTGACAGTTCAACTGTTTCCCCGGCGGTCTGTTCATAGTCAATGAGGGCTGTCATGAATTCGGCTATATTGTCAAGCCTGTTGTTGTCACCGTCCCTCCTGTAGAATTCCATGAATCCACTTTCATTCAGCAGGTCCCTGGTAAGTTCACTTATATCCTTTTTACCTAGATTATTCCTGGTTGATTCAATAAGTCTTATATATTCGTAACAAGCTCCTCCGGAAAGTGCCGGATCCTTGAAATTGTTCTTCAATGCATCATACATCGAGCATTCTTCTTCCTCGGCCCGCATCCTTAGAAAATCAATTTTCTTTCTCCCTATTCCCCTTCTTGGAAAATTGACGGTTCTTACAAAGGATATGTCATCTCCGCCCACCAGCATCTTGAGATATGCAATTATATTCTTGATTTCCTCTCTTTCAAAGAACTTGACACCGCTGTAAACAACATAATCCAGATTCACCTTTATGAATGC
>DAINQB010000087.1:0-2749 GCA_036743175.1 Bacillota bacterium | reverse complement strand
TGTGGAGTTGACCTGTAGTTTTGGTCCATTATTATGGTTCTTACATCAGGGAAATTCTTATGGAAATCCACTATGAACTCAGGTTTTGCTCCCCGCCATTCATAAATCGTCTGGTCAGGGTCACCTACTACAAAAAGATTACCATGACCATTGGAAATCAATTTCATCAGTGTGTATTGCTTGGTATCGGAATCCTGGAACTCATCAACCTGTATGTAATGGAGTTTATCCTGCCACTTTGCAAGGATATCCCTGTGGTTCAGGAAAATATAAAGGGCGAAATTGATCAGATCATCAAAATCAACGGCATAGTTTTTCTTCTGCTTCCTCAGATAACTGTAAAAAATCCTTTCCATCATATCCCGGCATTTGGAAATCTTTTCGTCAAGAGCCTCAAAGGACAGCATGTGGTCTATGTATGCAGGCTTATCCTTTCTTGTTGCTATATAGTCAAGGCAATCGGAAAATGTAACGACCTTTGATGTTATGCCAAGGTCATCGTAAATCTCCCTGAGAAGTGTCCTCTGGTCCTGTTCATCTATTATGGTGAAACCCTTGGGATAATAGAGTTTGTTGATATCTTCCCTCAGCACCTTTACACAGAAACCATGATAGGTGCATACAAGGCTGACAGGTTCCTCGTTTCCGATGAGCTTTGTGACCCTGGCCTTCATCTCATTTGCGGCCTTGTTGGTGAATGTTACACAAAGAATATTGGAAGGACTGATTCCAAGCCCTTCCACCAAATAGGCAAATCTCCTGGTCAGGGCTCTTGTCTTACCCGATCCGGCCCCTGCTATGACCCTGATATACCCTTCCGTACTTTGTACAGCTTCCTTCTGGGCTTCATTCAGTCCGTCAAGAAGCTTCTCAATAATCCCCATATGGCAATTATATCATCCGAACATCCGTTTGGAAATACTGATTTTGCTGTTGTTGAATATCTGATGCAGGGGTATACTGGAAAAGGAGGTCCCATGGAACTGAACAAAACAAAATATCTTGATTCACTGCAGCTTAAACTTATTGCGGCGTGTGCTATGTTCATAGACCACACCATGTATACCTTCTATCCATATGTCTATGAACTTCGGACCATCGGAAGGCTTGCCTTTCCCATATTTGCATTCCTTGTGGCAGTAGGTTACCAAAAGACAAGAAGCCTCCCCATGTATATGGCCAGGATGTTCATATTTGCCCTGATAGCGCAGATACCCTATGAATATATGCTGGGACTTCCGGGGTTCCATCCCAATGTAATATTCACACTTTTCCTGGGGCTTGTGGCAATCCATGCAGTTGAAAAAGGAAATGCTGCCATCGGTCTCATCATACCTGCGGCGCTTGCTGTTTTGTCTGAACTGCTGATGTCCGACCACGGTGCATACGGCGTGCTGATGGTTATTGCCCTTTATTTTGCAGGGACAAATAAAATCCACAGGTCTTTATGGATTTTTATTCTGACTGTCCTTTTTTCACTTCAGTACATATATATAGGAGGTTGGTCAAACCCGGGTTGGTACATAGTTCTGTTCTATCTTTTTACTATTCCCCTGATCAACCTTTACAATGGCAAAAAAGGCCTGGACATAGGTTTCACAAAATGGTTCTTCTACATTTTCTATCCTGCCCATATCATCCTGCTTGTTGTTCTGAAATCAATTATCTGATTCTCCGGAGCATTTCGGACATACCCATATTTCACTGTCACCCTGCTTTGCCTGCAGTGTCATTATGCTGTTGCATTTGCTGCAACGGGGATATTCCGACTGCTTTCTCCTTCTTCCATCAAGATACTTTCTGTATCCGAAATATATGACGGCTCCCAGTAAAATTAGAAAATACCACCAGTACATACTCAAATCCCCTTTGACAGGCTTTTTACCAGTCTGCCGTACTTTGAAAGCCCCAGGGACCTTCCTTCAAGGTTTATACCCATTTCCTCTAGGACGGCTACCGCCTTTGCATAATTGTCCTCGTCAAGTTCCCACTCAAGTTCATAGTCAGTGATACCGTTGTATATGCTCATGTCCAGTTCCGCAGGAGGTAAATCCGGATGTATTTCAATGACTTTCCTGCCGGTTCTTACAATACCGACTTCCATGTAATCACCCTTTGGTATATCCTTGAAAGCAATGAGATAATTGGATATGGGAATCCTTCCGTCCAGCAGCATCATGGCCTCTGTCTCATCAATGATGATGGTTCTTTCGGACATATCAACTACACCTTCGGCAGATGTTCCCTGATTTGCAGTCTTTACCGTAATCTCATATGAACCGACCTTTTGCCTGAGTCTGACAACTATCTTCCTTTTATACAGGTCAAAGGATTGTGTATCAAAATAGTGGTTTACCTGTATTATTTCATGTCCTCTGAAGCTGCCTTCAATTCCGGTGTATTCATCCCGGCTGAGCATTAATTTAAGTTCATATTCCCTGTTGTGCTGACTTACCATACATGTATTATATCACAGTGATTTGGTGTTATAATTTCCCCATGGCAGTTGAAAAACGTAAAATTGAATTACTTGCTCCGGCAGGCAGTCCGGAATCCCTCGAAGCAGCAGTCGCCAACGGGGCTGATGCAGTATATCTTGGTCTCGATGAGTTCAGTGCCAGGGCAAAGGCGGTAAATTTCAACAAAGACAACCTCAGGCATTTTGTATCCTTCTGTCACAACAGGAATGTCAGGGTTTATGTTACACTCAACACCCTTTTATATGACAACGAAATGCAAAGGGCATTTG
>DAINQB010000086.1:5032-7371 GCA_036743175.1 Bacillota bacterium | reverse complement strand
CCTGTGATATGCAGCATGACACAGCCGCATATATTCCCGAAGATGATAGGGAATGTAAGGGAAATACAGGCAAGGGGAGCCAGGGTTCTTGCAATAACGACCAACAGTCTGGCAGAGGAAGTCTCAAAGATTGCTGATATGGTAATAGTACTTCCTGATACGGAGCCGGTCTATGCCCCCATCACAGCAATAGTTCCAATGCAGTTGTTTGCATATTACTGTGCCGTGATGAAAGGATGCGATGTGGACAAACCCCGTAATCTTGCCAAGAGTGTAACAGTTGAGTAGTCCTGCCGGATAAGAATTATTAAAAGATTGTTAAATTTTTCATAATGCTGTTTGGCTGCGCCTGAAGTTGGTATATATAAGTAACATTTTGAAAGGAGTGGGATTATGTATATGTTTCATCTGGCAGAAGAATGTCCCGGATGCGGAGTAATATTCGAAGCAGCACCGGAACTTGCAAATGTTGATTTCAGCGGAGAACAGTTCGAAGTCAAAAGGCAGGAATTTGAAGATTAAATGATTGCAGTGCTGCGGGGTGACACCCCGCAGCTTTTTCAAATGGCTGACAAATCGTCAGAATCACAACCGGCACAAATCAAAAACAATGACTGATATTCTTTGACCCCCTAATATGACTGGAGTATACTGTTTTTACGTATATGGACTTTTTTGGTGGTGTTTATGGATAACAGAAATGAATACACAGAAAATATTTATGATGTGAAGGTGTTTTCAAAAAACCTTCAGGAACCAAGGTTCAGCGACTTTCCACTGGATGAAAACGGGGACTGTCCCTATGTTCAGGAGCTTGACGGGAAATGGAAGTTCAGGTGGTTTGATTCCACTTTGGATGCCGATTTTTCATTCATTGACCCTGGGTTTGATGTGGATGACTGGGATACCATTGATGTACCTTCAAACTGGGAAATAAAAGGATACGGAAAGCCTGTCTACACAAACGTAAGGTATCCTGATGCCTTCAGGACCAAAAAAATTCCGGGGATTCATGAGGACAGGAACCCCTGTGGTGTTTATAAAAGGAAATTTGAAGTACCCGAAGCCTCTGCCGGGCGAACATGTCTGGTCCGGTTTGAGGGTGTCCAGTCATCAATGACCCTTTGGATCAACGGCCGGTTTGCAGGTTATTCACAGGACTCAATGACCCATGCTGAAATCGATATTACCGGGTTTCTCGAAAAAGGTGAAAATGACATGGCTGTATTTGTTACGAAATACTGCACGGGCAGCTGGCTTGAGGACCAGGACATGTGGCGGCTTTCGGGTATTCACAGAAGTGTCAGGCTGATTTATGAAAATCCGGTCGGCATCAGGGATGTTTTCATAAAGACTGATTTATCAGGGGGATTCAAGACAGGGGTAATGGAGACTGCTGTATCCCTTTATGGACATTTCAATGGCTCTGTTGAATTAAATGTGTATGAGGACAGTGAAGACAATGTCCAGGTCTTTGCACATAATTATGAGGTTGACGGAGACAGGCTTATTGCAGAGTCACGGCTGCCCGACATAAAATCATGGACTGCAGAAACCCCTGATTTATATATTGCAGATATAATTCTTCGTGACCAGGACAATTCATTCATTGACAGAAGGAGAATTGAATTCGGTTTTACAAGGATTGAAATAAAAGAGGGGTTGTTTCTGGTAAATGGTCAACCCGTGAAGCTAAACGGTATCAACAGACACGAGTTCCATCCTTTGCACGGATTTGCAGTTCCTGCCGATATCACTGAACAGGATATCTTGCTTTGTAAACAGAACAATATAAATGCAATCAGAACAAGCCATTACCCCAATTCGGTTCACTTCTATGATCTTTGCAGTCGCTATGGAATATATGTAATCGATGAATGTAACCTTGAAACCCATGGGGTAAGAAAGAAAGTTCCTGCTTCGGACTCCACATGGGAGGAAGAATGTATCTTCAGAATGAAGAACATGGTCATGCGGGACAGGAACAAGGCGTGTGTAATTATGTACAGCCTTGGCAATGAGTCAGGACATGGAGAAAACTTCAGGAAGATGAAGGCAGCTGCTATTGAATCCGATGATTCCAGGAAAATACACTATGAGGGCGACCACCTCCTGGATACATCGGATGTGTTCAGCATGATGTATGCCGGTGTCAGAACCATGAAAAGAATACTGGATGGGAAAAGGGTTCGAATCGGCAGAGGGGACACAAGGGCAAGGGGCTATGCAATTAAACCCAAATCCCATGCACAAATGCCCTTCATGCAGTGTGAATTCGCCCATTGCATGGCCAACAGTCTGGGTAATTTCAAGGAATACATGGAACTGTTCCATGGATA
>DAINQB010000086.1:1744-4932 GCA_036743175.1 Bacillota bacterium | reverse complement strand
GGCATAAGATTCCAAAGTACACTGTATCTGAAAAATTCGACTCTGCCATAGAGATAATTGACAAAGGCATCAAGATAAAGGGACTGACAGACAGAATGTCCATGAACCTTTACAGGGCACCCATCGATAATGAGGGTCTTCTGATAGAGAACGTTACCCGCAATGAGAGGCTGGTCAGCCTGCTTTATGGAAGGAAATTCAAAAAAGCCACGGATGAAACAAAATTGAAGAAGTTCAGGACCATGGGTACATCCCTCAAGGCTGACTGGAAGACAGGATTCTTCCCGGGAGGAATCCATACGACGGTTTCACCATTGGGAGGACGAAGGTATCTGGTTGAGATGAAGGGAAGACCGGTCAGAAGGTTGATAAGATTTGGAATGGAATTCAATATACCCGGTACCTTCTGCAATGTAAGATGGTATGGCAGGGGTCCTCATGAAAACTATTCGGACAGGAAATCTTCCGCCCATTTAGGAATATATGAAAGCACAGTGGCTGATTTTGGCCATAACTATCTTAAACCCCAGGAAAACGGAAACAGGACTGATGTAAGGTTCATTGAATTCACTGATGACCGTGGAAATGGGATTGGTATCAGGGTTGCAGGAAAAACACTTGAAGTAACAGCATGGCCTTATACAACCAGGGACCTGGAACAGGCGGAACACATACATGAACTTCCTGTGAGGGATACGATAACAGTGAATGCTTCACTGGCACAAAGAGGGGTGGGAGGAAGTTTTCCTGCCATGCTGCGGCTGTTGAAGCAATACAGGATGAAGGCTCTCCATAAATACAGGTTCAGGTTCGAAATATATGAAATCAAGGGTAAATGATCATGAATATTATTGATTGCAGGCTTATATACAAAAATGGCGGAAGAACGGAATCGGTGTCAGGTTTTGAGAATGATGTCTTCACACTGGAAATTAAAAGGGACAGAATGGATGCCGGAATCATATATACTGCAGAACTTTCATTGGCGCAGGACATCGAGGCAGTGAGATTCGACCTTGTCATGGAAACAGAACTCATGGGGCTCGGATACAGTGCAAACGGTTATCAGTCCTGGAGTGAAAGTCCCTTCGTCGATCAGTTATATTACAGGAAGAATCTGAATTATTTATTGCAGAAGACATTCAGGCTTGAACACTACGGCGATTACTCCTTTACTTCTGATGAAAGAAAGAACAGATGGATGCATTCCCATTTATTCCTGAATCTTGTTGATACAGAGGACGGCAGGACCAGGCTTTTCCTTGGTGATCTGCTGCCCTTTGAGTCATACAGCTGGTTTACTCCTGATTACAAAAATAATACGATTACAATGGCAACGGACCTGGAAGGTCTTGCCACCGAAAAGGGAATTGCCTTCACAGTTGCAAGAATAATCGAATCCCAAAACACATCAGCTTATTGGAAAGCCCTTGGGCTGTCCGAAAGAAAACCGGATAAAATAACAGGATGGACCAGCTGGTACAATTACTATACGAATATATCCGGGGAGATTCTCTCAAGGAACATGGAAGCCCTTGAAAGAACAGGTATCCCAATGGACATCTTCCAGATAGATGATGGATATTTCACCGCAGTGGGAGACTGGCTTAACCCCAATGACCGGTTTCCCGGTGGAATGAAACCAATTGCAGAAAAAATCAGGGAAAAGGGATGGAAACCAGGTATCTGGCTTGCGCCCTTTGTCTGTGAAAGGGAATCCCATATCTTCAGGGAAAAAAGCAATTGGATTCATAGGGATTCAAGGAACAGGCTTCAAATAGCCGGATGGAATCCAAATTGGTCCGGTATGTTCTATGCCCTGGATATATATAACACCGGTTTCAGGGAATATCTGGGTGAAGTTTTTGAAACAATGAAGTCGGACTGGGGATATTCATTCTTCAAACTTGATTTCCTTTATGCTGCGTGCCTTGTGCCCGGAAACGGAAGGACGAGGGCAATGATAATGACTGATGCCATGGACTTTTTGAATGAACTTACAAAGGGTGCCCTGTTTTTGTCATGCGGGGTTCCTATAGGCCCGGCCATGGGCAGGTGTGATTATGCCAGGATCGGAGCGGATATCAGCCACGGACCTGAGGACAGGCTTTTAAAGATGGTTGGGTACCGGGAAAGGGTATCAACAGCCTCGGCAATGAACAATACGGTTTCAAGGGCTTTCATGGACGGCCATGCCTTCGGGAATGACCCCGATGTGTTCATACTGAGGAATTCAAAGGAAATAAAGCTGTCAGGCGAGGATAAAGAAAACCTTTTCAGAACCAATCTTGATAATTCTAGTCTTGTTTTCTTCTCAGACGACGTGTCTGATTATTCCGGTGAGACCCTTGAAAAAGTCAGGGAAAAATTCACTGAATACAGAGGAAGACAGCAGGGAAAATGATATAATGAGGGAAATCAGGCAAAGGAATTTGAGCATTGAACAATAACAGGGATTTGACGCAGGGGAGTCTTGGAAGACAACTTGTCAGAATGACAGGCCCCATGATATTCGGCATTCTGGGCATAACCATATTCAATCTTGTGGACACCTTCTTTGTAGGCCTTCTTGGTACAAGGGAACTTGCGGCGCTGTCATTTACATTTCCAATCGTTCTTACCTTCCATAGTCTGACAATGGGTGTGAGTACCGGTGTAACTGCGATGATTTCCAGGGCTGCCGGGCGTAATGAACCCGAAAAGCTAAAGGCACAGGTATTCGACAGCATCATCATCGCTATAATAATGACAATACTGTTCATTGGCATTGGCTTTGTCATAATGAAGCCTGTACTCATTCTCATGAAGGCTGAGGAGGATCTTCTTCCCATAATACTTACATACCTGTATATATGGCTGCCCGGTCTCATATTTGTTATTTTCCCCATGGTCGGCAATGGAATCATCAGGGCGCTTGGAGATACAAAAACACCCGGAGTGGTAATGATGATTGCAGCCCTTGTCAATGCAGTATTGGACCCCATGTTCATATTCGGCATCGGGCCTTTTCCGGAACTGGGGGTAGCGGGAGCGGCCCTGGCAACGGTCATAGGCAGATTCGTGACATTTGCCATTGCACTGTATGTCCTCGTAAAGAGGGAAAAGGTGCTGACATTAATGAAACGCAAGCCCAGGGAAATGCTTGCAACCTGGAAAGAGATATTCATGATAGCCATACCGGCGGCATT
>DAINQB010000086.1:0-1644 GCA_036743175.1 Bacillota bacterium | reverse complement strand
TTCATCGTCATATTGTTTGCAGCCCCGCTTCTTGCCGGCATATTTTCAGATGATCCCGAAGTAATCAGGATAGCAGCCACATATCTCAGGATTGTTGCAATCGCATACGGCATGAAGGGAATGATATTGCTGGGGGCAGAAATGCTCAATGTCATGAGAAGACCATTGTTATCAGCTGCACTTAACATAGGTCAGATGTTCGTACTCTTCATTCCGCTTGCCTGGATTGGAAGCAGCCTCTTTGAAATAAACGGCATATTCATAGCATTGGCCTTGTCATTGTTAATAGGAGCATTTGCGGCACGGGGAATAACCCGCCGTGCAATCAACGGACTTGAGCAGTCACTCATGGGAAGGGAAGCAGTCAATGAAGGAACTGATTGAAGAAATCATAAGATTCAGGGACCAACGCAACTGGAAGAAATATCATACTCCGGCCAATCTGGCAAAATCAATATCAATCGAAGCAGCGGAACTGCTCGAAAATTTTCAGTGGGATGATAACTATGATCATGAAAACATGTGTGACGAACTTGCGGATATCATGATTTATTCAATAATGGCAGCAGATGCAATAGGCGTTGACATCGAGGAAATTATTAAAGATAAAATGAAAAAGAATTCCCTTAAATATCCTGCTGAGGAGATTCCTCTTCCAAGGAAATAGATCAGAAACGACCGTTAGTATATCTGCCTGATGAGCTACCTGACGGCATGGTGCCGTGCCGCGCTGATTCCAGTAGTTTTTCAATATCATCATTTGTTTCATCTGTTATATTCAACCTGAACATCCGGATACCTGCCCTGGAAAGTTCATCCAGCTTATCAAAGACCATGAGCTTGTGGGGATTGAATATCCTGACAGAATGCCTTTTGGGATTGAATATGATTCCCCAGGATTCATTTTTCCTGTCCGTAAGCCTGAGTTTTCTTTCAATGCACAGTGCACCGCTGCATATGTCCCTTGCAGGACAGTAAGGGGATTCCATGACCTTTATATTCCCATATATTGTGGCTTCAAGGGGGATATCAGGGGATATACTCAGTTCCTTTATATCGGCAATGCTGATTTCGTGGGAAAGGGTTACTCCAAGGGCACCCTTGTAACCCATGATAGAAAATGAGTTTGCAGAATTGAAACCGCTTCCTATGACTGCCCTTTCAAAGGGTATGCTTTTCAGCATTCCATGGTTTTCAACAAGGTAACCGTCGCAGTCTTCATTAGGTGTGGTCACCGTCGAGTAGGGAAGATGCAGGAAGAACTCAATGTTGTTTTCCAGGCACAAGGACCTTACCCGGGGTATGTCCTTGCGGCAGTTCTCATAATCAAGATAAATCCTTCTGACATCCAGTACTGATGGGTCAAAGTCATTGGGAACATTGTAAAGAAGCAATGAATATTCATGCAGGTCGTTGACCGGCCTGAAACTGTCCATTTGAACTTCCGGGCATGGTATTTCCTCAGGGATGGCTGCCCTTGATGTATATAATGTTTCCAGGCTTTTTCTCCGTATTTCATTTATATCAGATATCCTTATGTAAACACCGTCGTCACACTGAAGGTCAAATTCTGTTATTTCATAGTCAGTGGACCCTGTTTTTCTAAGCTGTTCCTCTATCCTTTGCCTTGGAGTTCCATTCATC
>DAINQB010000085.1:6254-8019 GCA_036743175.1 Bacillota bacterium | reverse complement strand
AACTATCCTGGATTTCCATTCATATTTGCAGGAACGCTTGTATTGCTGCTGGTGCCGATATACTTTATAAACAAGAATATAAAACCACGGGCAAAGGCTGCAGCCGGAGCCTTCATAGGTTTCATGGTTGTTTGTTTCATGGTTTCAACCCTTGATGTTGTACTCCATGGATTCCAGTTCCCAAACTGGCTTAACTTCAGATACTCCTTTGTAATGTCATTCTTCCTTCTGATGCTGTCATATGAGGGCTACAAAAACCTTGGGGACATAAAAACAAAACATATTACATCCATTGCATTGATTCTTGTAATTCTGATAGCTATTACAGAGAAGCTTGGATATGGTTACATCAGGCCTGAAACGGGAATCTGGCCGGCATATGCCCTTGTTGTGGTATTTGCATCCATATTTTCTCTTTCAAAAGGAGAAAGCAAAAGGAAGATATTACTTCTTATCCTGACTGTTCTTGTCGCTGCTGAAATGGGATTCAATGCATTCTTCATATTCAAGGGAGCCCATGAGGAAGTATATTACAGCGACAGGCCTTCATACCGGGACTATTTTGACAGACTATATCCGCTTGTGGAATACATGGAAGACCACGATGATGGATTCTACAGGTCTGAAACCGTAATACGAAGGACAGTCAATGACCCCATGGCGCTTGGGATAAATGGTGTTTCAAACTCGACATCCACCCTTAATGCAAGTGTAATATCCATGCTCCACAAACTCGGTCTCGCTTCACAGGAGCACTGGACCAGATACAAGGGGACGACTCCTTTGACCGACTCCATTCTTGGCATCAAGTATGTTATCTCTGAATCAATGCCCAATAATCTTTATGAACAGGTCTATTCAGAAAATGACCTTGTCCTGTATGAAAATCCGGATGCACTTCCTGTGGCATTCCCATGCAGTATGGAAGTTTCGGGTCTTGTACTTGATTCAATTGATCCCTTCATCAATCAGAATGCTCTTCTAAGTACTATGCTGGGTGAACAATACACTGAGTACTTCAAGCTTGTAAACATCCGTGAAATAGTATTCGAGAACATAACTGCAAGCCAGCAGGATGGTTATGTGGCTTATGCTCCTGTTGTACCCGGCCTCAATGCGCATATTGAGTATATCCTTGAACCTGTAGGAGACAATGAAATATTCATGTACCTGCATTCGCCATATCCAAGGAAGGCAAATATCTGGCTCAACAGGGAAAAATACATTGATACATTCTGGGATTACTCATCACACTGTATAATGCCCCTTGGAGCCCATGAAGGAGAAGAAACCATATCCTTGATAACCACTCCCATTGAAAGTGACTATTATCTCAGCAACAACATGTTCTATTATCTTGACAAACCGGTTTACGAGGAAGCAATCGGAAGATTGTCTTCTGATGTAAATGCAGTTCAAAGGATTTCAGAAACAAGGCTTATGATCAATGTGAATGCCGGTAAGGATGATATTCTTTTTACAACAATTCCCTATGAGAAGGGCTGGCATATAAAAGTCAATGGAGAAAAAGCACAGCCGATTGAAATCCTTGATTCCCTCATGGCAGTGGAATTGAATGAAGGCACAAATACCGTTGAGATGAGGTTTATTCCACCCGGACTGGTTGCAGGTGCAATAATTTCTATGGTCTCAATCCTGCTTCTTGTAATTTTTACCCGTATATTTAAAAGGAAGGAAAAGCATATTGAAGGTGACCTGGAAAAACCTGAAACATAAGCTTCGCAGCATGCTTGCAGGAGGTACC
>DAINQB010000085.1:0-6154 GCA_036743175.1 Bacillota bacterium | reverse complement strand
ATGAAACCAATTACAATGTGCATGATTGCAATGTGGAATTTTGTAATATACAAGAAAATCATATATGTGGATAAAAAGGGGGCAGTCAATGGGTAAGGGAGTATTGAATATTTTAATTCCGGTATACGAAGAGGAAGACCAGATATATGAAAATATTGTCCATATATGCAGCATCCTTGACAGAACTGAATATGAGTATGAAATTCTTATCATAGATGATGGTTCAAGGGACAATACATGGGAGCAGATAATCAGACTGATGAATGACAGGCCTGAGGTCAGCGGTGTCAGATTCAGCAGGAACTTCGGAAAGGAAGCAGCCCTATGCGCAGGTATGGACAGGGTAATGGCTGATGCAGTCATTGTGATGGATTCCGATCTTCAGCACCCACCTGAGAAACTGCCGGAAATGATAGCTTTGTGGGAACAGGGTTATGAAGTGGTGGATGGTGTAAAGGACTCAAGGGGTAAGGAAAAGGCAGGTGGAGCACTGAGTGCCAATCTTTTCTACGGATTACTGAATAGGTTTTCAGGTATAAATCTGAAGAATGCATCGGATTTCAAGCTCATGGACAGGAAAGTTGTGGAAGCTTTCAGAAAATTGCCTGAAAGGGATACATTTTTCAGAGCCATGTCATTCTGGGTAGGCTTCAGGCGAGTTGAGATGAAGTTTACCGTGGCTCCGAGGAGTAAGGGCAAATCCAAGTGGTCATTTATCTCCCTCATGAGGCTGGCCGTGACTGCCATAACATCATTTTCTGCAATTCCCCTTCAGATTGTGACTGTTCTCGGTATGCTGTTCCTGTTGGGTTCCGTGGTTCTCGGAATTCATACCCTGTACATGAAATTCAGCGGTATGGCAGTAAGTGGATTCACAACAGTAATACTTCTTCTCCTTATTATTGGAAGCGGTATTATGATAAGCCTTGGAATCATCGGGATATATGTTTCCCGGATATATGATGAAGTCAAGAGAAGACCAAGGTATATTGTTGCCGAGGAATCAATCAAGAAGCAGCATCATAATCATCCTGCTGGGCTGGACTGACTGAATGACTTCTGTATTGCTTGAAAACATGGCGGTCATATACTTGTCAAAGGTGATGCTGCTGTCATCGGCAAGTATGTGGAGCCTTGTCTCACGGGCGGGCATCCCAAAGGAGCCTTCCAGAGTGAGAAGGTAATCAAACCCGCTGCTTTTTGGTTCTTCTGCAGAACTGTCAAAGATAAAGTATCGACCTCCGCTGTAAAAGATATCCACTAGATAGACGGATTTGTTGTTGAGGAAGTAGACAAGACGTGCCGAGGCATCCTTCTTCCTTGAGGAATCGTCAACAAACTTGTCCCAGACATCCTTGTTTTCAGCTACCCTTTGCCCGTCAATTACAATGTAGCCCAATGATTCAGCGGATTCAAGGGTGACGGATTCAGGGGCATTACGAAATCCGGTATACACTCCCTTTTCATCAAGGGAAAGCACTGGAGCAAAGGTATCATTTGTATTGCAGGATGTAAAGATAATCAAAACAATCATCAATAAAATAAACAACTGAGGGACTGACTTTTTACAATGCATTGGAAACTCCTTTAAAAGGTATAATTCAATGGTATTTTACCATATTTGAATGGACGCAGGGTTGACCTCAGGGCAAACAGTTGTGATAATCAATACATACGGGGGAGATTATATGAACATTCATGAATACAGGGACAAAGTCAGGGCCTGCTGGCTTGGCAAGAACATAGGCGGAAGCCTTGGTACACCATTTGAGTGTAAAAGAGGAGTCTTTGATGTGGATTTCTATACCCATGACTACAGTTCGGGTGCTTTGCCCAATGATGACCTGGATCTCCAGCTGGTATGGCTCAATGCGGCTGAGAAATATGGTAAGAACCTTGATTCGGAAATCCTTGGTGAATACTGGCTGTCATATATAGTTGCTGATGTCTCCGAATATGGAATGGGAAAGAATAATATGAGGATGGGGTTGCTGCCGCCTCTGTCAGGCTGGTACAACAATCCCTTCGGTAACAGCTGCGGCTGCTTCATTAGGAGTGAAATATGGGCCTGTCTTGCTCCGGGACATCCTGACATTGCCGTGGCATATGCATATGAAGATGGCATAGCAGACCATAAGGACGAGGGCCTGTATGCTGAAATATTCTGTGCAGCACTGCAAAGTGCGGCTTTTTCCGAAACAAATGTCCGGGAACTGCTTGATATAGGCAAATCATATATACCGGGTGATTGTCTTGTTTCAAAGGCAGTGGACACCGCGGTTGATTGCTATGATTCCGGAATTGACTGGAAAGCGGCCAGGAAACGCATGATGCATGAGGTCCCCGGAAGCTTCGGACATGCCAAACAGGGCAGTGAATATATGGAAGAACCCATAGGCTCACTTGGGATGAACGCTCCGAACAATATAGGTATCACCATACTGGGCCTTTTGTATGGGAAAGGCGATTTCTCAGAAAGCCTCTGCATAGCAACCGGCTGCGGGGAAGATGCAGACTGTACTGCCGCTACCCTTGGAGCTCTGCTTGGAATAATGAACGGAACCGGGTCAATACCACAGAAATGGCTTGACCCAATAGGAGATGAAATCAAGACTGTCTGTGTGGACCTTACCAAATGGGAAACCCTCTCCGTCCCAAAGACGGTAACGGAATTCACCGACAGGATATGCAGGCTGATGCCTACATTCATAGGGGAGCATATCGACTTTTTCAATGGTGAAGGAACCATGATCCGCATGAAGGAAGGGAAGGACCTCAGGGACAACGGAGTTTACAAAGGCCGGGTTGGAACCGATGTAAATGTAAGATTTACGTTCATGGACAGACTGGAAGCACAGCCTTTTGGGGTGCTGAGGAAAAGTGAACCTTTCAATGTGACCCTTGATTATGTGGACGGAATCAGCATCAAAGCAAATGAACCGAAGAAATTTACTCTTAAAATTGAGAACAATATCGTCATGCAGCAGTGGCTTACAGTGATATGGCATCTTCCCGAGGGATGGACCATGGATCCCGGCAGTGAAACGGTGGTCAACCTGTCCCAGAGACACGGGGTTACCGCACTGACGGAGGTTGATTATACAGTGACTCCTGCGCAGCCAGAAAAGGGATTCAACAGAATCATACTTGAAATCAAATCCAACGGAAGGCTAAGCACAATGTATATTCCTGTGACCCTGATATCCGGACCCGTGACAAGACACTGGGAGGGAAATCAGCAATGAGCAATAATCCAAGGATTCTTTTTGTGGGGAATTCCATAACCTGGCATCCGGTCAAGGAGGAAATAGGTTGGCTGAATGAATGGGGAATGGCAGCCTCCTCCGATGACAATGATTATGTGCATATTACGATGAGGAAGATATATGAAAGGTTCCCGGGAGCTGAATATAAGATTGCGTGGGCGGTAGCCTGGGAGAGGGAATACTGGGATGCAGTCCACCTGGTTGCATTCAGGGAATTCCTGAACTTCAAAGCGGACATAATTGTGGTCAAGATCAATGAAAATGTATCGGCATCCAACAATGAAAGACACCCATACAAACAGCATTATGAAAAACTCCTTGATTATCTCAATCCGGAAGGTGTATCAAGAATGATCCTTTGCACCGGATTCTGGAGGATGGGTATAATTGATGAAGTGGTGAGAAGCGTTGCAATGGAAAGGCAGCTGCCTCTTGTAGAGTTGAATCATCTTGACAGGGACGAAATGAAGGCAATCGGTCTGTTTGAACATAAGGGAGTAGCAAATCATCCCGGCGACAGGGGGATGCAGGAAATTGCTGAGCTGGTTGCAATGAAGGTAATTGGATTATTGAAGTGAAAGAGGAAAAGCTATGTCAGAATTGAAAGTTGAAATTAAATTCAAGGATGGATTCAAGGGCGAAATGTCTGCAAAGAATGCAATTGTACCGGTTGGAGTCGAAGAAGGGGAGCTAAGACCTTATGACATGTTCCTTGGCGCGCTGGCTGCATGTCTCTATTCAACATTCCTTGATGTAATCAAAAAGAAAAAGATTGAATTTGAGGAAACCAATGTCATTGTCACCGGTGAAAAAAGGGAGCAGATTCCCGCAACATTGAAATGGGCAAAGGTTGTCATAGAAATAAAAGGCGCGTCTGAGGAAAAAGGGGTGCTGCGTGCTGCAGAACTGGCAAAGAAGTATTGTTCTGTCTATGAGACCATATCTAAGGTTGCCGAAATGGAACTTGAAGTCAGGTTCATTTGATGGGTTTTATCAAAACATAATCCAGAAGTTCATTGGTTATTTCAACTGCTTCACCCCTGTCTTGCGAAGGTGCTGAGAATATGAGTCCTCCGGCACTTGACCAATCTCCTGAACCGGTTCCTGCGTCTTCGAATATGGCAACTGTAATCTTTTGTGACCTGAGGTCAAAATATACAGTGCCGATTGAGTACCATTCAGCGGTTTCGGGACTCATATAAAAAAGCCCGCCCTGACCGTTCTTGTCAAAATGTATGTTCACATTTCCTTCCGGGTTCAGATTGTCGGGCAGGTCAATGCCGTCAATGTGGAAAATACCAAGGAATTCATTGTCTGAAAATGGTTTCCTGAAATAGCTGCCATCCATCCTTAGCACCATCTCCTCTGAATAGGAAGGTAAATTTGCCCTGTATAAAATACCATCTGTTTCCCGGTCAATTCTCACCGGCCATAGATATATGGCGGCAGCAGTAACCAAACCAAGAATTACCAGGGCAAGAACAATAATAACAGCCAGATTCTTTTTCATAAGCGTTTCCCTTCACATTTCACTCGAAGTCCTCAGTCCTTGGACTGTAGCAACTCCCTTTGTTGACTATGGCACCTGCCGGTTTCTCAATTCTACCGGTAAGGAGCGGGTCATTGGTCCTCTTCATCCAGTTCTCAAGCCTGACCTTCAGTTCCTCAAGTATATCTGAATACGATTCATTTCCGGCAAGGTTTATTCTTTCCACCGAATCCAGATAAAGGTCGAACAACAACAGTGCGGGATGTTTCTGTCTGAGGAAACCATGTTCAGCCATGAAATCCTTTACAGTGCTTCCGTCTATGTTTGATGGATGATATTCACCATCCCCGAAGTATCTTATAAGCTTGAAGCGTTTGGTTCGTATACATCTCATTGGTTCGTAGACTGCATGGAAAGTTACTTCTGCATGTATCTCGTCACGAATTTCATCTCTTTCTCCCGAAAGGACAGGAAACAGTGAGCTTCCCTGAACATTCGAAGGGACAGCAACTCCCATTGCTTCACATATGGTTGGAAACAGATCAAGGTGCGACACAAGGGCATCGACCGCCAAACCCTTCTTTGGATTACCCGGATATTTGATTATAAGGGAAACCCCTATTCCTGTGTCATAGAGATTGCATTTCATATTGGGATATGCAAGACCGTGGTCGGTAGTGAATATCACCATGGTATCTTCGTGATGTCCTGATTTCGCAAGGGCATCCATTACTATGCCTACTGCACGGTCAGCCTTTTTTGCTGATACAAGATAAGCCGCATAGTCCTTTCTTGCGCCAGCATTATCATATATTGGAAAGGGGGGCATCACATAATTATCATTTATTTCACTCTCTGCATCAGGCCAGTCCCGATGAGTATTTACCATTCCAAATGAAAGGAAGAAGGGATTATCTTTCTTTTCCATAAGGTAGGAAGCGACACTTCGCGCATTTTGTTCATCTATGTCCTGATGTCCACCATCGGTTTCATTTGGTTTCTTGGTTATTATCCTTTGGTAACCGATTTCACAGGGGTCCGGATGCACAAGATGCTGTACACCGCATAGGACAGTCTCTACATTGTTTTGATTCAATAGGTTTACAATATGGCTCTTTATGTCATGAAGCCTGAACCCCCTGTGGGCTAGACCAAACATCCCGTTTGTATGTGGATATAGTCCCGTAAGAAGAGCGGATCTGCTGGGAGAACAGGTTGGAGCAGCAGAGAATGCATGCCTGAAGACAGTGCCCTCTTTAGCAAGTTCCATAAGATTTGGAGTAGGTACATCATAACCATATGGGCTAATGTATCTCCCGGTATCATGGGTGTGCATGTAAATTATGTTCATCAGAGATTTCCAGTTACCTTCATAAGCTTTGCAATATTAATATTAACC
>DAINQB010000084.1:1192-8051 GCA_036743175.1 Bacillota bacterium | reverse complement strand
ACAATCCCGGAAGGAAAAAGGGCTCCGGGGATTCGTACTGTTTCAGAATCTACTACAACACCCACATGGCAGCTCATGCTTACCTCATGGAGATTGCTCCGAAATATCCAAAGGCAGAGGATTTGCTTACAAAGGCTGCCGGATGCTTCCTGAAGGAGAGGGAGGTTTTAGAGGATGCCTGGAAAGTTATAGGCTTCAGTGCCCCAGTGGAGATAAGTGAAGAGGGAATGTCAGTTGCCTATGAATCAATCGGAGCGGCCTGTAAATATTATGCTGATGGAATTGCTTTTATCGAGGAAGCACTGAAATATGCAGTGATGTAAGAACAAATACTGAAACCAGATATTATTCTTTTTAGTTATCGGCAGTGAGCACTGCAAAGTGATAGAATATTATAAAATGACTTAAGGAATGTTTGTGAAAAAAGACATAGTAAATGACATAAGGATATTCGACGGACATGTGCATACCCAATTTGCATATTGCTCCAGGGATGACATGTATCCTGACGATACCATCGAAATAGCAAAGAGCAAAGGATATGGCATATGGCTGGTGGAACATGCCGGACAGCTGTATGTAAGCAACGATGATTTCTGGAATGGGAACATAGTGAACAAACCCGGACTTATCCATGATGAATCGACCAACAGGATGGATTCATATATAAGATATATGGGCAGATACAGGGGCGACAGGGTAAAACTTGGTCTTGAACTTGATGTAAATCGTAACGGCGAAGTGACACTCAGGGATGAGCATGCAGGTTTTTTCGATGTATTCCTTGGCGCTGTACACTATATCAATGAGGATTTCACTGACATCGACAGGGGATTCATGTGGAGTGTCGAAGCCCTGTGTGATTTCGGTGTGGATACGTTGGCGCATCCGTTCAGGATATATCTGAAGAAGGGAATTGAATAACCTGTACACTTATACAGCAAAGTCGCGAAAGTCCTTGCCAGGTACGATGTTGCGGCTGAAATTAATTTTCATATCAATGAACCCGACCCTGAGTTCTTCAGGATATGCATTGAAAACGGTGTAAGGCTTGCATTCGGGAGCGATGCACATTGTATGGAGGAAGTCTGTGGTTTCGACAGGAATTTTGAATTGCTGGAAAATATATATGATGGGAAACCGGAGGACGTCCTTTTGAGTTTCGGAGGCTGATGATTATGGTAAGGTTCGGGGTTTTTACGGATGTGCATTATGCGAAAGGCATTGAATACGGTGACAGGGTCTGTGATGTATCTCTGCTTAAACTCAGGAACATTGTGAATGATTTCAACGGGAGAAACCTTGATTTCTGTGTGTGTCTGGGCGACATCATAAATTCCGTCCAGGATTTTGACATTGATAAAGCAAATATCGGGAAAGTGGCGGAAGAATTCAGGAAGTTTGGCATGCCATCCCATATCGTACTCGGAAACCATGATATAGAAGCCATGTCCAAGTCAGAGTTTCATACATTCTTCGGAAAGCCTTTCACAGGTACTTATTATTCCTTTGTCCATGAAAGCAGCAGGTTCATACTGCTGGACGCCAATCATACAACTGAAGGCATGGATTTCTGCAGGGGCAACTACGGATGGAAGGATGCGAATATCAATAAAGAACAGCTGCGATGGTTTGAGGAAACAATGAAAGATTCAAAAGAAGAAAATGTCATCGTTTTCATTCATCAGGACCTGGACCGCAGGGTATATGATGGTGGGGAAGACCCCCATCTTGTGAACAACTACAGAGAGGTCGTGGATATCCTGGAAAGACATGGCAGAAGGACAGTGATTTTCCAAGGGCACTGGCATGCAGGAAACTATCAGGTCATAAATGGAATAAGGTACATAAACCTAAAGGCGCTGTGTGTGGGAAATGATGCTTCATATATCCCGCGGGCAGTGGTCACGATAGACAGCGACATATCCGTTGAATATCTGGAGTGACATTAATTCCTGAAGGAATCGGTCATTCCGCCCTCAGGCCTTGGCAATCATCATGATTGCCGCGGATTTTTTTTGCAGGAGACGGATTTCAAAGCCTTCTGCGAGGACATCACCCCTGGCATGTGCAGGTGGAGTCAATCCATCTATGTCAGTAATATCATATAACACGTCAGGTTCAAGACCTTTGAGCCTGACCACTACAGAGTCATTTTCGCATTCCTCCTGCCGGAAAGCCTGGATCACTCCTTTTCCGTTATCAAAATACATGAATACGGTCCACATATCGGTTACAGTATGGGGATGCCAGGGAGTCAGAACATAAAAATCACCGTAGAAGAAGGGCTTGAGAGTCTTCCACTCAGCCTGCCCCTTTCTAAGCAGGCAGTAATCCAGGGACAAATCATGGATATATTCGAAACTGTAATTCAGAATAGGCAGATATGAAGCCCTGAGTACGTATAGGTCAGGTTTACCGGCTGTGAGCTGGTCTGTAGTTTCCTTGGTTGATGCTCCGCAGCAGGGAATCCATTCATTGAAGGAAGTGGTCATCGAAAGCCTGAGGGCTGTGCTTGTTCTGTCATTGTCGCTCCGTAGGACAGGAATTGAACGCCGCATTGACTCAAGGTCGTTGCGGCCTCCGCCGCTTGCGCATGAGTCCACGAAGGGAAGCCTGCCATTTTCCCTGCAGTATGAGATGATTCTGTCCCACAGTTCATAATGACCCTGGATATAAAGGTTCTCGGCCATACCCTTTCTTTCGCCTCGTTCGGAGGCATCCCTGACATTCCAGAACGATGCGGGATCACAATTGAAATCCTCTCGATACATATGGGTTCCGGTCTCCTCCATCGTTTTCCTTATTCTGTTGAAAACCCAATCGAGGCAATCCCTGTCACCAAGGTCGACAAGGATGCGATGGCTGCCATCCCTTAGCATCCAGTTTTGATTGAAACCATAGTTTTTGGAAAGTGATTCCGGGCTGGTAATCCTCTCAGGTTCAAACCAAAGCATTGTGTATGCTCCATGATCATGGGCATAAAGGACCGATTCGCGGAAACTATCACCGGGCCATTTTTGTCTGTCCAGCTCCCATGTGCCTACAGTACCCCACCAATCTGTTGGGACGGTGCTGTTGTCCGGGTCACAATACCAGCCTGCATCCACCCATCTGATATCCATCTCAAGGCCTTCAGCATAGTACTTTTCAAGGGAAGGTCTCCAACTCCTGTGATATTCCGATATGCTTCCGTCACTATTGGGCCTGCCCGTGTCATAAGCGAGCATGTTTGTTATCATGGGAGATACAGGCTCAGTTTCAAATTTACCTTTCCTCGGCATGATGTGTTCCACAAACCACCTGCGCCACCTGTTCATAGTGAAGTCCGTATCCCTGTGTACACCGATGGTCATCATGCACATGAGCGGGGTACGGATTTTTTCACCGGGTTTCAGATATGCCTTGAAATCAACGACACCTTTTGCCAATACATGTGTACCTTCATCTGTTTTATTGAAAGAAGCCATCCATGTGCCTGCCCATCCCAGTGCCACAATATATGATTCATAATCACTTTCGACCAGGAAATACGGGAAATTCACATGGGTTGATCTCCCGCTGAGAGATTTGAATTCCACATCTTCCCTGCTAAGGTCCCTTTCATATTTTGAATAGAGGTTTTGGTGATCGCCCAGAATCCCTTTCAGGACCGGGTTTTTACCGGGGAGCACTGAGTCCATGCAATACAGGTCACCGATTGTCTTGGTTTCAGTTTCCCCAATATTTTCAAACCATACAACCCAGGTGTAAACCCCGTGTTCTATATAAGTCTCCGTATGTGCTGTCACCCTGATGTTATCCTTGAAATCGTATACTGATTCAGTTCGGATGATATTTTCATTTGAGTCAACCGATTTTGAAACCAGTTTGAACTGACTGTCTTCAAAACCCTTTATGTATTCACCTGCGTAGGAAAATTTGAATGGAATCTCCATGCCCATACTGTACTCCTTTATATTGTAACCCGAAAGCTTCCTTTACATTTAGGCTTTCATTGACAGTACATATAATCGGTTTAGTATACCGGAAATCATGAACTGCAATAGAATTATACAGGAAAAATGAAGTTAGATATGCAGGCTAATATAATATTGTTGATCTGTTTTGAAGTTATACTACCTTGATATAAGAAGCAGCATGCACTGGTTCTTTTTATGCAGAGATAAGTAATAGATTACAGCAGACTATCGGGAAAGTATGCTGTGATTCTGATAGAATATTGTTGGCACTGGCTCTTGGAAATATCAATGATTTGAGGCAATGGTGGGAAATGAGTTATAAAGGAATGAAAATGCAATATCCTGCGACAAGATGGCAGGATGCAATACCGCTGGGCAACGGTATTGCAGGAGCTCTTGTATTCGGTAATATAAGCGAAGAGTTGCTTGTGATAAACCATGACAGGCTGTACCTGCATAAATATAAAAGACCTGAATTCAAGGATGTCAGTGGATATCTTCCGGAGGCCAGGCGACTGATGGCAAACGGCAGATATGAGGAAGGTTTTCAATATCTTAACAAGAAATTCGGGGAAGGGTTCAGCGGCGGAGGAACAACGGACCCATTCCAGCCGTTCTGTGACCTTCATATCCGGACCGGAATAAAAGGACCGTTTATCAACTATTCCAGGGAACTGTGTTTTGGAACCGGGGAAGCTAAAATCAGCTGGGAGGAAAACAACGCATTTTATTCAAGGCGGCAATTTGTATCAAGGGAAGATGATCTGATTGTTGTAGGGATTTCCTCGAGGGAGGGGATATTTGCGGTTCTTGAAATAGGATTGAGTGCCAGCGGGATTCTTGGGGCCACAGGAATGGGCTCTGGAAGTGATGTTTCCGGTGAGAAACCCTCTTTCGCATGGGAAAGTACAGCTGATCATGAGTACTTCATGTTCACTGCTATTTTAACGGACGGTACTTCCATAGGTGCTGTAGGCAGGGTTGTCACCGATTCAAGGATGGAGTCGGTCAGGGACCTTGATTCGGATATAAGTTTTATAAAGACAGTTGATTCCAGTGATGTCCTGTTATTGGTGAAATTGTTCATCAATGAGGACAAGCAGGATGCTGTGCAAAGGATAAAAGCGGAACTGGCGGCATGTAATCATACTTATGATGAATTGCTGGACAGGCACACAGCCTTGCATGGTCCATTGTTCAACCGCTGCAGGCTGGAACTGTATTATCCTGGTGGGAATGAAAATGAAAGGTTGCTTCTTGATTGCTATAACGGCGATCACTCAGGGGAACTGGTCCAGAAGATGTTTGATTATGGCCGGTATCTGCTGATTGCAAGTACCGCAGATGGTGGGATGCCCCCGAACCTGCAGGGCATATGGAATGGGGATTACAATCCCGCCTGGTCCAGCGACTTCCATAACGATGAGAACATCCAGATGAACCATTGGGCGGCGCTTCCCGGAAACCTGCCGGAGGCCATGCTTCCGTTGTTTGACTATTACACCTCACTTATGGATGATTTCAAGGAGAATGCAAGTAAGCTCTATGGCTGCAGGGGGATACTGCTTCCTATATGCAATACAACCCATGGCTTGATTTATACACCGACCATATGGAATGGCTGGACAGGAGCTGCTGCATGGATGGCGTGGCATTATTTTGACTATTATCTTTATACTCAGGACAAACAGTTTCTGAAGGAGAAAGCATTGCCGTTCATGAAGGAGACTGCTTTGTTCTATCTTGACTTCTTCATAACGGACCAAAACGGTAGGCTGTCAAGCATGCCTTCAATGTCACCGGAGAACAAACCACTTATGCAGGACAGCATCGTCGTACAGAATGCGACCATGGATTTTGCACTGGCAAGACAGGTGCTTACGAATCTGCTTGCTTCTTATGATATCCTGGATATTGATGATATGAGGGAGGAGTTTGAAAGGCTGCTCGCAAAAATCCCGGCTTATGAAATAAATGACGACGGGGCAGTCAGTGAATGGATGCATGAATCCCTCAAAGACAATTACCACCACAGGCACATGTCGCACATATACCCATTGTTCCCTGCCATAGAGATAACGAAGGAGAAGGATGGTGTGATGTTCCGGGCTATGAAGGACGCTGTCCGCAAGCGGCAGGTTTCGGGCCTGACTGCACAGACCGGTTGGTCCCTGGCGCATATGGCAAACATTTATGCAAGGCTGGGGGAGGGAGATGAGGCGTTGGAGTGCATTGATTTGATTTGCAGGTCATGTACCGGGACGAACCTTTTCACATATCACAACGACTGGCGAAGCCAGGGTTTGTCGATGTACTGGGGGCATGGTTCCAGGCCCCCATTCCAGATAGATGCAAACTTCGGGATTGTTTCAGCAATCCTTGAAATGCTGGTTCAGAGCCGGGACGATGGAATAAAGCTTCTTCCGGCATTGCCCGCTGCATGGGGGAAAGGTGCTGTCAAGGGACTGCGTGCAAGGGGAGGGTTCGTGATTGATATTACATGGAAGGATGGGATCGTGGAAGAAGCCAGGATCAAACCGGATAAAAATACAGGCCCATGCTCCATCATAACTGATATGGAATTTGAAGTGTCGTGTGAAGGTGGGCATGTTGATACTATATATGAGGATGGCATCCTGAAATTTGATGTATCGAACAGGACTTATATTTTGAAACCATGAGTGTTCTGAGGGCCTGGGCAGGTTGCACAGCATAAAAAATCCCACGCCATATTATGGCGGGGGATTTTCATATTAACGGCAACAAGCCGTCAGTATTGTATGGGATCATCCGAATGCCTTTTTCATTTTGTCGCAGTAGTACTGTATATTTTCCCATTTGGCGTCCGGAGCAATTCTATGGTCAGGGCAGGGTATGTATCCGCCAAGTTCAATGAG
>DAINQB010000084.1:0-1092 GCA_036743175.1 Bacillota bacterium | reverse complement strand
CTGAGCTTGGGAAGGTATTTTTCCTCCCAGGATGCCCTGTCTTTCAATGTATGGTCAATTTCAGAGGAGATTGAAGAAACGCCTTCTTTCTCCACCACTATTACGCCATCCCAGTTTTGCACTATCCTGGTTCCGTCAGCCTTTTCTTCAAGGACCTCTCTTTCAAAGGAGGGGAGCAGACCAAGACGCGGGGTAAATGTGTTGTACCAGTTGAAATCAAAGCCAAGCTTATCTGAAATGTATGTATCGACTTCATTTCCATCTCCCCATTCCTTATCGAGGCCTTTTTCTATGTGGCCTTCATCGCTCCATTTGGCGATTGTATCCCTCCAGTATCCAAAATGGACTACCGGCATCTTGTCGTAGTTCTGATATCTTAAAATTGCCAAAGACCTGTCCCTGTTGTTCATGATAAACCTCTTTTATGATTGTTTGATATAACGGTTATAATTATACATGCTCCAAAGTCATTTGACGCAATTATTTGCAGTGTTGCTTTTATAACTGAGTCCTCCGTGAATTGCAGCTGACTTGTGTCTTATAGGCACTGCCGTATACTTGGTTGCAGGAGAGGACTCCGGACTCCCGACCTTTAGGTTCTGGGGGATGTATAGCGTCTTTCAATTTATATAAGATCCTTATAAAACACTGAAAAATACTTTAAGTTTCATTGAATAATGCAATTAACTACTTGCTGCTGTAATGATTAGTAAAAAATAAAAAACACTGGTTGAAATAGTATTGAATAAATTTATAACAATTCATAAAAACAAATGCTATAATACTAATATAAAAATGCGGAATACTGTGTATACCCTTACCTGTGGCAATAGCATAATAGAGACCGGATTATCATTCAATTTGAAGTAGCAATTACCTTTTATCAATCACAATATAAGCGTGCTGCATTTATCAGATAGATTGCAGCAGACGATAACTTAAATACAAAAGATACTGTCAAAAGCAAACTCGTCGCAAGGCGGGGACGCAAAGCCATGAGTCCTCCAAGGATAGTCAGGTTGCCATTTTAAAGGAAATAAGTTGGCCTGGTCTTGGTTTGGAGGATTTAAGAATGAAGATTAAAAGCGTTCT
>DAINQB010000083.1:6756-8107 GCA_036743175.1 Bacillota bacterium | reverse complement strand
CTTTTTTACTCTGGTGACCCCTAGGGGAATCGAACCCCTGTTACCGCCGTGAAAGGGCGGTGTCTTGACCGCTTGACCAAGGGGCCCTGCTGTGGTAATGGTAGCGGCGACTGGAATCGAACCAGTGACACTACGGGTATGAACCGTATGCTCTAGCCATCTGAGCTACGCCGCCATGTAAACCGCTCCCACATTTTAGCAAACAAGGTGTATATGTGTCAACAAGGAAAATTCAGCTTCTCTTACCTTGAAAAAACCCTTAATCCGGCATTTTGGAAGATTGAACGTACATAATCCATTCTTTCTTTACCGGGGGTTTCAAATAGCCTTCCTTCTGCTCCTTCGCCAAGGCTTTCAAGCTTACCCGCACCAAGACTATGATACGGAAGAGGTTCAACCCCCTGAATGCAATTCAATGAAGAAAGGAACTCAGCCATTTCCATGAAATTATCATTATGGTCGTTGGCTCCTGTTATTACCGGTACCCTGATCCTTATTGTTGCTCCTTCCCGGTCAATTGCTCTCAGATTATCCAGCAACAGTTTGTTGGAAACACCTGTCAGGAATCTATGAAGCTTGTCATCCATGGCTTTAAGGTCATAGAGAAACAAATCTGTGTATGGCAGAACCCTCTCGAATGCCGAATATTTTACATTCCCCGCTGTGTCAACGGCGGTATTGATTCCCGCTGCCTTGCATCTTTTCAAGGCAAGTGCAACAAACTCACTCTGCAGCAGCGGTTCCCCTCCTGAGAATGTAACCCCGCCTTCCGAGTCCTTGTAAAAAGGCATGTCCGCTTCTATCTCAGTCATCAGCTCATCAACACTGACTTCCCTGCCTGCCATGACTATTGCACCTGAGTAACATTCAGCTGCACATCTGCCGCACGACTTGCAGAGACTTCTGTCATACGCTCTTTCCCCATCTATGATCATATGTGCACCATTGGTGCAAACCTCAAAGCATCTGCCGCAGCCGATGCACTTTGAAAAATATGTCTGTATCTGCATTCCCGGGGATATGGATTCAGGGTTATGACACCATGCGCATTCAAGGGAACAACCCTTCATGAAAACCGTGGTTCTTATTCCGGGACCGTCATGTATTGAGAATCTCTGTATGTCAAAAATCCTGCCGGTCATCAAAGTCCTTCCACGATACGGTCAACCACAAGCTGTCTGAAATCCTTGGAAAGGCTTGCGAAATATGCACTGAATCCGGTTACCCTGACTATAAGATTCGGATATTTCAATGGGTCTTTGTGTGCTTCAAGGATCTTCTTTTTATCAACTATATTTATATTCAGCAAAGTGCCGCCCATGGCCATAAGAGTTGATATAAATGAAGAAAC
>DAINQB010000083.1:0-6656 GCA_036743175.1 Bacillota bacterium | reverse complement strand
TCCGGGGATCATATTGATTCCACCCGGTGTTGGTTTTTCCTTCACAATCTCAGTGAAAACCTTTGATATCCTGACCGCAAACTCATCAGAGCGGGAATTTCCTGAGCCGTATTTGGGTACGCTATTAAGCATAAGGCGTTCCCTTTCGGCTCCTTCAAAGTTGGAATCGAGTAAGTCAATCAATTCATCCCATGAAAATCTCTTTCCCTCCCCGACCATTGCATCTATAGCACCAAGTGAGTCTGCAACAGTTGCAATGCCGGCTCCGTCAATGCACATGTTATAGTAATCAACAGTTCCGGGAACACTGATATCCGCTCCTTTTTCTATCGGACCATGGCAGAGTAAATTCAAGACAAGTTCCGGGAACACATACCGCATGTATTCCAGATGAAAATCTATACCCTCTGCAATTGTCTCTATTGCAATCTTCAAATGCTTACGGAAGTTATCAAAGACGCCTTCCGCTGAAGGTTCCTCAGGAAGGTTTGCGTAGTACTCTCTCAGCGCAA
Source organism: Bacillota bacterium (assembly GCA_036743175.1). Taxonomy (GTDB): domain Bacteria; phylum Bacillota; class Clostridia; order DUPQ01; family DUPQ01; genus JAFGQE01. The sequence goes on along the minus strand of DAINQB010000083.1, from coordinate 6,144 downwards.
AGTCGAAAACTGCCAGAAAATTCACTTTCACTATGTCATTTAGTGTATATTCACTTCCCGGGAGTGCGCACCAATGGCATCCGGTCTTGGCTCTTGTTCTCGCAAGCTCCATTGAGTAACCATTTTTTACAAACCCCTCATTCATTGATTCATCACCTAGATATGATGGGGTTCCAAGCTTGTCTTCAAACAAGTACTTTACCGAAAGCTTCATTATTTCGGGATTTATGTTTTTATGTACCCTCAGACAGATGCTTGTAGGAACCTTAACCCTGTGTGCAGCCTCTATCATAAAGAATGAAATTTCATTTGTCCTGTCACTGCCGTCAGGTTTGGTGCCACATATCTGATAGTACTGGTTGTCTTTTACCAGAAGACATGCAAGATGGAATATTGCCTCATCATCACTTAATTTATCCTTGTCCCTTAGATAATATGGATATAGAAATTCATCTATTGCTCCGCCGGCTCCGCTGAAATTATACATTACCGCTGACATCAGGAACCATGCAGTCCACTGGACTGCTTCATAGAATGTAGAAGGAGGATTTGAAATAATATTTTCATTGGCTTCTGCCATCTTGATAAGACTGCTTTTTATCTCCGGCCGATCCTCGGTCGCTGCCATTTCCCTTGCAGCATCGGCATGTCTCTGTATCCAGTTCTGGATTCCCAGTAGCACATTTTCCTCAGCTTCATAAAAGTCATCAGCAAGACCCTTGTTTATCTTTGCATACTTCCTTACTTTTTCCAGTAATCCGCCAAAACCAAGCTCGAGCCCCATCTTCATATCAATGTTGAAGTGCTGTATCCCACCGATTCCGGAGACTATATCATATCTTTTTTGTCTTTCATGAAGGTGTGAATAATCAAATCGTTCATCCCAGAGGGGTCCTTTGATATCATAGAAACTAACCATCCAGCCACCGGCTATGGAACTCATCGGGTCTATATACACGGGATGGCTTTCAAGAAGTCTCCTGTAATTCTTCCCGCACAGCAGATTGCCCGTGAACTTACCATCAGGCCTGTTGCTTTCCGGAACCCATTTCCAGTCACCGGGAGGAGGGATGATTCCTTTGTCATCCATATCCCAGTAGCCGTCTGTGCCATCGGTCTTTTGTTTGTATTCTGTATGGATTCCTTTTAGCTCCCTTATTGAATCCAGCCTGTCCTGATAAGTCAATACTTTGGCCATACTATTCCCCCTCATCGGTCTTAATGACCATAATAAAGAAAAGATTTCGTTAAATCAACATGCAGTTTCAGGCTTTTGGAAGAATCCCTTTTTGAAGGTTTTCAAGCTTATCAATATATGCGGTATAGCCTTCGGTATCACCATGTGCAGTCATCTTCCAGAAGGTCGTCAGAAGTTCATTGTGGGCTTCACATGTCAGTCCGTTTCTTATTATCAGCCCGGATACAAGGCTTTCCCTGCTGTTCCTGTCCAAAGGATATGAAAACTTATCAAAATGACCTGCCCACCATTCACCTTTCATAAGACACCAGGCTTTCCAGTATTTCATGGCTTCATCGTCATCAACCAGTATTTTACTGATATATTCAAGGTACTCAATGAATCTTTCCTTTTCCTCTCCTTTGATTTCATTGACCTTTGTACCATCGGGTCCAAAATCAACGGGAATGAAGCTGATGGAATTGAACGCTCCTTCATCTATCTCAAGTCTCACCATGTACCCTTTCCACCAGAAATCGTCCTGCTTGTATTCCCTGTCCTTGTATGGTGTATCAAACAGGAAATTTCCAAGGCTGTATACTATGGGACATCCACTGTAAATTTCATACCCCTGGGGGCAATGGGTATGCATGGCAATAACCGCTGATGCACCAGCCTCTATATATGTCCTGTATCTTTTCTTCATTCCGGGACTGGGTATGGGATTGTATTCATTTCCCCCATGCACCATTACAATGACGAAATCCCCTGTGACAGACGCCTTTTTTATTGCGATTATATTTTCATAGATGTCAACGGGGCATGCTCCACCTTTGTCAGCTTCGGCAACTGTGTACTCATTTTCAGCAAATGCAAGGAACGAAACCCCTCCGTTTTCAGTCATGAATCTCTCAGCCCTGCAGGCATCGGACAGATTCTTCCCTGAACCTACATGCCTGAGGCTGTTGTCATCCAGAATCCCCAGGGTCTGGAACAATCCTTCCTGACCATAATCAAGTATATGATTATTGGCGGTGTTTATGAGGGAGAATCCGGACTTGACAAGAAAATCCACACACTCCGGATTCGCAATAAGGTTTGGTCCGGTCTTAAGGATCGGCTCTCCCCGGTCGGTCAAAGGTGCTTCAAGATTTATGACTGAAATATCAGCAGCTTCGATATGATGCTTTATATCACCAATCATTTGCTCCGACCTGCCCTCAAGTATTGCCTCTTCTGTTCTGTTTATGGGACAAAAATCACCTGCAATCAATATTCCAGTTTTCTTTTTCATCATCTTACCTTTCAAGCAGCACGGCTGTATGGACACCGGCATTTTTTATATTCAATGCATTGCTATCATCCAAAAGCTTTGTCTGTCCGTCTCCTGAAACAATGGTTGCATTGTTGTATGCAAGTTTGGTAATGATCTTCACTTCCGGAACAGGCAGCATTGTCCGAGGAAATACTTTAAGTGGTTCGTTTATCGGCCCGTTGATGTTAACAAGCTGGATGAGGTAACCTTTTTCATTTTCAATTACCGTTGGATACACGCATTCCGGTGCCTCGATTCTTAGAACAGGTTCAGGATTGATTAGTTCAAGACAGTTTTTGAACAACATATTCAACCAAGGTGACGCCGTCTCATGATATGACCTGAAAATATCAGCAGTGAAAAAGATGCTCTGTCCAAGACCATATGAATTATGAATGACTTCGGCATATTCCGTCATAGCAAAGGGATGGGCATGCTGGTGATATACATGCCTTTCAAGGGATGCTTCGAAGGGAGGTACGCATTTATTTGCCAGGACCTTTGCGCTTCCCTTTGTTTTTATATCACTGAGCAATCCTGATTCTTTTATGAGAATCGGCATTTGGGGAACCGACTTTCCTATGGAATCATGTATACCGGCGATATACTCAACAGATATTTCACTGTCCTTTATTTTTTCAGCTCCAAGAAATTCAGGCATAGTCCTGAGTTTTTTGCCCTTTTCATCATATGCAGCGGTTTCTCCCACCACCAGCAGATTACCGCCTTCAGCTATGAATGAGTCAAGCAGCAAAAGCGTTTCGGGGCTCAGATATGGCGTTCCTGCGAGGATGATTGTGGTGTACCTTTGTTTTTCAGAAAGTCCTGATTCATCTATTATGTCAAAGGGAACACCACTGGAAAGAAGCATCTTCACAGCACCTTTGAAAGACCTGAAATACTCGAACCCTGATGAGCCGTAACCGTTTTCCCGGAATCTCTTCGACTCAATTGAAAAAAGCAATGCAGTGTCAGCACGACTTCTTGAATGCCTGAGATGCTCCTCAAATGTTTCAAGATATTCAAATGCCTTTCCTATGTTTTCCGTGATAGGTGGTATGTAGCTTTGTGCAAACTTACCTGAAGGGTAAGGAGTATGGTTGTAGTACACACCTCCACCGTGGGCAGCAATACTGCAAACAACTGATTTCAATGTTATTTCAGGAACCATGGTCCAGTCTCCCCAGCTTCCCAGTTCACTTGGTGTGCTCATTATGAAATCCTGTTTCCTGGACTGCATCCATTTTGCCCTGGTGATTCCATCCAGGTAATCCGGAGCGTGGAATTCGGTTGTCAGGTAATCGGAGAAACCGTCTGTCTCCGGTTCTGCCAGATAAATTGATCCCGAGCCATTCCAGATGACGGGGATATCCTTTATTTCCCTGGCTGTCCTTATTATATCCGTCAGTATCCGGGCCCTTGCAACCCTTTTGAACTCGTTGAAGTCAGCATATTCACGTGTTCCGGGAACAATATCATTTTTAAGGCCGTAACCATACATTTCATGAAATTCCCTTTTACAGTGCTCACAGAAACATGTGCCTCCTCTGAAATATGTAATGTCAAGGAACAACCCGTCGACTTCATAATTGAAGAGAAGCTCTGCTATTCTTTCATGGACTGCATCAGCATAAGGTGAGTTAGGACAGAGGCTTTTATAGTAGTCATAGGAAATAACCGGGTTGCCTTCCTTATCTGTCATCCTGTGTTCCGGGTGTTCATCTGCGTAGATATCATCAAGGAATACATTGAAATATGCATAGAGCTCAAGGCCCAGTTCCCTTGCTCTGGACAAAGCAATGGCAAGATAGTCCTTTCCGGCCATGGGATTCAATTCGACCAGATCACTTGTGTAATATGCATCACCATATGCATCCTTGCATGTGAACATTACCCTTTTCATTCCGCTTTTTGCACATTGCTCAATGTACACTGCAGGATCAAAGTTCAGTTTACCGTGCTTCCTTCCGACTTGAAAATCAATCAGACCGCATCTGTATTCAATGAGATTACCCATAAGAACCCCCGTTCAGCCCGATTATACCATAGCTGTTATATCAGGAATTCCAATATTTTTCTGTTTATCATTTCAGGTTGTTCATGGTTGATGGCGTGTCCGCAGCCTTCAATAATTTCGTAATCAATGCCGGCACCATCCATATTTTCCAAGGACTGCGGATGATATGAGAGAATATCCCTGTCGCCCACCAGAAGTTTCAGGCTCTCTCTGATATTCATGATTTCCTCATTGGTGATTTCAATTATACTGTGATAACCCATGGACATGTTGTTGAATTGGCGAAGCAGCAGTTTCCAGTGATGCATGAGTTCACTATTTTCTGTAAGCCTCTCAATATGCTCTCCGCTTAGCTTTCTGATGAGCTTTTCAACATTTTTATCAGTCGGGAACAGCGCCTCGGGCAGAAATGCTTTCATCATTCTAATCATTCCCCCCCTGGAACTTCCGGAATATATAGACCCTGCCATTCCAAAACTCTTTACTATTCTTTCAGGCATCTTCGCCTTCAGCAGCTGAACCAGATAACACCCATAGGATACACCGGCAACATGGGTTTTACTTATTTCAAGGGCATCAAGTAATTCACTGACCCACAATGTCTGGTTGAAGCCTTTTCCATAGGATGGCCCGGGAACACTTTTTCCTGCACCACCGATTGCATCCACTGCATAAATTCTGAAATTTTCCGAAAGAGCCTTTGCATTATACAGCCACATCATCGCCGAATTATCACCAACCCCATGGAACAGAAACAAAGGATGATTCTCTTTTTTCCCTGCAGCTATTATGTGGGTTGTCCCATATCTGCCTTCAATATCCAGCTCCTCGGCATCAACTCCCCATTGTGCCATAAGCCTGTCATATGACTCATATATCGATTTTCTGCCTTCTTCAGTCTTATAAGTTTTCATTCTTCCAAAGCCTCATTTCATATAGTACGGTTTTCCAGGTCTCCTCATCGACACCCAGACCGGCCATGCCAAAACCCAGTAAAGCCTCAAGGTCTGTTGGAATATCAGTATTATCCATTCCTTTTGCTGACATCATACTTGTAAATCTGAACAAACCGGAAACATATACGGTCCAGAATGATGCCGCTGCACTTTTCGCGTCCCTGCAAGTGACTGTGCCTTCGGAAATACCGTCTGAAATTATCCTTTCCAGATTCAAAGTGTGAATCTCAGATCCCTTCATTCCCTTTTTCCAACCACTCTGACCGAAGACTGCATAGGCATCAAAGGGCATACGCATTGCAAATTGGATCAGTCTGCTGTCCTTCATACCCAATCCGAAGATATCTTTTAAGTAATGAACAAGTTTGTATATTGCACTCTTCCCTTCAGTCTTTTTAAAGAAATCTTCACTTGCAGATGACAAGTGGTCGATGGTTTTATCAAACAAATCAACGAATAATTCCCTTTTGTTTTTATAATAGTAGTACAACAAGCCCTTTGCTATTTTGGCTTCAACGGCAATCTGGTCCATGACAGTTCCGGCATAACCATATCGCACATAAATGGTGAGAGCGGAATCAAGTATTTTCTGCCTTGTGATTTCCCTTACCTGTTCATTCTGTTCCTGTGTTCTTGGCATATTAATCCTTTTCACTGACTTTTTAGTCAATTATAAACC
>DAINQB010000082.1:0-8168 GCA_036743175.1 Bacillota bacterium | reverse complement strand
TACCTTCTCAACCCATGTTCTTTTCAGGAAAATGAAGTAGTAGACCAGTGCTGCGAGTGCAGAAACAATGAGGGTTGCATAGAGGTCCTTCGGGTCAAAGACTTCATTGCCGGGAAGCCTTGCAAACTCATACACCATGATAATGATTGTAACTCCTGCAATATAGGCCATGTCAAAGATTCTGTCACGTCCTTGCATAAGGAGTATGAAGAATATGGCTGTAAGTGTCCCAAAGCTTGAACCAAGGGTGTCGGCAATATAGAGGTCAAAGAAACCATTTTCATATATATACGGCCTGTAGAATGACCTTCCTGCTTCAGATATGAAGAAGCATACTGCAAAAAGAATCAGAAGGGTTTTCTTCTTTTTTGTGAAGTCAGTCTGCTTCTTCAGAATATAGTATATGACCATACATATGATCGGTAATAATATAAAAGGTCCGAACGTATCCATAAGCATCCTTTCTCAGTAAATGATTCTATCACAAAAAATTATCCGGTGCATGACAATGGAAAATTCACTTTGACACTTAGGGGTGATATATGTATTGTTTGCGGGTGAATCGCTGAAATTCAACAGGGCTGTGATATAATTCAAATGTTGACTCAGCTGATGCAATCTTTATATTGTCGTGGCTGATGATACATAAAATAAAGAAGAGAGGTGGAATTTTGGCCAATAAATTGATGAAAATAGGACCGGTCACATTACTGGTGGTTGTGCTGTTGATCTGGCTTGCTACGGGATTTTATACGGTTGACTCCGAAGGTGGAGAAGCGGCTGTTGTACTCAGATTCGGAAACCATGTTGACACGGTCTATGATGCAGGCCTTCACTGGCATCTGCCGTCACCCATAGAAACAGTTGAAAAGGAAAGACTAAAGGAAATCAGGACCATAGAGCTTGGTTACAGGACAACAAAGATAGGAAGTACGTTTGAGTATTCCGAGTACCAGATAGTTCCAAGTGAAGCAAGGATGCTGACCCAGGACGAGAACCTTGTTGATGTGGAAACTGTAATACAGTATGAAATCGTTGACATCGAGGCATACATTTTCAATGTTGATGACCAGGAAGGAACCATGACCATATCAGCGGAATCTGCAATAAGAAGGGTTGTTGCAAACCATTCACTTGATGAGGTTCTGACTGACAATAAATCAACAATCCAGAGCGAAATCCTCACGGACCTGCAGGCAACCGTTGATTTGTATGACATGGGAATCCAGATCAACAATGTGGTTCTCCAGGATGTTGCGGCACCCCAGGAAGTTGATGCGGCGTTCAAGGATGTTGCAAATGCAAGGGAAGATAAGGCAAGTTATATTAATGAAGCCGAAACCTACGCAAATGAAATTCTTCCAAAGGCACGTGGTAATGCAGCAGAAGCCATCAACCAGGCAGAGGCATACAAGGAGAAGAGAATATCGGAGGCCAAGGGTGATGTAGCAAACTTCCTTGCAGTTCTTGAAAAGTATGAACTGGGTGAAGATGTAACAAGGACCAGGATGTACATAGAAACAATGGAACAGATACTTCCCGGCATGAGCAAATATATAGTTTCATCTGATGACGGAACCATCAAGTTCCTGCCCCTTGACGGATCAACTGTGATGGGAGGTGGACAGTAATGAGTGGATTTACCAATAATACACAGAACAGGGCCAGGGAAGTTCGTGGAAGCAAGGCGTTCAAGTCCCTTATAGTCGTGATAGCCGTTGTTATCGGTGTCATCATATTATTCAACCTCTGCACATTCAGGGTTGACGAAAGGGAACAGGTTATTGTCAAGCAGTTCAATGAAGTGGTAAAGGTCATAATTGATGAGGAAACCCCTGAACTTGAGGCAGCTAGACTTTCAAATGCAAGTTTGAAGGATGTAACGGTGGTGGAAGGAAGAAAAGGATTGTTCTTCAAAGTTCCGTTCATACAGACTGTTGAGAAATATACAAACCAGCTCCTTACCTATGATACGGTGCCAAGGGAAGTCATAACACAGGACAAAAAAAAGCTTGTACTTGACAACTATGCACAGTGGAAGATAGAAAATGCCGCCTTGTTTGTTACGACAATAAACAATGAAAGAAAGGCTCACCAGAGGCTTGATGAAATTGTCTATTCAAAGCTGAACGAGGAAATCGGTAAGATAACAGCGCATGTGATGATCTCAGACAAGGAATATGTCAATGAGATGCTGCAGAGGATAACCGATTCAACCAATGAGCAGCTTGTAAACTATGGTATAGCAGTAGTGGACATCAAAATCAAGAGGACCGACCTTCCGTCGGAAAACTATGAGAATGTGTTCAACAGGATGCGTACCGAAAGAGAACGTGCTGCCAAAACATACAGGTCAGAAGGACTTGAAGAGGCCCAGAAGATAGAATCTGCAGCTGACAAGCAGGCAACGATCCTTGAAGCCCAGGCATATGAACAGGCCCAGACAATAAGGGGTGAAGGTGATGCCGAAGCACTTAAGATCTATGCGGATGCATATAACCAGGATCCTGAGTTCTATGCATTCTACAGAAGCCTGCAGGCGTACCAGAAGACACTGGGGTCCGGAACAACCATAGTGCTTGACCCGGATGCAGACTTCCTGAAGTACCTTTTCAATCCATACGGTGTTCCGGAAGAAGTGTTCACAGAACCCGCTCCCGAACCAGTTACAGAACCATAATAAACAATACAATATACTGTAAAAGCCCCAGGAGCAATCCAGGGGCTTTTTGTTTTGGTTAAATTAAATAATTACCTGTCAGGAAAATATTTTCCTGACAGGCAGATATTTTCCTGACAGGTAATTATTCGCGTGGGGGGTTTGTTGACTATTGATAGGGGTGTGTATATAATATTTCAGTGATGTGGAGCATCTGATGCTCTTTTATATTGTATAGGTGTAAAGCACCAATAAATTATTACAGGAGTTATAAAATGGCAAAGCCTAGAAGAATCGATTATTCTTCGGTGCAGAAAAAAGAACCAAAGCTTAAGCCGGGGGCAAAGCTTTGGATTAAATTCACCATTGCGGTCATCTTGGTTGCCTTCTTTATGGTCATGATACTTGTCGGTTCACCCGGACTTGGTGTATCCAAGGTATCTGACATAAAGACGGGAATAGACATAAGGGGAGGAGTTTCTGCAACTCTTTATCCTGACGTTGATGATGTGGACAGTGTTACCGATGAACAGCTTCAGACAATACAGGGAATTCTTGAAAACAGAATAGAGGCAAAGGGTACATTTGACTATAACATGAGCCCTGACTATGAGAACAAGAGACTTCTTCTCGAGATCCCATATGCTTCAGGTGATGATACAAACCCACAGAAGGTCATTGATGACCTGGGTGAAATGGCACTCCTTACATTCCAGAGATGGGATGAGGAAAAATATGCATTTGACAGCTCCGGAAGGATAGTTTTCCTGGTTGAGGAAGCCGACCTTAAGGATGACAACATTGTACTCGACGGAACGGATGTAGCGGATTCGGTTGCGATGCTTAACAAGCAGGATAACTCATACATGGTGGCACTCACCCTGACGGAAACCGGTGCAGAGAAATTCGCAAAGGCTACGGCAGAACTAGTCCGCAAACCAATTGCCATCTACCTTGATGATGAACTGAAGAGCTATCCTGTGGTTTCATCTGTTATTTCAGGCGGTGAAGCTTCAATAACAGGTAATTTCACCATTGAAGAGGCTGTTGAACTGGCAAACTACATCAAATATGGTGCACTGCCATTTGCCATGACTGCACAGGAAATCAACTCAATCACACCGATACTTGGTGAAAGTGCACTGAATGTAACTCTCAGGGCTGCACTAGTTGCCTTCATACTGGTTGTATTGTTCATGATTATCCGCTACAGGTTGCCCGGTCTGATAGCATCAATTGCTCTGGTCGGTCTGGTGGCAAGTGAAATATTCTGGATTTCAGCATTCAATGCATCCATAACACTGCCCGGTATAGCAGGTATCATACTTACAATAGGTATGGGTGTTGATGCCAATGTAATCATATATGAAAGAATAAAGGAAGAACTCGGCCGGGGAATTGAACTCGGTGAAGCCATTGACATTGGATTCAAGCGTGCATTCTCTGCAATCTTTGATGCCAATGTAACGACTTTGATATCCGGCGGAGCTTTGTACATCGTAGGAAGCGGCCCAATCAAGGGATTTGCCCTTACTCTTATAATTGGCGTAATCATGAGCTTCTTCACAGCGATAATCGTTGTAAAATACCTGCTCAAGGCCATTGCATCCATTAAAATATTCGGCAAGACCTGGCTATACGGCACAAAGGGGGTGGCAAGATGATTGATTTGATGAGCAAAAGGAAATTCTTCTTTATCTTCTCTGCTGTTCTTATACTGATAGGTCTGGCGTTCTTTCTGATCAACGGGGGCTTCAACTGGGACATCCAGTTTGAAGGCGGAACCATAATCAAGATAGAAATGAAGGATGACAACTATGATGCGGCTGCAGCAGAGGCTGCAATTGAAAATCTTCTGGGCAAAGGTGTGACAGTACAGAAAGAGACAACATTCAATCCTGACGACCAGGACAACAAGCTAGCACTGATGTCAATAAAGGTTTCAAAGGAGAATACACTGGACAATGACGAGATAAACCAGGTAATCGACTATCTCGAAACTTCGCCGGACTTCTTTGTAAACACAGAAACACAGCCGCAGATCCAGTCCGTTGCACCATTCATAGGAGTGGAACTCAGGAACAAGGCCCTTATGGCTGCAGGCTGGGCAATGCTTCTGATAGTAATATATGTAGGCATCAGATTCAGGGTTATGTCCGGTATCTCAGCGGCCCTTTTCGGTATCGTGGCACTTATACATGACGCCCTCATAATGCTGTCCGTTTACACCGTATTCAATATTCCTGTAAATGAAGTGTTCGTTGCTGCGATACTTACCATAATCGGTTATTCCATGAATGACACCATAGTAATCTATGACAGAATAAGGGAAAACAGCTCTGTGATGAGTAAGTCTGACATAGAAAAGATGGTAAATACAAGCACATGGCAGTCACTTCCCAGAACCATCAATACATTGGTAACCACATTGCTGACAATTGTAACCCTGTATATTTTTGCATCAATCTACAATGTGGATTCCATAAAGCAGTTTGCCTTCCCGTTGATAATCGGTCTTACCAGCGGATCATATTCATCCATATTCATTGCTACACCGCTTTGGATGATGTGGAGGAAGTACAGCATAAAGAAGAAACTGCTGGAGGCAAAATCCTAGGAGGCGGAATGTGTATGCGTGAACCGGATATAGTTTACATGAACCTGGTAGAACCCGTTTTCACACATAGTTATGTTTAATGATGAAAACCGCCTTACGGCCTTTGGCCGGACGGCGGTTTTTAATTTATAGAATGGCAAAGGAAACAGAATGAATCCATATGAAAGCTTGGTATATTCGGCAATAAAACTGGGAAGGCTGGCCCTGGGGAAAGGCGAACTAAACAAGTTCAGCCAATACCTCAGGAGCATAGAATACAAGTCCCTGGATGAACTGATGGAACTGCAGACGGTTGAGATGTCCCTTCTTTTGAACCATGCCGTTGACCGTATACCTTATTACAGTAAATTCAAAGGTGCGTTTGAACTGTCACCTGAAACAGTGAGAAGTGACATAAAGGAATTCCCGGTACTTACAAGGGATATTATTTCTGAGCACTATGATGAATTGATAGACAAGGATATAAAGGGAGGCAAAAGATATCTGGGAGGCGGAACTACAGGCAAAGGAGCAATCACTATAAGGGGAAGACATGAACTGCTTCACGTTGCTGATGATTATTTTGACGTTCTTGCCGGTCTTTCTCCGGGAAAAAGAAAACTTCTGATTAAAAGGGAGAGGTCTGCTAACCTGGCTGATAACCCGCATTATAAAAAGCACCGGTGCAATCCGTTGACCAGGACCAGCATTGTTAGTCCGGATTACATGGACATGGAGAAGCTGGCCTACCTATATAAGATATATAAAAGAACAAGACCCAGGGCTATCATAGGTGTCACCGAGCCCATATACAGGTTTGCTGAATACATAAAGACAAATAATCTGAAAACCTTCAGGACTGACCTCATAGGAACCGGGTTCCAGACAATGATGCCAAGGTACCGGGAACTCATCAAATCTGTTTTTTCTGAAGCAACGCTGATAGACGGATATGGTGCCAATGAGTTCGGGCGACTGGCCCAGCAGTGCACTGAATCAAAGGGTTATCACTATATTCCGATAATTCATTATTTGGAATCGGTGGACAGTGAGTTCAATGAAGTAAGCAATGGTGATACCGGTCAGCTCCTTGTAACCACCCTTCAGAAACGGAAGATGCCGCTTATAAGGTTCAAGGTTGACGACCTTGTTCAAATGAGCGACAGGTACTGTGACTGTGGCAGAGGTTTTCCGACCATTGACAAAATTGAAGGTAAAAGGATTGAGTTGATTGTGTCCCCGAAGCATACATATATGACACCACTGCCGTTCTTCAAGATAATGGAAGGACATGACAATGTCGAAGAGTTCAGGCTGGAACAAAGAAGTGATAACGAAGTAACCCTTGTTCTCCAGATGAAGAAGGGTGGGTTCAGCAAAGTCCAGGAGCTTGCCGTCAGGAAGGAAATCAACAGATATCTTGATTATCCCATGAAGCTGAGTGTTGAATACTCTGATAAAATCGAGCCCCTGCCGAATGGAAAAATCATGAGGATTGTGGGACTGGAGAGTTACAGGTCGGGAAAAACACACTGATTGATAACCGGAGGTTTACATGCTTAGAATGATCCTGGATACAGATACATACAATGAAGTGGATGACCAGTTTGCTCTTGTCTATGCACTTCTGTCACCTGAGGCTGTGAAGGTTGAGGCTATCCACGCCGCTCCGTTTCACAATGAAAAATCCGAGGGGCCCGGCGATGGAATGGAAAGAAGCTACGGGGAAATTCTTAGGTTGATGAAGCTTATGGGTAGAGAGACCAGGGGGATTGTTTTCAAAGGTGCTGACAGATTCATGACATCAAAGGAAGATCCGGTTTACTCTGATTCGGTGGATAATCTGATAAGACTGGCCCATGAATCAGATGCGGATGACCCCCTTTATGTAGTTGCAATCGGTGCGCCAACCAATGTCTCAAGTGCTTTGGTAAAAGATCCATCCATAAAGGATAAAATTATAGTAGTCTGGTTGGGTGGCGTAACCCTTGACTGGCCTTCGGGCAGGGAATTCAACCAAATGCAGGATATCCCGGCATCTCAGATTCTTTTTGACTCGGGAGTAAGGCTTGTTCAGATTCCGTGCCATAATGTGGCATCCCATCTGAAGGTCAGCGTTCCCGAACTAAGGGCCTGCATGGGTGATTCGCAGATAGCCGGAGCACTGGTGGATTTGGTCAACGAAGCAGTCGACGGTAACCCTGGAAGGACAAGGGTCATCTGGGATATCTCGGCAGTGGCATATCTTGTTTTACCACAGGCAGTAAGAATAGTAAAAATCCATAGTCCTGTATTGCATGACGACTTCAACTGCAGCTACAGTGTTGACAGAAGAAGACATATGATAGACGCAGCATACTATCTTGACAGGGATGGAATATTCCTGGATTTCTATGAAAAAATCAGAAAATTGAAATAGAAAAGCCGGACATTTCTGTCCGGCTTAATTGGTTTTATCGATACTTACTCAAGTCCCATTTCATCCGCCTGTTTGAACACTGCACTGAATACTTCAAGTGCCCTGTCAAGCTGGTCTTTTGTATGGGTTGCAGTGTAGCTGGTTCTTAGCAGACATTCACCCGGTTTGACTGCGGGACAGATTACCGGATTTACATATACACCTGCTTCAAGGAGCATCTTGGTGATTATGAAGGTTCTATCGTTGGTGTATGTCATAACGGGAATAATTGCAGTTTCCCCATCGATTATTGGAATCTTCCTTGCTTTGAATCCTGCTCTCATGTAATCGGAGTTCGCCTTGAGTCTTAGTGGCCGATCGGGTTCCTCTTTCATAATCCTGAGTGCCTCGCGTGCCACTGCGGCATTGGATGGTGGGATGGAAGCACTGAATATAAATGGTCTGGAGGCATGTTTGACGTAATTGATTACACGTTCTTCAGATGCAATGAATCC
>DAINQB010000081.1:4479-8358 GCA_036743175.1 Bacillota bacterium | reverse complement strand
AGAGGTAAATATTTTCCTGAGAGGTGATTATCGCATTGTTAGAAATATGACACAACGATAATTACACCTGGTGTAAATATCGTTATGTAATATTTCTAACAATAAAAGAAAAGCCCGGGGAGTCCGGGCTTTGGGTTTAGGTTATTTATTTTTTCCTGCCTGAACTTTCTTCAGTTTGGCGAATCTGGGAAGCCCCTCAATATATGGGGGATGGGAGTTGCCCTGGATCAGAGGAAGGGCATATTTGATGAAGTCATCTGTAACAAAGTTCTTGTCTTCGTTGATCCATTCAAGCGGCACGGTGCGTTCAGTGTTTGCGACATGGCTGAGGTTTATCAGCTTCAGATTGCATTTGTATTCACCGTTTTCGGTGGAACGTTCAAATGCCACCATATGGTCGGTCATACCATTTACTGCTGATCTGACAGCTTCCTGGCCAGCGGCAAATGCTTCTTCAACATCATTGCCTGAACCGATATGTGCACCGCATCTCTGCATCAGGGAGAATTCTATGCCACGGACCTTGCATCCGAATTCTTCCTTGGCTTTGTTGGCGAGAACTGATGCTGCTCCGCCAAGCTGTGCATGGCCGAAGGCATCCTTTGCAAGTTCTGCACCCATCTCGGCGATATATGTCCCGTTCTCATCCTTGCAGCCTTCTGAGAATGCGACGATGACTTTACCGGTCTTATCAAATACCTTGCGGACATCAGAAATGAACTTCTCCATTGTAAACGGTACTTCAGGCAGATAAATCAGATCAGGGCCTGCTCCTTTATAAGCAGCAAGTGCTGAAGCTGCTGTAAGCCAGCCGGCATTCCTTCCCATGATTTCAATCACAGTTATCATTGGCGTATCATATACCCTTGCGTCATGGTAAATTTCCATGATGGTGGTTGCTACGTAGCGTGCAGCACTGCCGTAGCCGGGGCAGTGATCGGTCCCATAAAGGTCATTGTCTATGGTCTTTGGAACACCCATTACATTGCAGTCATATCCTGATTTTTGCAGGAACTTGCTTATCTTATTGGTGGTATCCATTGAATCATTCCCACCGTTATAGAAGAAATATCTGATATTGTACTTCCTGAATACTTCAAGAATCCTTTTATAATCAGTATCGTCAACTGAAGGATCCTTTAATTTGTACCTTACTGAGCCAAGGGCTGATGAAGGTGTTGTCTTCAGAAGATCAAACTGTTCGGGGTCTTCCTTTGACATATCATAGAAATCCTCTTCGAGGATACCTCTTATCCCATGTGCAGCTCCATATACTGCAGTAATATTCTCTTCCTTGAGTGCCTGGGTGAATACCCCTGCCGCTGATGCATTTATTACGGATGTCGGCCCGCCTGACTGGCCGAAAATGCATGCACCCTTCAAATCCTTCATCATAACCTCCGAAAACAAAATTCACGTAAAAATATAACACAAGCATTTATAAAAATCAAAGCTGTATAGGAAATATTAATTTAACATTGCATGCGTTGCCAGCAAACCTGCTGTATTGTAAAATATTGTGGTAACGGACTCATCAAAGATATGCGGGGAGGGTTTTATGGTTATTGAGAGCAGGAATCTTACAAAGTCATATAAAGAGGTAAAGGCACTTCAGGGACTTGATCTTTCAATCGAAAAAGGAATAATATACGGACTCCTTGGACCTAACGGAGCCGGTAAGAGCACATTCATCAATATAGTGGCAGGTCTTGTAAAGGCAGACGGCGGAGAGTTGAAGATAGCCGGCAAGCCAGTGCCGGGTGCGGGAAATGAAATAAAGAACCTCATGGGCTTTGTTCCTCAGGAACTGGCGATATATGAGGATTTGACAGCCTATGAGAACATTTCCTTCTTTGCATCCTTGTATGGTCTTAAAGGAAAAGAAAGAAAAGACAAAGTTGAGAAGGCCTTGGAATTTGTTGCCTTGTCGGACAGGAAGAAAGATTTCGCCAAAAATTTCTCGGGCGGCATGAAGCGAAGACTTAACCTGGCCTGCGGTATATGCCATGAACCTGAAATTATTTTTCTTGATGAACCGACGGTTGGAATCGACCCTCAGTCAAGAAACCATATAATGGAATCAATCAAGGAACTGAACAAGATGGGCAGGACCGTCATATATACGACCCACTATATGGAGGAGGCGGAAACCCTCTGCGACCGTATCGGAATAATTGACAATGGAAGGATAATCGCAGAAGGTACCCTCGGGGAACTTCAGAGAACAATTTCTGAGAATGAGCTTATCTACATTGAAACTGCTGATTTTGCCGAAAAGGCAAAGGATTCACTTGCTGAAGAAAAGGACATCCTGAGCATAGCGGTCGAAGACGGGGGAATATTGATCCAGCACAACGGCAACAGAAACATCCTGGGTAAGATAGTCAACCGGCTGAACGGCATTGGTATGGAAATCAGGAAGGTAGAAAGCAGGATGCCGAACCTTGAGGATGTATTCCTTTCAATGACCGGAAGAACGCTGAGGGACTGAAGATGAAGACATGGAATTTTTTCTTGGTATATGGGAAAAGGACGGTCAGGGACAGAATGTTCTTCATGATTATGCTGTTGTTCCCTGTCATTCTGATATGGCTTCTTGGAAATGCTTTCGCAGGAATAATGGGAGACCAGGGTGCTGAGAGCCTCGACAAAGCGGACATGCTTTATTACATAAGTGAGGAGTCTGAACTTTCACAGTCCTTCGAAAGCTTTATGGTCAATGACGAAAATGAATACTTTGTCTTTACCAAAACAGATGATTCCGAGGAAGCCATCGAAGGAATAATCAGAAACAAATACGATGCATTTGTGGAAATAACAAGGGATAAACTGGTCGTATATAAAAACAGCAACTATAACTTCAACTCATCCCTTGGAGAGCTTATACTAAAGTCATTTGCCGATAACTTCAATCTTATTTATGAAGTATCTTCACTTGGCATTCCGGTGAATCCAATGCAAGGCGAAGGGGCGGGAGCAGCATTCACCCGTGAAATATCCTTTGACAGGGAAAGGACGCCGGGATCCATGGATTATTATGGAGTGACAATCTCAACCATGTTTCTTTTCTATGGGATGATATTCCTTGGTACGTACCTTTCCGAAAACAAAAGGATAAGGACTGCAGACAGAATAAAGGCATCACCTGTCAGTATGCTCAGCTACCAGTGGGGAACGGCTGCAGGCAGCGTAGCACTGCTGTCGATGCAATCATTGTTGGTCACAGTGCTGGGAATACTGGTGTTCAAAGTATACTGGGGTCAGGCACTTCATATCGGAGCAATGGTTATTTTCGGCGAGATATTAATGGTATCTGCCCTTGGGACGGTTCTTGGACTAACCATAAAGAATGAAAATTTGATTGCCGGTCTTTCCCAGATAGTGATTCCTGTGATAGTTTTCCTGGGCGATGGATATGTGAACATAGGCGGAGGCCCTGCAATAATGGCAATCAAGAAAATTTCACCGATGTACTGGGTCAACCATGGAATATTTGATGCAATATATCTGGGGGACTATACAAAGGCATACACGTCCTTTGCAATATGCGCTGGAGTAGCTTTGCTGGCTACGGCAGCAGTTATGTTGGTTAACCGGAGAAAGGGGTATGCAAATGCTTAATGCTCTTAGAATTACTGGAAACAGCATAAGACAGTTACTGAAGAAGCCATCAAATCTGATTGTTTATGTTTTTCTTCCACCGATTCTGGCTGTTGTTTTCATGATGATGATTTCATCCGGACAGAGTTCTGCGATTTCCATCGGGATTTCCGACAGTGATGATTCAATATCCTCCGCTGAGTTAATAAAATACATTGAAGAGAATGATAAATATAATGTTGTAATGTATGAAAGGGATGAACTTGCCAAAGCCGTGGC